>JALHPY010000105.1 GCA_022842305.1 Rubrivivax sp.
GCCGATCCGCCAACCGCGTGACGGTCGCTTTGTCGCCCACGATCAGATTCTTCATCCACGACTCCTGAAAGTGCGTGGATCGACATGATATCTAATCTAATGAACGCGAATTGGTATGAGGGCGCCAGAGCTCGCTACAAGGGCGGCGGCGGCGCGGCGAAAGGCTGGCCGGCCAGCGCGGCGCGCGCGGCGGCGTCCCAGCGGGCCGGCAGGTCGATGCGCCGCAACACCTCAGCCGGCGGGACGCCGGGCAGATCGCAGCCGCGGTTCCAGCGCGTGCCGGCCTGCAAGGCCGCGCCATGCGCGTCCAGATGGGCCTGCACGCGTGGCAGGTCGGGCAACCAGACCGAGGGCGCCATCTCGCGCGCAAAGTCGTCGGCATCGTCTGCGGGCGGCGGTGTCACGCGCGCGCCGCGGAAGTCTTCGCCGGTGATGCGCGTGAAGGCCTCGCCGGCTGCGGCGGCCACGGCCGCATCCGGGCCCTTCATCCAGCCCAGCAGCAGCCCCAGGGCCGCGGGCTGCGCCCAGCGCCCGGCCAGCGCGGCCTGTTGCAGGGGCGGCAGCTGCGGCAACGCCTGCAGGATCAGCGCGTCGTCTTCCGGCTGGCCCACGGCCGCCAGCCAGCCCAGTGCGGCCGCGTCGCCCTCGGTCACCAGGATGCGCAGGCCGCGCAGCACCCAGGGCTGCGCGCTCCAGATGGCGCAGCCCAGCACGGCGGCACGCAGCGCCGGCCGCAGCAACGCCGGCTTGTAGGGGCGCGGCGGTGCGCCCTCGGGCGTTGCGGCCAGGCGCGCATCGACCAGGGTGAGCGCGCGCCAGGCCTGGGCGGCCACCCCGTCGTCGGCGTCCAGCAGCAGGCGCAGCAGTTGCGGATCCTGCGGGGCCAGCTGCCCGCGCTGGGCCAGCACCGTGGCCGCGGCCACGGCGCGCGCCGGCTCTCCCAGGGTCAGCAAGGCCTGCACGGCCGGTGCCGCGTCGGCCAGCGGCACGCCGCCCAGCGCGTCGCGCAGGCCGATCAGCCGCGGCCCGCTGGCCGTGGCAAAGACCTCGACCACGCGCGCGAAGAGCGCCGGGTTGGGCAGGCGCAGCAGGCCGGCGGCGGCGGCAAAGGCTTCGTCGCGGTCTTCGGCAGCCGTGAGCCGCTTGCCCAGCAGCGCGGGCAGGGCGGCGGGCACGGCCAGAAGCCCGGCCAGATGGGCCTCGACGCGCTCGTTCAGCTCGAGAAAGCTGGGCAGCGTGTAGCGCGCATCCAGGATCGCGGCGCGCCGCTGGCCCCACAGGTAGGCCAGCTCGTCGGCGTGGATCTCCAGCAGTTCCGGGATGTAGTGCAGGCGCGGCGCCGGCGCGGTCATGGGCAGCGCGTCAGTTGATGGCCACGTTGCCGGCGCGGATGCGCTGGGTGCCCTTGGCGCGCAGCAGCACGTCTTCGCCCTTGACCATGGCACGACCGTCGGCGCGCAACTCGACGCTGGCTTCGCCGCACTTGAGGGTGAGGGATTCGGTGGCTTCGAAGACCAAATGGGGCGCCGCAGCAGCGCGGGGGCCCAGGCGGCCGAAGGCGATCGCTCCGACGGGTGCCGGCATCAAGCCGACGAGCCAAGTCTCACCGACCGCGGGAACCGGATTGGCACCTGCGCCAGTGTGCAAGATTGTCGCGTCAAGTTCGACGCCGTCTTCCAACTTCAGCGACAACGTTCCGTCACTCCGTACCGCCACCAGGATGCCCACGCACCAAGTCATTGCCGCCCCTGTGACCGAATGCGGCGCTGACAGGTTCACGATCTTCAGATTTGACAACCTTTCAACCATGGAAATCCCCTTGTTGCTCAGTGTTGCCACTTGTCGGTGGGCACGAATTTCAATGTGTCAAGACCGGCATCGATGCAGGCTTGTGCCACTCTCTCGGAAACCAATATCGTCCCGGTGTTCTCAGCCATGCGAAAGACATCCAATCCAACAGCGGCCTGTGCGTCGACTGCCATGCGTTTGTACATCGTCGCCCCGCTGCCCCCGAACGGGCGCATTTCGACCGACGATGCGGACTCGTCGACCACACCGACCTTGCCTACGATGTTGAAGGCGAAGTAGCAAGGCACACCAACGGCTTGATCGCGGTTGGAAACCTGAGTCGCAAAGTACTCGACGTTGCTGACTCCGAAGCTGTCCCAGACGCGGCGAAGGCGCTCGCTGACCAGCGGAATCGATCCGAAAACGTAGTCGGCAAAGACGCGTGCATCCTGATCGTCGGTCTGGACACGCAGGCGCAGAACCTTGTCGGGGGGCGACGGCAATCGACCGCCCTGCTCCCAGGGCCACTCGGTGTCTTCGAGGTTCTCTGCATGCACATGAAAGTAGCCATAGGGCTCGCCGTCTTCGGCCACCACCGGCGCTCGCCACAGGACATAGAACATCGCCTTGCGCCTTTCAGGATGTAGATTGCATCAGCGCGGCCCGCACCACGTCGATGTGTAGAAGACGTCGCTCTGAAGCGAGCCCTTCGTCAGTCGCCCCCGCAGACCGCGCGACATCCCGTTCAGGATGCCGAGCAGTGCAACGGGCGGAGGCCGCTTGCCGGCGGCATTCCTGCACTTCTCGCATTCGGCGGCGGAATTGTCGAAGGCTGTGCCACGCAGTTGTTCGAGACGGTTGCCGACATCGCTCAGGCGGCGCAGCACAAGTTCGCTGAACGCGGGATGGCTGTCGTGAAACTGGCGCGCGCCCAACTCGTCGGGGTGGTTCACGGTGGCCAGGAAACGCATCGAGGCCTGAACGTACCGCCACTTCATGTTGTCTGCGAAGAATGCGGCCGCGCCTTCCTCGCCAGGCAAGGGGCCCTCGATCGACTTGTAGTCGAAGGACTTGACTGCAGCCCCTTCCGCGGTTTCGAGCTCTTCGCGCACGACCTTTTTCACCACCGGCACCGATCCCGCGCCTTCGCCATCCGGCAGATCCCGCGACGCCACCCGGCTCGACCATAGATCGAGGCCTTTGCCGTTCACGGCATGCAAGCCTGGCAGCCACACCCCGTTTTCGTTGCCATTCACGTCGTATCCCAAGTTGCAGCAGATCGTCGAGCCGGAGTTCATGTATCGGTTCAACTTGTCCGCCTTCGCCAGCGAAGCGCCCGCAGGTATCAGGTGATGCGCCGAGAAGGCCGTAGGGTAGATGCGATCGGCGTCACCGACGACCAATTGCACTTCTCGCTTCGACTCGGAATACGTCAACTCCGGGTCGGGTGACCACTCGACCTTGTTGAAAACATCGTCAGGGGTGCCAGGGCCACGCTGAACCGTGCTGCAACTGCGCTCTTTGCCCCCGTGCAAGTTCTTCCCGAGCGTGCTGGCGTCGCCTTCCCGAAGGTTGTCGACCGCGGGTGAACAGACGTGCTTCGTCTCATGAAAGGGGCACTCGATCTTGTCGGCCTGCAAGGTGCCGATGGCGATCGCTTCACCAAGCTGCGTCATCACCTCACCCCATGATGTTCTTGCTGTTGTGCCACAACGGATCGCCCATCCGGCACACGTTCTTCCCCTCCAGCATCACGTCGAACGAGTACATCATGTACTCGCACACGTCCTGCACCGTGTTGCTGATCACGCCCTTCATCTGCCCGGGCTCGTCGCAGGTGCTGCGCGAGTACTTGGCACCCTTGACCATGACCATGGCGCCGTCGGCTTCGACCGTGGTGGTGCCCTTCGAGGTGTCGGACGACTTGCCCAGGTTGGGGTAGGGGATGGGGATGGGCCCCGCGGGCGGCCCGCCGGTCTTGCACACGTCGGGGAAGACCAGGCTCATGCCGCCGCTCTTCTTGTGGGCGAAGCCGCGGATGTTGTGGACGGTGCAGGGCATGGAGGCTCCTTTGCAGGGTTCAGGCGGGCGCCTGCGTGATGAGGGCCGCGGCGCGGTCGGCGTGGTCGCTGGCGGCGAACACCAGGCAGGGCGAGCGGCGATAGCCGGCGGCCACGCCTTCGGCGGCCAGCGCCAGCAGCACGGCGCCGTGCGCCGCACCCAGGTCGCCAAAGCATTCTGCCGGGTGCTCGACGGCGTGCTCGGGATCGAAGGCTTCGGCATTGCGCAGCCGCGCCACGCCGTACTCGCGCGCCCAGTAGCGCTCGCCGTTGAAGCTGGCGTAGACGCAGCCGATGGGGCTGGCCGGCGGTGACTCGGCCAGCAGCGTGGCAAAGGCCCCGGCCAGGCCTTCGCCCAGGTACTCTTCCTCGGCGTACAGGTGCCCGGCCTCCTGGCCGGCGGCCGCGCCCTGCAGCCAGGCCAGGGGTTGCAGGCCGCGCTCTTGCACCGCCTGCGCCGTGCACAGCAGCAGAAATCCGGCCCCTTCGCCCGGGCTCATGCCGTCGCTGTTGACCTCCGTGCGCACGCGGCCTTCCATGTCCAGCGTGCCCAGCACGTACAGGTCGACCAGGCTGTCGACACCGCCCACCAGCACATAGCGGCAGTCGCCACGCGCCAGGCGGGCAGCGGCAGTGCGCAAGGCCATCACCGCGGCTGCGCGGCCGCGCGGCACGGCGGCGCTGGCCTTGATGTCCAGCGGCAGGCCGGCCTGCAGTGCCAGCCGTTGCACGAAGCGCGCCGGGTCCAGCGCCTGGGTGGTGTGCTGTTCGGGCAGGCCCAGCAACAGCGGCAGCGGGTGCTCGAGGTCTATGCCCAGTGAAGCCAGGTCTTCGGGTGTGCCCAGCGCGTCTTCCAGCGCCACCTGGGCCAGGCGCAGCATGCGCGTCTCGCGGTACTGCAAGCCGCGGCTGGCCAGTGCATCGGCCAGGGGCGGCAGGCCGTCGTCGGGCACGCTGCCCACGATGAAGGGCTCGAAGCGGCGGTCGCGCCAGGCAATCTCGCGCAGGCGCACCAGCCGCGCCCGCGCAGAGGCCGCGGTCTCGGCCAGCGACAGGCCCACCGCGGTGACCACGCCGGCGCTGAGGATGGCAATCGGTTGGCGTTCGCTCATGGTTTCAGGCGGCGCGGCGCAGGTGCGTGCCCAGGTATTCGTCGCGCGGATATTCGGCGCAGTCGACGCGCACTTCGCTCAGCTTGAGCAGGTGCTTGTCGACGGCGAAGCCAGCGCGCCAGATCAGCTGCACCCGCATCGCATCGGGCTCGATGATCACGCTGTCCAGGCGCGGCTCGATGGCGTGCTCGCCGCCGCGAAAGCGGAACCGGGCGTCCAGCGTGCAGCGCGGCAGCGTGAAGGCCAGGGCCTGGCCGGCGGGTCTGCAGCCCAGCAGTTGCACCGGTTCGCCGCCCTGCAACGGGCCGGGCGACACCAGGGCGGGCGGCGCGGTCTGCAGGTAGCGTTCGTCGAAGTCGCGCGGCAGGAAGGGCGAACGCGTCTTCTGCCAGGCCGCGTCATAGGTACCGGCATAGTGGCGGCGGGGTGCCCAGGCCGGGGCGATGGGCGCCCAGCCCACCGGCGTGCAACGCTGGCCCGGGTCTTCGAGGCAGTCTTCGGGGTGTTCGATCTGGGGCAGAGGGCGGTCGGAGAAGTCGCTTTCGCGGCGGCCGATGAAGCCGCGGCCGACGGGGTTGCGCACCTCGAACTCCTGGGCCTGGCCGCCCTCGGGCACGCGTTCGAAGCCGCCGAAGGCGAGTTCCCAGCGCAGCGCCACGCGTTCGAAGGTTTCGGGGTCGGACGGCTTCCACTGCAGGCCGCGGCGCTGCCAGCGGCGCGGGCCCCAGACCAGCAGCGTGCTGGCCACCGGGCCCAGGCGCAGGCTGGCCTGCATGGCGCGCTGCTCCGGCCGCGGCGCCACGGCATGGCCCAGCACCACGATGTCGGTGGAAGGCTTGCACAGCGTCAGCTCGCCGGCCGCACGCAGGCCGGTGGTGGCGGGGTCGCCCCAGTACATGTCGCCGGGCAGCAGCGACAGCGGCCGCGCGATCGGCTGCAGACCCTCGGGGCCGATGTCGAACGCGGCCTTCACCGCCAGGTAGGCGGTCTCGACCCCTCGCGGGTCGGCAAACACCGCCAGCGCGGCGTTGAAGGGGGTGCGGTTGTCGACTTGCAGCATCGGGCTAGTTCTGGGCGATCTTGCTGCCCTTGATGACCACGTCGCTGCTGGCCTTGATGCCGATCTTGCCGCTGCCGGTGATGGTGATGTCCTTGCCCTTGATGCTGATCGTGCCGTCCTTCTTCATGGTGATGCTGGCGCTGCCGGTGACGAAGGAGATCTCGTCGCCGGCCTGCACCACCCATTTTTTGCCGACCTGCAGCTTGTCGTCCTTGCCCACCTGGGCGCTGCGGTTGTCACCCACCGTGAGCTTCTCGTCCTTGCCGATGCTGTGCTCGCGGTTCTTGCCGATGCTGAGGTTCTCGTTCTCGCCCACGGTCTCGTCGCGGTTCTTGCCGATGCTGATGGTCTCGTTCTTGCCGACCGATTCGCTGCGGTTGTCGCCGATGCTGATGTCTTCGTTCTTGCCCACGCTTTCGCTGCGGTTGACGCCGATGGTGATGGTCTCGTTGTTGTCCACCGTCTCGGTGCGGTCGTGCTTGACGTGGGTGGTCTCGTCGTGGTCGACCGTCTTGCTGCGGTCGTGGCCCACCCAGTGGGTCTCGTCGTTCTCGACCTCGATGTCCTGGTTCTTCTCGGCGTGCAGCCAGACCTGCTCGCTGCCCTTCTTGTCCTCGAAGCGCAGGGCGTTGGCGTTGCTCTGGGCAGCGCCGCCCTTGGATGATCGCGTCAGCAACCCGGACTGCGTCTTGTTGGCCGGCAGTGCCCAGGGCGGCATGTTGGTGGCGTTGTAGACGCTGCCGGTGATCAGCGGCCGGTCGGGGTCGCCCTCGATGAAGTCGACCACGACTTCGTCGCCGATGCGCGGCACCGAGATCCAGCCGCGGCCTGCGCCGGCCCAGGGCGTGGCCACGCGCACGAAGCAAGAGCTTTTCTCGTCGGCCGCGCCCAGGCGGTCCCAGGCGAAGTGCACCTTCACGCGGCCGTACTGGTCGGTGTAGATCTCCTCGCCGGCCGGGCCGACCACGCGCGCCGTCTGCGGCCCGGGCACGCGCGTGCGCGCCGCCGTGCGTTCGCTGCGGTAGGCCTGCTTGGACGGGATGGCCAGGAAGCGGCATTCCACCTTTGTTTCGCCGTCGGCCGAGCTGTAGCCGCCCAGCGTGACGTCGAAGCTGGTGGCCACGGTGAGGTACTCGCCGTTCTCGGCGGGCTGCGGGTGTTCCTTGAGCGTGAAGCGGTGGCCCACCGCCAGCGCGCGCACGGGGCCGCCGCCTTCCACCAGCCGGGCGCGTGCGCCTTGCTCCTGCAGGCGCAGCCCGGCGTATCGTTCGCCCTCGGCCGGCGCGGTGTAGTGGAAGGGGATGTCGTAGATCTCCAGCGACTGCGGGCGGTTCCTGCCATCGGCCTTGGCCTGCTTGCGCAGCGACGCGGCCGGCTTCATCCAGTCGTAGTCGGTCAGCATCACCTGGCCGGTCTCGATGCGCTGGCGGGACTTCCACTTGAGCACGGTGTCGGCACCGCCGTGCTGGTGGTGCGTCTCGGTGAAGCGGTACAGGTCCTGCCCCGGGCAGGCCGCGTGGGCGCCGGGCGCGTCGACCAGCACCATCACGTGGCGCGACTTCTCATGCCGGAAGAAGTAGTAGATGCCTTCGTCCTCCATCAGCCGGCTGACGAAGTTGAAGTCGCTTTCGCGGTACTGCACGCAATACTCGCGCGGCGCGTAGCTGCCCTGCAGCTTGAACTCGATCTCGAGCTGGAAGGCGTCGAACACCTGCTTGAGGATGTCGGGCACCGACAGCGCCTGGAAGATGCGCGTGTCGGCGCGTCGCGTCAGCAGCCACAGCGCGGGCCGCAGCGTCAGGCGGTAGTTGAACAGCTCTTCGCTGGCCGCGCCGGCCGGGCCCATCTCGGTAACGATGCCGTGGAACTGCCGCAGACTGCCATTGCCGAGCAACAGCGACACCCCGGCCGGCTTGCCCAGCAGGTCCAGCGCGTCCAGGCCCGGGTCGGGCGACAGCGCGTGCACTTCCAGCTCATACAGGCGCCCCAGCTCCTCGCTGGCCTGCATGCTGGCAAACAGCAGCTTGGGCCCGAGCGCGGTGGACAGCGCGATCTCCTTGCGGGGCTGCAGAATCATGCGATCTCCATGCGGTGGCTAAGGGGGATGTTGCCAGGGCGGCGCGGCCGGGGCCATCCTCAAATGGGATGGGTGTGGCGCCGGGCTTGGCTGGGTGTGGGTTCAGCGCATCAGTGCGCGCCGCGCGGCGTAGCTCAGGCCGTCCACCAGTGCCACCAGCAGCAGCATGGCGCCGACGATGGTGGCGGTCTTGCCCATGTGGAACAGGCCCATGTGGAAGGCCAGCAGCTGGCCCAGGCCGCCCGCGCCCACCACGCCCAGCACGGCGGCGGCGCGGATGTTGTTTTCCCAGCGGTAGAGCATGTAACTCAGCAGCTGCGGCAGCACCTGGGGCAGTGTGGCGTAGAGCAGCACGCGCAGGCCGCCCACGCCCTGCGCGCGCAGCGCCTGCGCCGGCCCGGGCGGCGCGTTGGCCAGGGCCTCGCCGAACAGGCGGCCCAGCACGCCGGTGGTGTGCAGCGCCAGCGCCAGCGTGCCGGCAAAAGGCCCCAGGCCGGCCATCACCAGCAGCAGCGCGGCCCAGGCGAGCTCGGGCACCGAGCGCAGCGCATTGAGCAGCAGCTTCACCGGCGCGTGGCGCGCCGGCACGGCCAGCGCCAGGCCGCCCGCGGCCGCCAGCAGCGTGCCCAGCAGCGACATGGCCAGGGTCTCGCCCGCCGCCACGCCGACCTTCACCAGGAAGGGCCGGCTCAGGTCGGGCGGGAAGAACTCGGCCAGGAAGCGGCCCATGCTGCGCAAGGCGTCGGCCGAGAGGAACTGCGCCCACTGCAGGTCCAGCGAGGCAAAGCTGGCCAGCACCAGTGCGGCCAGCGCCAGGCCGAACAGCGGGCCGCGTGCGCGCGCGGTGATGTGGCTGCTCACCGGCCTACTCCAGCGCGGCGCGCAGGCGCGCGCTCACGGCGTCGGCCAGCGCCACCAGGGCCACGAACACCAGCAGCATGGTGGCGACCTCGCCGCCGGCAAACATCTTCAGCGAGTTGTCCAGCTGCTGCCCCAGGCCGCCGGCGCCGACGAATCCCAGCACCACCGACGAGCGAATGGCGCATTCCCAGCGGTACACGGTGTAGGACACCAGCTCGGCGGCGCAGGCGGGCAGCAGGGCGTAGCTGAAGGCCTGCAGGCGTGTGCTGCCGTTGCGCAGCAGCGCCTCGGTGGCGCCGGCATCGCCGCTTTCGAGGATCTCGCCGTAGACCTTGCCCAGCATGCCGCCGTAGGTCAGCGCAATGGCCAGCACCCCGGCCGTGGGCCCCAGCCCGACCACGCGCACGAACACCAGCGCCCACACCAGCTCGGGCACGCTGCGCAGCACGATGAGCAGCCAGCGCAGCAGCTGGCGCAGCACGAAGGGCAGGGCGGCCATGCGCCCCGACAGCGCCGACACCGACAGCGCGCGCGCCGCCAGCAGCGCGGCCGGCACGGCGATGAGCAGCGCCAGGCTGATGCCGGCGGTGGCGATGGCCACCGTGCGCCAGGCTTCGCGCGCCACCAGGACCAGGAACTCCGCCCCCAGCGCCGGCGGGAAGAAGCTGGCGGCAAAGCGGCCGGCCACGGCCAGGGTCGCGGGCTCGAACAGCAGCCAGGGCTTGAATTCGGTGGCCACCAGCAGCGGCCACAGCAGCGCCAGCGCCGCCAGGCTCCAGAAGACGCGCGGCCACCAGGCTGGGTCGCGCAGCGCCGGGGCCGTCAACGGCATGCCGCGCCCACGGGCAGGGCCGCCGCCGGCGCCACATCCGCGGGCAGGGGCGGGGTGTCGTCACGTGCCTCGTACAGCGCCGCCAGCCGCGCCGGCTGCACCTGCGCGGCCGGCAGGTCGAAGGCCAGGGCGCCGTCACGCAGGCCCACGATGCGCGGAAAGTGCTCCAGCGCCGCGTCCACCTGGTGCAGTGTGGTCACCAGGGTCACGCCGCGTTCGCGCGCGATGGCCACCAGCGTGGCGATGGCCTGGCGTGCGCGCACGGGGTCCAGCGACGACAGCGGCTCGTCCACCAGCCACAGCCGCGCCGGCGCCAGCAGTGCGCGCGCCAACGCCACCCGTTGGCGCTCGCCGCCCGAGAGCCGGTCGACGCGCTCGAACAGCTTGTCGGCCAGGTCGAAGCGCTGCAGCGCAGCCTGCGCCGCGGGCAGGTCCACCGGCGCCACCAGCGAGCGCAGGCTGGTCCACAGGCTCATCGCCGGCAGGCGCCCGGCCAGCACCGCCGTCACCACGCGCTGGCGCGGCGGCAGCGGCGGCAGCTGCGGCGCCAGGAACAGCTGGCCGCGCAGCCGCTGCAGCTGGCGCCGCGGCAGCTCCCAGGGCTGCACGCCGTCCAGCAGCACCCGGCCGCGCAGCGGCGGCAACGCGCAGGCCAGCACCTGCAGCAGCGTCGACTTTCCGGCGCCCGAAGGGCCGATCACCGCCAGGGCCTCGCCCGTGGCTATGCGCAGGCTCAGACCGCGCAGCGCCGAGGGCGCCGCGGCCTGCGCCGCCGCGTGGCGGGCCTCGAGGCATTCGATCTCCAGGCGCACGGCAGGAGGGCGCGTTACAACAGACCGGCGCTGCGCGCAGCGGCCTCGATTCCCTTGTAGTTATCGGCTGTTGTTGGCACAAAGCGCGTAGCACGCTGCAGTTCCAGCACTTCCTTGCCTTGCGGCGTGCTCTTGTCCAGCGCCAGAAAGGCCTTGGTCAGCTTGTCGCGCAGCGCGGACGGCATGTCGGCGTGCACGGTCCAGTTGTAGTCGTAGTAGGTCGGGGTGGTGAAGAACACGCGCACCTTGTCGGTGTCGACCTTCTTCTCGGACACCAGGCGTTCCCAGACGGAGATGTTCAGTGCGCCCGCGTTCACCTTGCCGGCGGCCACGGCGGCCGCGGTGGCGTCGTGCGCGCCGCTGTAGGCCACGCGCTTGAGATCGCGGTCGGGGTCCAGCCCGGCCTGCAGCAGAAAACTGCGCGGCATCAGGTGGCCGCTGGTGGAGCTTTGCGAGCCGAAGCTCAGGTCCTTGCCCTTCAGGTCGGCCAGGGTCTTGATGGCCGGGTCGGTGGTGATGAAGACCGAGCGGAAGCGCTCGTCTTCCTCGCGCTGCACCAGGGGGACCACCTTGCCGCCGGAACGCACATGCGCCTGCACGAAGGTGAAGCCGCCGAACCAGGCCAGATCGACCTTGCGGTTGACCAGCGCCTCGACCGAGGCCGCGTAGTCGGTGACCGGGGTGTACTCGACCTTGACGGCCAGTTGGGTCTCGAGGTAACGCATCAGCGGCCCGGCCTTGCGCGCCAACTCGGTGGGCGACTCATCGGGAATGGCCGTGACGCGCAGCACCTGCTGCGCCTGCGCCAGGCTGGCGCAGGCCAGCAGAACCAGGCCGAACAGGGCGGGAATGAGGCGACGTTTTCGCAGCGGAGGGTTCATGCGGTGCTTTCGGGTGTGAAGGGGCGGAAGCAGGTGCATCCAGCCGCGCATTTGAACCGAATTTGGCGCCTCCCCGGCCTGGGCAGGCTACATTGCCCGCACCGTCCCCGCCCTGCAGGAGGCCGCTTGCGCGCGCCCAGCATCGTCGATCTGTACCGGCCCCAGGCCGCCTCCCGGCTGGACGAGGCCGCCGCAGGCTTGCTGGCCGTGCCGGCGACGGTGTCGCCCAAGTTCTTCTACGACGCCCTGGGATCGCGACTGTTCGACGCCATCACCGAGCTGGACGAGTACTACCCCACACGCACCGAGGCGGCCATCCTGGCGCGCCACGGCGATGCTCTGGCGGCCGCGGTGCAGGCCAGCATTGGCACGGGATGCCCGCTGGTGGACCTGGGCGCGGGCAATTGCGCCAAGGCCGAGCGGCTGTTCCCCCTGCTCAAGCCCGGCCGCTACCTGGCGCTGGACATCTCGGCCGATTTCCTGGGCGAGTCGCTGCGGGCGCTGCAATGGCGGCATCCGTCGCTTGACATCACCGGCGTCGGCCTGGACTTTTCGGCGCGGCTGGCCTTGCCGCCCGGCCTGTTGCGGGGCCCCGCGCTGCTGTTCTACCCCGGCTCCAGCATAGGCAACTTCGATCCGCCGTCCGCCCTACGCCTGCTGCGCGAGGCCCGGGAACTGGCTGCCGGTGGCGGCTTGCTGATCGGTGTGGATCTGGTCAAGCCGGTGGCCGTGCTGGAGCGGGCCTACGACGACGAACTGGGCGTCACTGCGGCCTTCAACCTGAACGTGCTGCGGCACCTGAATCGCCTGCTGGGTTCAGACTTTCTACCTTCACAGTGGCGACATGTTGCGTTCTTCAACGCCGAAAGATCATGCATCGAGATGCATCTTGAGGCGAGACAGAATCTGGTGGTGCGTTGGCGTGGCGCCGAGCGGAGCTTCGCCGGCGGCGAGCGCATCCACACCGAAGACTCCCGCAAGTGGCAGTTGGCCGGCTTTCGCAGCCTGCTTCAACAAGCCGGCTTCGGCCGGATGAGGGTCTGGGAAGACGACGCCCGTTGGTTTGCCGTACTACTGGCAACGGAGCGTTGATCTAGTAGCATTTGTGGTCTACGGAGCTCTACTGCTTCTATATCTCGATTAAGACCGTTGTCCGATTCATCGGTAACATGTGCGTCGGTGGGGGTGTAGGCAACATTGGCATGTCGTTATCTTAATCGCATCGTGTCGACAAAATTGCTATTTCTGCCTCTAAGTAATCGTCATCTTATCGTCTGAGGTGCTTCTTTTTGAGAGCCATCCCTGTTTGGGGTGGTTGGTGTCATGCTCAGGCGTGGCGCCGGCAGCAGCGATCATTGGCTGGCGGATGGGTGGAGCGTGCCGCAAGGCGAGAGTGCCTGAACGCATCAAAGCGCAGAGTCACGCCAGTTCCCCACCACGTTCCCCTGCCTGCCCGACCGCCGCAGCGTGGACAGGAAGGCAGGCGCAGTCGATCAATCAAGCGACATGCTCGTGTGCCCGTGCCGTGCCGGCACTAGCAGTGACGGAGCCGAAGGCCGCCGCCGTGTCCTCGCTATCGTGTGGCTCGGTACTTGAACTCCATCAACAAGTCCTGACGACTCGATCGTGCCTTCATCTTGCAAATGCTGACATCATCACGCTTTTGATGCCTATCCAATCTTATTGCATTGAAAGTCAATATTTGGTTGATTGATGGTTTGCGTCGATTTCTGTGCCGTAAGTGCCGAATGCGCGGTGTGATACTTGGCAGGTTGCTGCCATCACACCAATAAAAGCTATCAAACACATTGTATTTTATTTCTTCTACTCTTAAACATCGCACATCTCCTTCGCATGTGCCTTATGGATGCCGCGCCCGAGTGCGCGGGGCATGGATCGTCATCACCTACTGGTGGGCCCATCGTGGTTTTCGGAGGACTGGCCGCATTCGCAAGGCGGTTGGGTAGGCTCTTAGAAATGGCCAGATCCGGCGTAAGCCAGGCTGCCGGCCAACCAACAGTAAGCGGTCAATGAACCACGCCCTTGAACCCGGAGTGCATGCCTGAGAGCCTACGTGTCCACGTAGCTGGCCCTGGGTCGTCAAGGTCGCCGTGGGCCGTGGTGTGCAGCTGTCAATTGGGCTGAAAAATCGACGCTCCGGAACTGCCTGACGAACCCGAATTTGCCTCCACAGAGGTTCACGGCAGCGCCACTTCTGTAAGCTCCTACTCTTAAAGCTTGCTCATCTGTTTGTATTTATCTTCCTGCATGCTGAGTTCAGAAGAATCAGGTGTGAGATTGGCTTTCTGCCGCTGCGGTCGCTGGGGGGAGTGTGAGCGCTGGCCAGTAGCTGCCTCTATTCGCCGGTGAGGTGGGCGGTTTCGATGTGCGACCGATTCAGCCCAACAGTGCCTGCTGGTCTGCCCTCTCCTGTCTTTGATGGTGGTTGCGCTTCCCTGGCCGCCCTGCAGTACAGCCACGCGCTGGCCATCGACGAACAGTCAAGCGACGTGCTCGTGCCGTGCTGGCGCCAGCATTGACGGAGCGGAAAGCTGCTGCCGCGTTCTAGCTGCCAAGTAGGCTCGATTCCGGGGCCGCACCGACAATGCCTGATGAGTCGCCGCCTACTTGCAAAAATACGACATCATCTTTCTACTGATTTGTATGGCTTCTTTTTGTATCAAACGTTGTTCTTTTTCCATCATCTGTAGGCAACCATTACTGAGCTTGAGCTGTCGAATACGTTGTCTGATGCTTGGTAGCTTGCTGCCTCTATAGAGCGATGTTCTGTCAAATGAACATCATTTGTATTCTTCTACTATTAAATATCATTCAAACTGCCGGCTAACAGGGTCAAATGGTATGGAACGAGGTGTAAGCTGCGTGGCATGGCTTGTCACCCGGCTTCTGGGCGGGTTCGTTGCGGCCTGCGGAAGAGAATCGGTCGCGTTCGCTAGGCGGTTGGGTAGGGCGGTAGGTCTCAGGATTGGCCGGCTCCGGTGTCAGCCAGGTTGAAGGCCAGCCGCCTCCCTCTCGATTGGACTTCTGAAGTCCGACAGTA
>JALHPY010000106.1 GCA_022842305.1 Rubrivivax sp.
GCGTGGCCGTGCTCTACGCCGGCCGCCTGGTCGAGATCGGCCCGGTGGCCGAGGTCATCCACCGCCCCAGCCACCCCTACACCGCCGGCCTGATGGCCGCCATCCCGGCCATGGACGTGGCGCGCGAACGCCTGGCGCAGATCGACGGCGCCATGCCGCGACTGAACGCCATTCCCCCCGGCTGCGCCTTCAACCCGCGCTGCCCGCAGGCACTGCCGCGCTGCAGCGTCGAGCGTCCCGATCTGCGCGACGCCGGCCCCACGCGTGCCGCCTGCTGGCTGGTGGCGACATGACGGGCACACCGCCGGTCGAGGTGCTGGTCGAAGTGCGTGAGCTGGCGCGCACCTTCGAGGTTTCGGCGCCTTGGCTCAACCGCGTGCTCGAACGCCAGCCGCGGTTGTTCGTGCACGCGGTCGACGGCGTGTCCTTCAGCATAGAACGCGGCCGCACGCTGGCGCTGGTGGGCGAATCGGGCTGCGGCAAGAGCACGGTGGCGCGCATGCTGGTGGGCCTGGTGCAGCCCACGCGCGGCCGGGTGCTGTTCGACGGCCAGGCGACAGACGCCGCGCAGGACGCCGCCGCCCTGCGCGCGCTGCGCCGGCGCATGCAGATGATCTTCCAGGACCCCTACGCCAGCCTCAACCCGCGCTGGAAGGTGCTGGACATCGTGGGCGAGCCGCTGCGCGAGCACGGCCTGGCCGCCGGTGCTGCGCTGCAAGAGCGCGTGGCAGAACTCCTGCAGTCGGTGGGCCTGGCGCCGGCCGACGGCCAGAAGTTCCCGCACCAGTTCTCGGGCGGCCAGCGCCAGCGCATCAGCATCGCGCGCGCGCTGGCCACGGGACCGGAATTCCTGGTGTGCGACGAGCCGACCTCGGCGCTGGACGTCTCGGTGCAGGCCCAGGTGCTCAACCTGATGAAGGACCTGCAGCGCGAGCGCGGCCTGAGCTACCTGTTCATCTCGCACAACCTGGCCGTGGTGCGCCACGTGGCTGACGACGTGGGCGTGATGTACCTGGGGCGGCTGGTCGAACGGGCGCCGCAGCAGGCGCTGTTCACCGCGCCGCGCCACCCCTACACGCGCATGCTGCTGGACGCGATCCCCGACATCCACCTCAGCGGCCGCGCGCGCACGCCGGTGCAGGGCGAGGTGCCCAACCCGCTGGCGCCGCCCGCCGGCTGCGCCTTCCACCCGCGCTGCCCGCATGCCGACGCGCGCTGCAAGGCCGAGCGGCCGGTGCTGGCTGAAGTGGCCGCCACAACGGGCGTGCAGGTGGCCTGCCACGCCGTGGCCGAGGGTCGGATCTAGCCGATCAGGCGCTCGTCGGAAAACAGCGCGGCTGCGTTTTCGCGCGCGCGGATCAGGTACACCGCTTCGCCGTCCACCATCACCTCGGCGGCGCGCGGGCGGGTGTTGTAGTTGCTGGCCATGGCCATGCCATAGGCACCAGCCGACAGCACTGCCAGCACGTCGCCCGGGGCGACGGCCAGCGCGCGCTCACGCCCCAGCCAGTCGCCCGATTCGCACACCGGGCCCACCACATCCCACAGCGGCGCCGGGCCGGCGCGCTGCACGCAGGGCTCGATCGCCATCCAGGCCTCGTACATCGCCGGGCGCATCAGGTCGTTCATGGCCGCGTCGACGATGCAGAAGTTCTTCGCATCGCCGGGCTTGAGGTATTGCACCTCGGTCAGCAGCACGCCGGCGTTGCCCACCATCGAGCGACCCGGCTCCAGCAGCAACTCGCGCCCGCCGTGGCCGCGCGCATCCAGCCGTTGCAGCACGCGGCGCACCAGTTCGTCGGCGGCCGGCGGTTGCTCATCGGTGTAGGTGATGCCCAGGCCGCCGCCGATGTCCACGTGGTGCAGCGGGATGCCGGCGGCCTCGACCGCCTCGACCAGGTCGAGCAGGCGGTCCAGCGCGTCGATGAAGGGTTCGATCTGCGTGATCTGCGAGCCGATGTGGCTGTCGATGCCCAGCACCTGCAGCCCCGGCAGCGCGGCCGCCAAACGGTAGGCGGCCAGGGCCTCGCCGTGGGCAATGCCGAACTTGTTGCCTTTGAGCCCGGTGGAGATGTAAGGGTGCGTGCCGGCGTCGACGTCGGGGTTGACGCGCAGGCTCACCGGGGCGCGCCGGCCCAGCGCCAGCGCTTCGGCGTTCAGCCGCTCAAGCTCGCCCACGCTTTCGACGTTGAAGCAGCGCACGCCGGCCAGCAGCGCCTGGCGCATCTCGGGCCGCGTCTTGCCCACGCCCGAGAAGACCACGCGCGACGCGTCGCCGGTGGCCGCCAGCACGCGCTGCAGTTCACCGCCGCTGACGATGTCGAAGCCGCAGCCGGCCTGGGCAAAGGTCTGCAGCACGGCCAGGCTGCTGTTGGCCTTCATGGCGTAGCACACCAGGTGCGGCCGGCCCTGCAGCGCGCGCTGGTAGGCGTGGGCGGCGGCACGCATGGCGGCACGCGAGTACACGTACAGCGGCGTGCCGAACTGCCGCGCCAGATCGGCCAGCGGGTGGCCCTCGAGCCGCAGTTCGCCGCCCGTGCGGGCCAGGAACGGGGCGCCGGGCAGCGTCATCGCGCCGCTGCCGAGGCTGCCGTAGCCGGCGAGGCCGACGCCGCGGCCTTGGGCAGGGTCAGCGGGCCCTTCTGGCCGCAGCCGGCCGCCGCCAGAAGGCCGAAGCCCGCGAGCAGGATGGTGATGCAGCGCAGGGCTAAACTCGATCGCAACTCGTGACGCATGCAAGGGATTCTATGAGCACGGCCCCCGCCGAATCAGCGCTGGACGACGCCGCCTACCACCGCGAAGCCACGGCCCTGCTGGCGCGCATCGAAGCCACCGCCGACCGCTGGCTGCAGGACGACGTGGTCGATATCGACACCCAGCGCACCGGCGGCCTGCTCGAGCTGAGCTTCCCCGACCGCAGCAAGGTGGTGGTCAACATGCAACCGCCGCTGCACGAGATCTGGCTGGCCGCGCGCGCCGGCGGCTACCACTACCGCTGGGTGGGCGGCCACTGGCTGGACACGCGCGACGGCAGCGAGTTCTTCGACGCGCTGTCGCGCCACGCCAGCACGCAGGCCGGCAAGCCGTTGCGCTTCTAGGCGCGCCGGGTTCTAGCGCCGGAACAGGTCGAGGATGCCCTTGCGCTCGTCCTCGCTGGCGGCATCCGGCAGCTTGTCGTCCAGGCCCACGCTCTGCACGCCCTGGCCGTGGGCGAATTCGTCGAAGCTCCAGTAGGGGCCCGAATGCACCACGCCTTCGGGCGGCTCCAGATCCTGCACCGGCACGTTCTTCAGCGCGTGCTGCATGAACTCTATCCACACCGGCAGCGCCAGGCCGCCGCCGGTCTCACGGTCGCCCAGCTTCTTGGGGTTGTCGTAGCCGATCCACACCACGGCGGCCAAGGTCGGCTGGAAGCCGGCGAACCAGGCGTCCATCGAATCGTTGGTGGTGCCGGTCTTGCCGTAGAGGTCATTGCGCCGCAGCGTGGCCTGGGCGCGCGCCGCCGTGCCGCTGCGCGTGATCTCCTGCAGCAGCGTGTTCATCACGAAGGCATTGCGCGCCGGCAGCGTGCGCAGGGTCTCGTCCAGCACCGGCGGCTGTGTGCCCAGCAAGATCTTGCCCTTGCTGTCGGTGACGCGCTGGATCAGCGCCGGCGCCACACGGTAGCCGCCGTTGGCAAACACGCTGTAGGCCACGGCCATCTGCAGCGGCGTCACCGAACCTGCGCCCAGCGCCATGGTCAGGTAGGGCGGGTGCTTGTCGGCCTCGAAGCCGAAGCTCTGCAGCCATTCCTGGGCGAAATCGGTGCCGGTGGCGCGCAGCACGCGGATCGAGACCATGTTCTTGGACTTGGCCAGCGCCGTCTGCAGCGGCATCGGGCCTTCGAACTTGCCGTCGTAGTTCTTGGGCTCCCAGGGCTGGCTGCCGGTCTCGGCGGCGTCGAAGAACAAGGGCGCATCGTTGACCACCGTGGCCGGCGTGAAGCCCTGCTCCAGCGCCGCCGAATAGATGAAGGGCTTGAAGCTCGATCCCGGCTGGCGCCAGGCCTGGGTGACGTGGTTGAACTTGCTCTTGTTGAAGTCGAAGCCGCCCACCAGCGCCCGGATGGCGCCAGTGGCAGGCTCGATGGCGATGAACGCGCCCTCGACCTCGGGCACCTGGGTCAGCATCCAGTCGCCCTTGGGACCGCGCAGCACGCGCACCACGGCGCCGCGGCGGATCTTCTTCTTGGGGCCGGCCTTGTCCGACAGGCCCGAGGCCACCGGCTTGAGCCCGTCGCCGGTGACGGTGACGCTGTCGCCCGACTGCAGCATGGCCACCACCTTGCGCGGTGAGGCCT
This sequence comes from Rubrivivax sp., assembly GCA_022842305.1. GTDB lineage: Bacteria > Pseudomonadota > Gammaproteobacteria > Burkholderiales > Burkholderiaceae_C > Rubrivivax. The sequence goes on from JALHPY010000106.1 coordinate 4,340, forward strand.
CGAGCACCACGGCCGCGCGCAGGTCGTCGTTGTCGGGGTGCTCGGCCAGGGCCTCGGCCACGCGGGCGTCGATCAGCGCGGGGTCGGCCGGCAGGTCGACATAGGACTCGGGGCCGCGGTAGACCTGGCGCAGTTCGAAGTCCATCAGGCCGCGGCGCAGCGCGCGGTAGGCCACCATCTGGTCGGCGGCCTTCACACTGAGGTGGACGTTCAGGCCGCGCGTGTAGGTTTCCTCGCCGTACTGGGCGTAGACCAACTGGCGCGCGGTCTCGGCCACGAACTCGGCGTGCACCGCGCTGTCGGACTGCGTGCGGTAGCGCAGCGCCTGGGACAGGGCCTCGTCGTGCTGGGCTTCGGTGATGAAGCCGTTCTCGAACATGCGCCCGATGATGTAGCGCTGGCGCTGCGTGGCGCGCTTGGGGTTGGCGATGGGGTTGTAGGCCGAGGGCGCCTTGGGCAGGCCGGCCAGCATGGCGGCTTCGGCCACGCTCACGTCCTTGAGTTTCTTGCCGAAATAGATGTCGGCGGCGGCGGCAAAACCGTTGGCACGCTGGCCCAGAAAGATCTGGTTCATGTAGAGCTCCAGGATCTGGTCCTTGCTCAACATGCTTTCGATCTTCAGCGCCAGCAGGATCTCGTAAATCTTGCGCGTGAAGGTCTTTTCGGTCGAAAGGTAAAAGTTTCTCGCCACCTGCATGGTGATGGTCGAAGCGCCCTGGCTGCGCGCATCACGCAGGTTCTCCAGCGCAGCCCGCGCCACACCCTTGTAATCAACGCCGCCATGCTGATAGAAACGCGCATCCTCGGCTGCCAGCACGGCATCCTTCATGACCTGCGGAATCTGCGCGATGGGAGTGAGATTGCGTCTTTCCTCGCCGAATTCGCCCAATTGCACGCCGTCGACCGAGAAAACGCGCAGCGGCAGCTTGGGCCGGTAGTCGCTCAGGCTGCTGATCTCGGGCAGGTTCGGATAGGCCACCGCCAACGCCAACGCCACGATGCACAACAAGCACAGCAAGCCGGCCAACAGCAGCCCGAAGGCCCAACCCAGGGTGCGGCCCAGCGCGCGCGCCGCTACCGACGCTTGCGACTTGCGCCGGCCGGCCGGGTCAGAATGGGCATTTGCGGGATCGGTGGGGGCCATGGGGAACGGAACCCGGCGATCGGGCTGGCGGATTATAGGAAGGGCCTGTCGCGGGCCCGGGCCGAACGGGGCCCTGGCAAAGCCCTTGGACCGCAGGGCTTGCGGCTTGTTTCAACTCCGGTGATGCGCGTCAGCGATTGGCAACGTACGCTACGCGGCGAAACTGCTTTTTTCTTTGGTGCACAAGGGCTTTACTGCTAGCATTGAAGTAACTTCTTAACAAGCTTGGGGCCCGTGTTCGGTGCCTTTGAGGGTGCTGTGAACCGATGGGCCGCGGGGCGGGGGAGTAGGTAACTTGGGTTTTCTGGACGCATTGTTGGGCCGCAAGCACCCGCCCATGATCGGGCTCGACATCAGTTCGTCCAGCGTCAAGCTGGTCGAACTGGACCAGACCGCGACCGGCGAACTGGTGCTCGAGCGCTTCGCCTACGAACCCTTCGAGAAGGGCTGGATCACCGACGGCCAGATCGAGAAATTCGATGAGGTGGCCGCAGCGGTCAAGAAGGTCGTCGGCAAGAGCGGCACCAAGACCAAGAACGTGGTCATGGCCATGCCGCAGTCGGCCGTGATCACCAAGAAGATCATGCTGCCCGCCGGCCTGCGCGAAGAAGAGATGGAACTGCAGGTCGAATCCGAGGCCAACCAGTACATCCCCTTCTCGCTGGACGAGGTGAGCCTCGACTTCTGCGTCATCGGCCCCAGCGCCACCTCCGCCGGCGACGTCGAGGTGCTGATCGCCGCCTCGCGCAAGGACCGCGTGCAGGACCGCCAAGCCCTGGCCGAGGCCGCCGGCCTGAAGCCCGCGGTGCTCGACATCGAGTCGCACGCCTCGCGCCTGGCCATGAGCCGCGTCGTCGCAGCGCTGCCCAACGAAGGCCGCGACGCATTGGTGGCGCTGTTCGAGATCGGCGCCGACACCACCAGCCTGAAGGTGCTGCGCGACGACGAGATGCTCTACGACCGCGACCAGGCCTTCGGCGGCTCGCAACTCACCCAGCTCATCAGCCGCCAATACGGCTTCTCTTTCGAAGAGGCCGAAGCCAAGAAATTGCAGGGCGACCTGCCCGAGGACTACGACGCTTCCATCCTGACGCCCTTCGTCGACAGCCTTTCGCAAGAGATCGGCCGCGCGCTGCAGTACTTCTTCACCAGCACGCCGCACCACAAGGTGCACTACGTGATGCTGGCCGGCGGCACGGCCACCCTGCCCGGCCTGAAGGACCGCGTGACCGACCTCACCGGCTTTTCCTCGAACGTGGTCAACCCGTTCGAGAACATGCAACTCGGCTCGGCCGTGCGCGAAAGCCGCGTACGGCGTGAAGCCCCCGCGTACCTCACGGCGTGCGGGCTGGCGATGCGGAGGTTCCCGCAGTGATCCTGATCAACCTGCTGCCCCACCGCGAGGCCAAGCGCCGGCAGCGCAAGCGCTCCTTCTTCATCACCCTGGCGGTGTGCGCACTCATCGGCGTGGGCATCACCGGGGTGTGGTACTCGGTGCTGCAGCAGATGACCTCGGCCCAGGATTCGCGCAACGCCTTCCTCAAGACAGAGATCGCACGCCTGGACAACCAGATCAAGGACATCGCCACGTTGCGCGCCGAGATCGAGGCGCTCAAGGCGCGGCAGAAGGCCGTGGAAGACCTGCAGACCGACCGCAACGTGCCGGTGCACCTGCTCGACGAACTGGTGCGCCAGACGCCCGAGGGTGTGTACCTGTCCAGCATCCGCCAGAACGGCGCGGTGGTCACCGTCAACGGCACCGCCCAGACCAACGAGCGCGTGTCCGAGTTCCTGCGCAACACCCTGTACAGCTCACCCTGGCTCGAGCGGCCCGAGCTGATCGAGATCAAGGCCGCCGCTGGCGGCGCCAACCGCGACCAGCGCCGGCTGTACGAGTTCGCGATGCGCGTGACGCTCAAGCGCCCGCAAAGCAGCCCGCCCCCTGCCGCTGCGGCATCGGGCCCGGCGCCGGCAGCGCCCCCCGTGAAAGCTTCGTGAGGTCGGCATGGCCAAGGCATCGACCAATTTCGAGCTGAGCACCTACGTCGAACACGCGACCGGGCAGTTCCGCAACCTCAACCCCAACGAGCCGGGCCAGTGGCCCATCCTGCCCAAGACCGCGGCCTGGCTGGGGGCAGCGGCACTGACGGTGGCCGGCGGCTGGTTCCTGCTGCTGTCCACGGCCACCGAAGAGCTCGACACCTCGCGCCTGCAGGAACCCAGGCTCAAGGAAGACTACCGCGGCCGCCTGGCCCAGGCCGTCAACCTGAGCGAGCTGCGCAAGCAGAAGCTGCTGGTGCAGGAATACGTGACCCAGCTCGAGAAGCAGCTGCCCGGCAAGGCCGAGATGGACGCGCTGCTGTCCGACATCAACCAGGCTGGCCTGGGACGCGGGCTGCAGTTCGAGCTGTTCCGCCCCGGGCAAGTGCAGGTCAAGGACTACTACGCCGAGCTGCCCATCGCCATCCGCGTGACCGGCCGCTTTCACGACGTGGGCTCCTTTGCCGCCGACGTGGCCAACCTGTCGCGCATCGTGACGCTGCAAAACCTGGCCATCACCCCGCTGGGCGTGCGCGACAACTCCGGCCTGCTGGTCATGGAAGCCACGGCGCGCACCTACCGCTACCTCGACGCCACCGAAGTGTCCGAGCAGAAGAAGGCGGCCGGCGCCGCAGGAGCCAAGAAATGAGCCCGCGCCAGCCGCACCTGCACGCGCTGTGCTGCCTGGGCCTGGCCGCCCTGATGGCCGGCTGCAGCGCCGACCACGACGAATTGCGCCAGTGGATGGAACAGCAGCGGCGCGAAGTCAAGCCCAACATCACGCCGCTGCAGGCCCCCAAGAAGTTCGATCCCCAGCCTTATCAGTCAGCGCAGGCGATCGATCCCTTCAGCCTGCAGAAGCTCACGGTCGCACTCAAGCAGGAAGCGCGGCAGCCCAATTCGCTGCTGTCGGCCGAACTGAACCGCCGCAAGGAACCGCTGGAAGCCTACCCGCTGGACAGCATGGGCATGGTCGGCAGCGTCAACAAGCAGGGCCAGCCCTTCGCGCTGCTGCGCGTGGACAGCCTGCTGTACCAGGTCAAGGTCGGTGACTACCTGGGACAGAACTACGGCCGCATCACGCGGATCGGCGAAACCGAAATCGCACTGCGCGAGATCGTGCAGGACGCAGCCGGCGAATGGATCGAACGCCCCGCCACCTTGCAGCTCCAGGAGAGGGCGCGATGAGCACACGTCAGGAGAAACAGAACATGATCCACTGGAGAGCCATCGCCGCAGCCGTCTGCGTCGCCATCGGTGCCGCCGGCGCCGTGGCGCTCCCGTCCGCGGCCTGGGCCCAGAACGCCATCCAGTCGATCACCAGCAGCCAACAGGCGGGCACCGAGGTCATCCGCGTCGAGATGTCCGAGCCGCTGGCCGCCGTGCCCAATGGCTTCTCGGTGCAGTCACCGCCGCGCATCGCCATCGACCTGCCGGGCGTGGTCAACGCCATCGGCCGCAACACGGTCGAGGTCAACCAGGGCAACCTGCGATCGGTGGCGGTAGCCACCGCCGGCGAGCGCACGCGCCTGGTGCTCAACCTCAAGCAGGCCTCGGGCTACCGTGCGCAACTGCAGGGCAAGACGCTGCTGCTCATCCTGGACGTGGCCGGCTCCCCCGTGGCCGCAGCGCCCAGCACTGCAGCCGATCAGCCCGCGGCCACGCAGTTCGCGCCGGCGCAGAACACCGCGCCGCTGGCGCTGCGCGAGATCGACTTCCGCCGCGGGCCCGACGGCACCGGACGCATCATCGTCGCCCTGCCCAGCACCCAGGTGGGCGTGGACATCCGCCAGCAGGGCCAGAGCCTGGTGGTCGAGTTCCTGCGCTCCACCCTGCCCGAGTCCTTGCGCCGCCGGCTCGACGTCACCGACTTCGGCACGCCGGTGCAAACCGTTTCCACCTTCCAGAGCGGCGACCGCGTGCGCATGGTGGTCGAGCCCTCGGGCAACTGGGAGCACAGCGCCTACCAGAGCGACAACCAGTTCGTGCTCGAGGTGCGCCCGGTCAAGGTCGACCCCAACAAGCTCACCCAGGGCCCCGGCTTCCAGGGCGAGAAGCTCAGCCTGAACTTCCAGAACATCGAGGTGCGGGCGCTGCTGCAGGTGATCGCCGACTTCACCAACTTCAACGTGGTCACCAGCGACACCGTCACCGGCACCGTCACGTTGCGCCTGAAAGACGTGCCCTGGGACCAGGCGCTGGACATCATCCTGCAGAGCAAGGGCCTGGGCGTGCGCAAGAACGGCAACGTGCTGTGGATCGCGCCCAAGGACGAGTTGGCCTCCAAGGAGCAGATCGACCTCGAGTCCAAGCGCAAGATCGCCGACCTCGAGCCCACACGCACGCAGTCGTTCCAGCTCAACTACACCAAGGCCGAAGAAGTGGCCAAGGGGCTGACCGGGCAGAACACCGTGTCTGCAGGCGCCGGCACCGCACCGGGTGGGCAGACGGCGCGCATGCTGTCCCCGCGCGGCAGCGTGATCTTCGAGACACGCACCAACCAGCTCTTCGTCACCGACATCCCGAGCAAGCTCGAGGAGATCCAGTCCCTCATCAGCAAGATCGATATCCCGGTGCGCCAGGTGCTGATCGAGGCGCGAATCGTCGAGGCCGACGACACCTTCGGCCGCACCCTGGGCGTGCGCCTGGGCAGCGCCGACCTGCGCGGCATCCGTGGCGGCACACCAGGCTACAGCGTGGGCGGCGACAACCGCGTGGCCGTGGGCGGCAACTACGCTGCCATCAACGCGCAGACCATCCAGGGGGGCAACACCGCGACCTTCCCCTCGGCCAACGACCAACAGTTCGTCAACCTGCCGGCCAATGCAACGGCCTTCAACGCCACGGCCGCGAGCTTTGCGCTGTCGCTGTTCGGTGCCACCGCCAACCGCTTCCTCAACCTGGAACTGTCGGCGCTCGAGGCCGAGGGCAAAGGCAACATCGTCTCCAGCCCGCGCGTCATCACCGCTGATCAGAAGAAAGCCAGCATCGAACAGGGCGAGGACATTCCCTACCAGCAGGCCACCTCCAGCGGCGCCACCTCGGTGGCGTTCAAGAAGGCCAGCCTGCGCCTGGAAGTGACGCCGCAGATCACGCCCGAAGGCAACGTGATCCTCACGCTCGAGGTCAGCAAGGACAGCCGCGGCGCGCTCACCGCCGCCGGCCCGGCCATCAACACCAAGAAGGTCAACACCGAGGTGCTGGTCGAGAACGGCGGCACCGTCGTCATCGGTGGCATCTTCACGCAGGACGAATCGAGCGAGATCAACAAGGTGCCGTTGCTGGGCGACATCCCCTACCTCGGCTACCTGTTCCAGAACCGCGTGAAGAGCACGCGCAAGACGGAACTGCTGGTCTTCATCACCCCCAAGATCGTGACCGACCGGTCGGCGGCGCGCTAAGGCACGCGCCGTACCCCGCACCGTCAGCCGGACCGCCCCAGGAATCTGCCCATGAAGATACTCAATCGATTGCTCTGCATCGTTACCTTGCTGGCCCTGGCGGCCTGCGGGGGGGGTGGGGGGAATTCGGGTACGACGCCGTTCGGTGCCGGTTCGGGCGGTGGCACCACCGGTGGTGGCGCGGGTGTTGGTGGTGGTGGCACCGCGCTCACCTATCGCGTGGACGTTACGTTGAACAACGAAACGGTGACTGCGGCGCAACCAGCCACTGTGAGCGCCGTCGTCACAGCCAGCGATGGCTCGAAGCCGCCCAACCAGGTGGTTTCCTTCAGCACGGCCGCGGGCCTGGGCAGCTTCAGTTCGACATCAGCTCTGACCAACGGCGACGGCGTTGCCACCGTGAACCTGTCGCCGGCAAATGCTGCCGCTGTGGGAGCCGACACCGTTATCGCCACGACCACCGTAGGCACTGCCGTGGTCACCGGATCGCGCGGATTTCAACTCACCGCCACCAACGTGTCGATCGCAACTTTCACCGACGACCTGGGTACGGGGGCCAGCCTGGGGGCCTACGCACAGACCCAACTGCGGGTGACCTTGGGCGGCACCAGCCCGGCAACACCTGTCAACGTGGCAATCTCGTCCTCATGCGTCAGCCAGGGACGCGCAACGCTGACGCCGGACGCTGTGACCACCAGCACGGGAACCGCGACCTTTACCTACCGCGACGCCGGATGCGGTGCATTCGAAGTCAGCGACGGCCTGCAGGCTTCCATTACGGGGACGGCTGCTACGACCACGCGCACCATCAGGCTGACCGCGCCCACGGCGGCCAGCGTTGCCTTTGTGTCGGCCACACCTAGCGAGATATTTCTCAAAGGTTCGGGCTTTACTGAGAACTCGGTCGTCACTTTCCAGGTACGCGACGCCAATGGCCTGGGAGTGCCCAATCGGGACGTGTTGCTCGAGCCGACGACCCTCGCTGGTGGACTGCTGATCGACGACGGCAGCGTTCCCGTCACCAAGCGCACCGACTCCAACGGCAACGTGCTGGTGCGTATTAACGCAGGCACCGTGCCGACCCCTGTGCGAGTCCGCGCCACACTGGCGGGTTCCACCATCTCGACGGTATCCAGTAGCTTGGCAGTGGCCGTCGGCCTGCCTTCGCAGCAGAACTTTTCGCTGTCGCAGGGGACTTTCAACATCGAAGGCTTCAACGTCGACGGCTCGACCAACACATACATGGTCATCGCGTCGGATCGCCTTGGCAACCCGGTTCCTGAAGGCACTGCCATCAACTTTGTCGCAGAAGGGGGCCAAGTGCAGGCGATCCGCTTCACGACGCTGACCAACGGCCTTGCCAGCGCGACGGCCAATTTCCAGACTTCCTCTCCCCGGCCGGCAGACGGCCGGGTCTCGGTACTGGCCTACGCGCTGGGGGAGGAATCGTTTCTCGACATCAACGGTGACAACGTATACACCGCCGGCGAGGACTACCAGGACCTAGGCGATATCTTTCTGGACCGGCTGTTCAACGGCAGCTTCAATGGCGCCGAAGATCAGTTCATCTCGTTGTCGATCACCGGCACCGATGCCTGCCAGGTAGCCAATTCGCCACTGCTGCGATTGGGCGTAGAGGCGCCCACCCGGGTCCGGACAAGCACGAATCTGCCACTCAGCACCTGTGTATCCGGCTGGGGCCGAGCCTATGTGCGCAAGGCCATCCAAACAGTTTTCTCCACTTCCGAGGCCCGCCTGGGATGGCGTGCGATTCCGGATTCTCGCGCCGTGCAAGCAAGCGCAGCGGGCACTTGTGCCAGCGACACGCTGATTGACCAAATCAACACCTCGCCCTACGCCATTGACGACAGTGCCACCACAGAGCAGTTCTTCCTGCTGGGTGACGGTGCCAATGTGGCGCTCGCCAACATGGGCAAGGTTGGCTCACTTTCCTTTCTGGTCGCTGATGCCAATCCGATCGCGCTGAATCCGGTAGCGGCAGGATCAGCGGTTTCAGCCGCGGCCACCACCGGCCTCACCGTATCTGTTCAAGGTGGCACCGTGCCCAGCACACTCACGCCGTCAGCCTCAGCGATCAACTATTCCTTTGACGACACCACGACGTCAGGCACCATCACTATCACTGTGCGTTCGCCTCGCGGTTTGGTGACGGTTTTCTCGCAGACGATCTACCGCGGCGCAGGGCCGACAGCGATCGCGTGCTTCCCCTGAGCATTGCGCTCGTCGGCATGCCCGGCTGTGGCAAGACCACGGTCGGGCGCCACTTGGCCAAGCACCTGGGTCTGGCCTTCGTCGACAGCGACGCAGAGATCGAGCACCGCCTGGGTTGCAGCATCAGCGAAGTCTTTGCCCAACAGGGCGAGGCCGCGTTTCGGGATGTCGAGCAGGACATGCTGGAGGAGTTGACGGCGCGTCCGGGCATCGTGCTGGCCACCGGCGGTGGCGCGGTGCTGCGTCCGTCCAACCGCGACGCGCTGCATTCGCGCAGCCATGTGTTCTACCTGCGCGCCACGCCGGAAGAGTTGTACCGCCGGCTGCGCCACGACACCCAGCGCCCGCTGCTGCAGGTGGCCGACCCGCTGCAGCGCCTGCGAACGCTCTACCGTGACCGCGATCCGCTGTACCGGCGCACGGCGCACTTCGTGGTCGAGTCGGCGCGGCCGTCGGTGCAGGCGCTCATCGGCATGGTGCTGATGCAGCTCGAATTGGCCGGCCTGGTGGACACCGGCCAGACGGCACCCCCCGAAGGCGGGCAGCCGGCCTGAGAGTCCGCGGCCCCATCGGGCCCGCGCCGTAAACTCGGCGCCCATGAGCCCTGCCCCCGTCACGCCCCCCACGGGCGCCCTGCCCGTCGACACGCCGGGCGGCCGCTACGACATCCTCATAGCCGCCGGCCTGACCGGCACCGCCGCCACCTGGCAAGGCCTGCCGGCGGCCGGCCAGGCGGTGATCGTCAGCAACCCCACCGTCTGGGCGCTGCACGGCGCGGCGCTGCAGCAGGCCCTCACGCCGCTGTACCGCCAGATCAGCACGGTGCTGCTGCCCGACGGCGAGCAGCACAAGGACTGGACCTCGCTCAACCTGATCTTCGACCACCTGCTGGCGCATGGCTGCGACCGCCGCACCGTGCTGTTTGCGCTGGGTGGCGGCGTGGTGGGCGACATGACCGGCTTTGCCGCCGCCACCTACATGCGCGGCGTGCCCTTCGTGCAGGTGCCGACCACGCTGCTGGCACAGGTGGATTCTTCGGTCGGCGGCAAGACTGCCATCAACCACCCGCTGGGCAAGAACATGATCGGCGCCTTCTACCAGCCGGCGCGCGTGGTCTGCGACCTGGACACCCTGGTCACGCTGCCCGTGCGTGAACTGCGCGCCGGCCTGGC
>JALHPY010000107.1 GCA_022842305.1 Rubrivivax sp.
AGCGTTCGGCCGCTGGGGCCGGCGGCGTCGGGACGAGCGGCGCCCTGGGCGTCGAAGGTGTCGGCTGCGGGACAGCCGACGCGACCGGCGGGGCATCTGCGCCGGCCGCACCGGTCTCGATTCGCAGCAGCGTCGCGCCCACCGCGAGCAACTGGCCGACCTCGCCGCCCAGTTCGAGCACGCGCCCTGCGACGGGCGACGGGATCTCGACGGCGGCCTTGTCGGTCATCACGTCACACAGCGGCTGGTCTTCGGCGACGCTGTCGCCCACCTGCACGCGCCAGGTGACCACTTCGACTTCGGCGATGCCTTCGCCGATGTCGGGCATGCGGATGGTGTGGATGCTCATGGCCGCCTCAACCGCCCATCAGCTTGCGAAAGGCCTGGCCCACGCGCTGCGGGCCGGGAAAGTAAGCCCATTCCAGCGCGTGCGGGTAGGGCGTGTCCCATCCGGTCACGCGCTCGATCGGCGCCTCGAGGTGGAAGAAGCAGTGCTCCTGCACCAGGGCGGTCAGCTCGGCGCCGAAGCCGCTGGTGCGCGTGGCCTCGTGCAGCACCACGCAGCGGCCGGTCTTGCGCACCGACCGAACCATCGTCTCCAGGTCCAGCGGCCACAGGCTGCGCAGGTCTATCACCTCGGCGTCGATGCCGGTCTCGCGCGCCGCCGCCTCGGCGACAAACACCATCGTGCCGTAGGTCAGCACCGTCAGGTCTTCGCCCGGCCGCACCACGGCGGCCGACTCGAGCGGCAGCGTGTAGTGGCCCTCGGGCACCTCGCTCTTGGGGTGCGCTGACCACGGCACCATCGGTTGGTCGTGGTGGCCGTCGAAGGGGCCGTTGTAGATGCGCTTGGGTTCGAGAAAGATCACCGGGTCGCCGCACTCGATGGCCGCAATCAGCAGGCCCTTGGCGTCGTAGGGGTTGCTGGGCATCAGGGTGCGCAGCCCGCAGACGTGGGTGAACAGCGCCTCCGGGCTCTGGCTGTGGGTCTGGCCGCCGTAGATGCCGCCGCCGCAGGGCATGCGCACCACCATCGGCGACGTGAAGTCGCCCGCCGAGCGGTAGCGCAGACGTGCCGCCTCGGAGACGATCTGGTCCGACGCCGGATAGAAGTAGTCGGCGAACTGGATCTCCACCACCGGCTTCAGACCGTAGGCCGCCATGCCCACCGCGACGCCGACGATGCCGCCCTCGGCGATGGGCGAGTCGAACACGCGCTGCTTGCCGTACTTGGCCTGCAGCCCCTCGGTGCAGCGGAACACGCCGCCGAAGTAGCCCACGTCCTCGCCGAAGACGACGACGTCCGGGTCTCGGCCCAGCATCACGTCCATGGCCGAACGCAGGGCCTGGATCATGGTCATCGTGGCCATGCTCAGCCACCTTCCTTGTGCTGCAGCGCGGCTTCGCGCATCTGGCCCTGCAGGTGCGCCGGCATGCGCTCGTACACGCCCTCGAACATCGTCTCCAGCGGCGGGATGTGGCCGTCCTGCAGCGAGCCGTGCTGCAAGGCTTCCTTCAGGGCCGCGGCCATTTCGGCCTCGAGCGCCTGCTGGGTCTGCGCGTGCTCCTCGTCCGACCAGGCGCCGAGACCGACGAGGTGCTGCTTCAGCCGCTCGACCGGGTCGCCCAGCGGAAAGCGCGTCCAGTCGTCGGCGGGCCGGTAGCGCGACGGGTCGTCCGCCGTGGAGTGCGCGCCGGCGCGGTAGGTCACCCACTCGATCAGCGTCGGCCCCAGGTTGCGCCGCGCGCGCTCGGCCGCCCAGCGCGAGGCCGCGAGCACGGCCAGGAAGTCGTTGCCGTCGACGCGCAGCGACGCGATGCCCGCACCCACGCCGCGCGCCGCGAAGGTGGTGCCCTCACCGCCGGCGATGGCCTGGAAGGTGGAGATCGCCCACTGGTTGTTGACGACGTTGAGGATCACCGGCGCGCGATAGACATGCGCGAAGGTCAGGCCGTTGTGGAAGTCGGCTTCGGCCGTGGAGCCATCGCCGATCCAGCCCGAGGCGATCTTGGTGTCGCCGCGGATCGCCGAGGCCATCGCCCAGCCCACGGCCTGAACGAACTGCGTGGCCAGGTTGCCCGAGATCGAGAAGAAGCCGGCGCGCCGGTACGAGTACATCACCGGCAACTGGCGGCCGCGCAAGGGGTCGCGCTTGTTGCTGAGAAGCTGGCACATCAGCTCGACGACATCGATGTCGTCGCGCGCCAGCAGCAGGCCCTGCTGGCGGTAGGTGGGGAAGTTCATGTCGCCCGGCTGCAGCGCCTGCGCGTGCGCCACCGCGATGGCCTCTTCGCCCAGCGCCTGCATGTAGAACGAGATCTTCTTCTGGCGCTGCGCGATCAGCATGCGCGCATCGAAGGCGCGCGTGCGCAGCATCGCGCGCAGGCCGCGGCGCAGGTGGTCGACGTCGACCTGCGGCACCCACGGGCCGACGGCGCGGCCTTCGTCGTCGAGCACGCGGATCAGCTTCCAGGCCATCGTGCCCGTGTGCGCGGCCTTGATGTCCACCGCCGGACGCGCCACCTCGCCCGCTGCGGACACGCGCAGGAACGAGAAGTCGGTCAGCTGCCCGGGCCGGCCGGTCGGCTCGGGAACATGAAGCTGCAGTGGCGCGGTATCGCCTGGCATCTTGCCTCCCCACGGCCGCCGGAGGTCGGGGCGGCGCGCGTCCATTCTGGAGGAAACGCGCTCGGCGGCGGGTGCGCCTGCACCCTGGTGAACCCTGTGATGGCTGCTGCGGCCCGCCTTCCTGCCCTGCCTGCCTGGCAGCGCGGCCGGCCGCAGGGCCGTCAGACCACGCCCTGCGCCAGCATGGCGTCGGCCACCTTGACGAAGCCGGCGATGTTGGCGCCATCGACGTAGCTGATGCTGCCATCGGCGCGCTGGCCGTGGTGCACGCAAGCCTCGTGGATGCTGCGCATGATGCTGTGCAGCCGCCCGTCGACCTCGTCGCGGCCCCAGGACAGGCGCATGGCGTTCTGCGTCATCTCCAGCCCCGAGGTGGCCACGCCGCCGGCATTGCTGGCCTTGCCGGGGGCGTACAGCACGCGCGATTCCTCGAAGACCTTGATCGCCTCCAGCGTGGACGGCATGTTGGCGCCCTCGGCCACGCATTGGACGCCGTTGCTCACCAGGGCCTGCGCATCAGGCCCGTCGAGCTCGTTCTGGGTGGCGCAGGGCAGCGCCACGTCCACCGGCACATGCCAGGGCCGCACGCCGGGCTGGAACTGCGCGCCCACGCGCCCGGCGTAGTCGTCGACGCGGCCGTAGAGGTGGTTCTTCACCTCCATCAACTCGGCCAGCTTGGCCGGGCTGAAGCCTGCTTCGTCCACCACGGTGCCGCTGGAATCGGAGACGGTCACGACCTTGGCGCCCAGCGCCATGGCCTTCTCCACCGCGTACTGGGCCACGTTGCCCGAGCCCGAGACGCTGACGCGCAGACCCTGGAAGCTCAGGCCCTTGCGCTTGAGCATCTCCTGGGCAAAGTAGACCGTGCCGTAACCGGTGGCCTCGGGGCGGATGAGCGAGCCGCCGAAGGCCAGACCCTTGCCGGTGAACACGCAGTCGGCGCGATTGCTCAGCTTCTTGACCATGCCGGCGATGTAACCCACCTCGCGGCCGCCGACGCCGATGTCACCGGCCGGCACGTCGGTATCGGCGCCCACGTGGCGGAAGAGCTCGGTGGCGAAAGCCTGGCAGAAGCGCATCACCTCGCCGGGGCTCCTGCCCTTGGGGTCGAAGTCGGAGCCGCCCTTGCCGCCACCCATGGGCAGCGTGGTCAACGCGTTCTTGAAGGTCTGCTCGAACGCCAGGAACTTCAGGATCGACAGGTTGACCGAGGGGTGGAAGCGCAGCCCGCCCTTGTAGGGGCCGATGGCCAGGCTGTGCTGGATGCGGTAGCCGCGGTTGACCTGCACCGTGCCGTGGTCGTCCACCCAGGACACGCGGAACATGATCACCCGCTCGGGCTCGACCAGGCGGTCCAGCAAGCCCTGCTCGGCGTACTTCGGATGGGTGCTGATGAAAGGCCACAGGCTTTCCACCACCTCCGTGACGGCCTGCAGAAACTCCGGCTGACCGGGATTGCGGAGCGCGACGTGCTCCATGAAGGTGCGGTGGGATGCGTGTTTCAGTTTCATCGGCGGCTTGTGGGAGGGGTTGTGTGCATTGTTGTGGTGCGTGTCGGCGCATTTTGATCGAACATGCGCACCACTTTGGCCCTTCCATGAACAAGGTTGGAGCAGATGGCGGCGCGGGCCCCGCCCGTGCGCCTTGCGGCCAGGACCGTGCAGCGCTGCAGTGCGTGTGAGCGCTGCGCGACGCCGCGACGAGCAGGTTCAGCCGCAGGTCACGGGCCGACCCAGCCGGGCACGGCGCACTGCGCTGAGCGCCGCCGCAGCAACGCCGGAAAGTCGCGCAAAGCGTCGCGCATCACCGCCGAACCGTCCTTGTGGCAGCTCAGGCAGGCGCCCACCGTCAGGATGCGCTGCTGCTCGGCCACGCTGAAGGGCCGGGCACCGGGCTGGGTGGACACCATGCCGCTGCGTTGCGCCAGGAAGCCGGTCCAGGCGTCTTCGGGTAACCCGTCCTGCGGCAGCGCGGGCCTCTCTGAAGTGAACTGCCAGGCGCCCATGCGGCCCTTTTCGGCGGCCTCGCGCCGCGCCACACCCGGCGCTGGCTCGAAGCGCAGCACGCCTTTGCCCAAGCCCAGCGCCACGGGGTTGGCGTGGCAGGAAGCGCAGGTCCGCGCCTGACGCTGCGTGGTGTGCGCCGCGGTGGGTGCAAACAGCCGCCGGAAGACGGTGTCGGGTGGTGCGCCGGCCTGCAGGTTGCGGTCGATGGTCAGGATCATGCCGGGCACGAAGGTGTCCACCACCTCGCCGCCGCGCTCGCCCAGGCCCGACGCGATGCGCACGCCCAGCGCCGGCGGGCCGGCCTCGAAGTCGACCGAGGTCTCCATCCACTCACCGGGCACGAACTTCATCGCCAGGTGGTCGTGCCCCTGCGAGCGCGTGTCGAAGGACGTGTGGCAGGTGGTGCACTGCGGTGCCCAGGCCGTGTGGCAGCTGGAACAGCTCAGCCGCGCATGCGCGCCGCCCTGCGTGCAGGCGGCGGCTTGTGCCTTGAGCGGCGCGGCACGGCCGTCGGCCTTGCGCCGCAAGCGGCCACGCCCCTGGGCGTCGACGACCACGTTGACCAGCACGTCGCCGCTGCGCGTGGCGCCCACGCGTTCGCCGGGCTCGAGCGTCCAGCCGCGCAAGCCCAGGATCTTGCGCGACTCGGGGTCGATGGCCTGGGCTTCACGCGTGGCCAGCGCGCCGCCGGCCGGCACGTGGCAATCCTCGCAGCGCACGCGCAGCGCCTGCGCCTTGTGGGCCACGGTCTGGCCGCTGCCCATCACCTCCAGCGCGGTGTGGCAGTCGATGCAGTCCAGCCCCGCGGCGTGGTGCAGGTCGGCACTCTGGCGCACGAAGAAGCGCGTGTCGTCGAGCTGCCGGTACTTCGACGGGTTGGCCTCCAGCTCGGCCGGGCTGGGGTCCTGCCGCAGTTCGTGCCAGCCCTCGTAGCTGGTCGAAATGCGGCTGCTGCGGCTGTGGCAACCGAAGCAGTGGCTGCCGTCAGCCTGCACGCTCAGCCGCGGATGCACGCGCGGGAAGGGCCTGCCCGACGGCGGCGGCGGCGTGGGTGCGGCGCCATCTTCGCGCTCGGGCAGCACGGGCACGTACGCGGCCAGGTCCGCAGCCGCCGCAGGGCTGTACTTCAGGTGGCAGGCATTGCAGCCGCCGCCGCGGGACTCCTGCGTGATGGGGCCCCACAAGGTCTTGGGCTGACCCAGGTGACAGCCCACGCACAACTGGCGCAAGTGGCTGTCGGCCGCGGTATGACCCAGGTCACGCACGTGCGGCGGGTCGGTGGCGGGCACGGCATCCTGGCCGGTCGCGTCGGCACCGTCGAACACCTTGCGGTTGGTGGCGATCACGCCCGCGAAGGTGGCCATGATGGACCGTTGCACGCGCGGCACGACCTCGGCATGGCAGGCTGCCTGCCCGCAGGTGCGGCCGGCGTCGGCCAGGTTGCCGGGCACGAGGACCATGCCGGCGTGGGCACGCGCCTGGTCCAGTGTGTGCGCATCGCCCAGGTGGCAGGCGGCACAGCCCAGCGCTTCGGGCTGGTGCGCGGGGCTGAACCCGGTCATGCCGCCGTGGCAGCTCAGGCAGCCCTCGGGGCGACCCTGCACCAGGGGGAGCTTGGCCGTGGTGGTGTCGATGCCGGCGTGCTGCAGCAGCGGGCCGGCACGCAGGTCACCGGGGCCGGCCGGCCACACCGGGCCTTCAGCATGCAGGCTCCAGGCCTCGCCGCGCAGGAAGAGCGCCGCCGTGCACAGCACCAGATAGCCGGCCACGGCGATGAAAAGCCCGCGCTTGGCGCGTGCCGCCGCGGCCGGCGCCCAGCGCGGAATCCACCACACGAACAGCAGCGTCGCGGCCGCAAGGGCCAGCGCCAGCAGCGGCCAGGGCGTCCAGTGCAGCAACTCCTGCAAACCCAGGAAGTACCACGGCCCCTTGACCACCGGGTCGCGGCCGTCGTGCAGCCCGGGCGAGACCAGCAGCGCCAGCACGCTGCCGCCCAGCGCCACCAGCAGCGTGGCGCGCACGCCGCCCCCGTGGCGCCGCGCGTGTTCGATGACGACCAGCCAGACGATCAGCGTGGCGGTGGCGGCGTGGTGCAGATAGATCACCTGCAGGCTGGCTTCGTCGGCGCCGAACAGCAGCGTGGCAAGCGCCGGGCCGGCCAGCGGCACCAGGTCGATCACCTGCTCGAAGATGCGGCGGGCCTGCTGGGCATCGGCATCGGCGCGCAGCAGGAAGCCCGACAGCATCAGGAAGGCCACCACCGGCAGGCTGGCCACCAGGCGCAACCACACGCCGCCGGACACGCGCACTTCAGTGCCGCGGTGCAGGTGGTCCCAGGCGTGCAGCAGGGTCAGCAGCAGGAAGGCCTGCGCCGTCCAGTAGTGCAGGTTGCGCAGGAAGGTGGCGCCGGGGTTGGCCAGCAGCCATTCGGCCACCGAGCGGGCGCCGTCGCGCACGTCGAAGGCGGGGACCAGCAGCACACCGCTGGCCGCGCACAGGGCAAAGGCGGCCAGCGCGGCATCGCCGAAGCTCACGCGCCACAGTGTCGCCGGCCGGCGCGACGCGCCCGCCCCGTCCGCCCCGCCGGCGCCGCGTTCAGGCGATGTCAACCGTCCACCCCCCGGTGCGGGCGTCGGCCACCACGCGCAGCGGCTGCAGCGGCTGCGTGGCCGGGCCGGCCAGCACGCGGCCGGTGGCGTCGAAGCGCGAACCGTGGCAAGGGCAGACCACCACGCCATCGACCACCCGGTCCAACCGACAGCCCAGGTGCGTGCAGCGCGCGGCCCAGGCCTGCACCTTGCCGTCGGCGTGGCGGTGCACGATGGCCGTGCCGGCCACGCTCAGGCCCCGCGGCAGGTCGGCCGGCAGGGCCAGGGGTGCCGGTTCATGCCTGCTGCGAAGGCGGCGCAGCAGGGCGCTCGCAGGCCACAGCAGGGGCAGCCAGATCAGGGCGCGCAGGATGTCCCTGCGGCTGCCGGCGCGGCGGCGCGCCGTGGATCGCCGGGCTCTGTCAGAGGCCATGCCGTGGGGCCGGTTGCGGTGCGGAAATCATCAGCCACGCATTGTGCGGCGCGCAACCGGCCTGGCGTCGCTGCGGGTGCCGGCCAGCTTGTCGTGCTGGGTAAGACGCTGGTGTGGCTGCGGTGGCGCCGGCGGCAAACCAGGCCGGGCTCTCGCAGCACAATCTTCAGTGGGAAAGCCCCCTGTTGGGGGAATGACCCGAAATCGCCATGAGGGTCTTGTCTGCATGTGCTTGGCGGAGCTGGGTTGCCAGCTTGCTACTGGGCTTGCTGTGCCTGGGCGCAGCCGCGGCCGAGCCCCCCGCGCCGGCGGCATCGACTCCAGCCGCGCTGCAGGTTTTCGTGCGCGAGGGCTGCCCCTACTGCGCCGACGCCAAGGCCTTCCTAGACGGCGTTCAGCGCCAGCGCCCAGGCTTGCACATCGTCTACCGCCCGGTCGACACCGACCCCGCAGCGCGTGACGAATTGAACGCGCTTGCGCGCGCCCACGGCGCCTGGCCACCGGGCGTGCCGGCCTTCCACGCCGCCGGGCAGCTGATCGTCGGCTTCGACAGCGCACAGACCACCGGTCAGGAGGTGCTGCAGCTGATCGATGCCGGCACCGCGGTGCAGCAGCAGACCGTCGACAGCGCACTTTTCGGCACGCTCAGCGCGCAGCGGCTGGGGCTGCCGCTGTTCACGCTGGCGCTGGGCCTGCTCGACGGCTTCAACCCTTGCGCGATGTGGGTGCTGCTCTTCCTGCTGTCGATGCTGGTGCGGCAGAACGACCGCCGGCGCATGGCGCTGATCGCCGGCACCTTCGTGCTCGTCAGCGGCGCCGTCTACTACGCCTTCATGGCGGCCTGGCTCAACATCTTCTTGGCGGTGGGCTTGAACCAACCGGTGCGGCTGCTGCTGGCCGGCGTGGCGCTGCTCATCGGCGCCTTCAACGTGAAGGACTTCTTCGCGCTCGGCCGCGGCTTCAGCTTCAGCATCCCCGAGAGCGCCAAGCCCGGCCTGGTGGCGCGCATGCGGCGCGTGATGCAGACGCGGGCTCTGGCCGCTTCGCTGCTGGGCGTGGCGGCACTGGCGGTGGTGGTGAACCTGGTCGAGCTGCTGTGCACCGCCGGCCTGCCGGCTCTGTACACCGCCGTCCTGGCGCAGCAGCAGCTGGATGCCGCAGCCCACATGGCCTACCTGGGTCTGTACATCGTGGGCTACATGGCCGACGACGCGCTGATGGTCACGCTGGCCGTGCTGGCGCTCGGCAACGGCAAGCTCAGCGAGCGCGCCGGGCGCGGCCTGAAACTGGTCAGCGGGGTGGTGATGCTGGCGCTCGGCGCGGTGCTCCTGCTCAAGCCCGAGTGGCTGGTGTAGGCCGCTGCCAGGCGGCCGAGCGCTGGAACAGGCGTTGCAACACGCGGCGGCGGACTACGCTGGGCCCGAGGACGCCTGAGGCCGCTGCCGGGCCGCCACGTCAGTGACGAAGCGACCGAAGGCGTCGAGCAGCGGCGCGGCGTCGAAGGACGGACCCTCCAGCATCGCCAGCGCCTGCACGGTGGCTTCCAGCGTCGAGACCTGGTCGGCCCGCCGCGCCGCGCGGATCACGCGATAACGGGTCGGCGCCGGCGCGTCCAGCGACAGCCGCGGCAGCGCGGCCAGGGCCGGGTGCTCGAGAAGCATCCGCAGGCTCTTGCGCCACGTCGCGTCGAGGACCACCAGGCGCAGAGGCACACCCGCAGTCGCCCCGGGGGCCGGCGGCGCACGCGCGGCCGGCACGTCCGGGTAGAGCAGCCGCGTGTCCCGCCCGGGGCGCTGCAGCAGTGCCTGCAACACCGGGGGCGCGAAGCGTTCGCCGACGACCACCTCGCAGTGCGCCAGAGACAGGCGCAGCAACGCCACGCTGTTCTTCGCCTGGCGCTGTTCCTGCGGGTGCTGCAGCACCAGCACCTGGGTGCCATGGGCGGTCGGCCGCACCAACGCGCACAGGCAGGTCGCCTGCGGGCGCAGACAGCGCACGCAGGCCGCGCGGCGAAGGCTGGACGGACCGTTCACGCGGGAATGGTCGCACGCCGGTCGCCTGGGCTGCTGGCAGCTGACCAGCAGCGCCTGGGGCACGCAGGTCAGCCCGGACGCGCAGCGGAACGTGCAGACCGCACTGGACCCAGGGTGAGGCTCAGGCCCGCTCGTCGAGGTGAGCCGCGGCGTCGCGTTCGTGCTTGACCCGGTACATGTGCCGGTCGGCATGGGCGAGCAGCGCCTCGGGGTCGGCGCCGTCGTCGGGATGGACGGCGATGCCGATGCTGGCCGATGCGGCGATCCGCACAGGACCGATGTCGATGCTGTGCCGGCCCAGGTGTTCGTGCAGCCGATCGGCGAACTCCTGTGCGCTTCGCCTAGTGGAGTGCGGCAGCAGGACCACGAACTCGTCCCCGCCCCAGCGGCCGGTTCTGTCGGAGTCGCGCGTCGCCTGCTCCAGCAGCGCGGCAAAGCCGCTCAGCAGCCGGTCGCCCGCATCGTGCCCGTGGCTGTCGTTGATCGCCTTGAAGCGATTCAGATCGATGAAGACGAGCGAGAACGGATCGCCGTACCGCGCGGTGTACGACACCGCCGCGGCCAGTTCCTTGTGCATGCGCCTGCGATTGAACAGGCCGGTCAGGGGGTCGTGATCAGCCATGTGGCTGATCATGATGTTCGTCTTCTCCGCCCGCTGCAGCGCATCGCGCAACGACGCGGTCTTGTCGGCCACCTGCTGCTCGAGCGATGCATTGAGTGCGACGAGCTTCGCCTGCCGCACGCCGGTGAATCCGGCAAACAGGCCGAGAAAGATCGGCGCCGTGTCGATCACGTAGAGCAAAGGCGAATGGGCATGCGTGGCGGCGAGGATGCCCGCTGCAGTGGCGGGCGCACTGACAGCGCCCGAGGCGAGCAGCATCGCCATCGCGGCGAAGGGAAAGAACAGCCCGAAGACGGCACCGCTGGCCGCGTAGCGCCAGGTGACCGAGTTCGCCATGGCCGCCCATCCCGGGGTCATCGAGACTTTCTTCATGTCTGCAGCAGGCGCGGAATGCGCCGTGCGGCGTCGCGGCAGTTGGTCTGTACCCGCCTGTTCCAGCCCATGCCGCCGGGCGCCTGCTTGATTGAGACTTTATCGGACGCGGCGCCATGGGCTTGAGGACGATTGTCCTCACGCAAAAGCCGGCCAGAGCAAAGGACTGTTCGTGGCCGGGATTCGACCCCAACCGGCGCACGTCGGTGGCGGGTGAGAGCCCCTCTCAGACGCGGCCCGCCTGGGCCGGCGCCGCTTGGCGCTAGCATGGGCCGGCAGCCAGTCAACAGGGAGCAGGGCATGGCGGATACCGTGATGGTCTCGGGTGGCAGCGGCTATATCGCCGGCTTCCTCATCCGCCAGCTCGTGGCCGAAGGATGGACGGTACACACCACCGTGCGCAGTCTGGCGCGTGAAGCGGCCGTGCGGCAACTGCTGGCTGTCGACAACCGCCGGCTGAAGTTCTTCGCCGCCGACCTGATGCAGGATGCCGGCTGGGCCGATGCCATGGCCGGCTGCAGCCACGTCGCGCACCTGGCGTCGCCGCTGCCCGCGGGCGCGGTGAAGCACGCCGATGACCTGATCGTGCCCGCGCGCGACGGCGCCTTGCGCGCCCTGCGCGCCGCCAAGGCGGCGGGCGTGCGGCGTTTCGTGATGACGTCCTCGGTGGCCGCCATCGCCTACGGCCGCGGGCGCGGCGTGCACACCTTCACCGAAGCCGACTGGACCGACCCCGCCCGGCCGGGCACCAGCCCCTACGTGCAGTCGAAGACGATCGCCGAACGCGCCGCGCGCAGCTGGGTGGCCGCCGAAGGTGGCGGCATCGAGTACTGCAGCATCAACCCCTCGGTGGTGCTGGGGCCGGTGTGGAGCCGCGACTATTCGGCCTCGGTGGTCATCGTGAAGAAGATCCTCGACGGCTCGATGCCCGCCCTGCCCGACATCGGCTTCGGCGTCGTCGACGTGCGCGACGTGGCCGACCTGCATGTCCGTGCGCTGAAGGCCCCGGGCATGGCCGGCGAACGTTTCATCGCCTCGGGGCCGTTTCTGAAGCTGCGCGACATCGCCGACATCCTGCGTGCCCAACTCGGCGCCGAAGCCGCCCGGGCGCCCACGCGCGGCCTGCCCGACGTGCTGGTGCGCGTGCTGGCACTGTTCAACCCGCTGCTCAAGGCGGTGGTCGGCGAACTGGGCTCGGTGCGCCACCAGGACGCCTCGCACGCCAAGGCCGTGCTCGGCTGGGAAACCCGGCCGGTGCAGCAGAGCATCGTCGACACGGCACGCTGCCTGCTCGACCTGGGCCTCGTGAAGCGATGAATGGACAGCGCAGCGCCGGCCGGCAAGGGCTATGTCAAGACGTTGGACGAGATGTTCGGCAAGGGCCTGCTCACGCGCGAGCAGCACGCCGACATCGGCGCCTGGATCGCCCAGGCGCGCACGCCCGAACGCATCATGCAGATGCCGGCACCGTTGTGGCGTGCACTGGCGCTGGCCAGCGTGCTGATGAACGTCGATGACGATCTGATGCGCCCGCCGAGCTTCGAGTTCGAGCCGTAGTCGGCGGGCATGTCCTTGATTGGCAAGCGAACACCGCGGAACCGGCTCTGCCGGGCCGCTGGTGTTGCCCCCTTGAGGGGGGAAGCGGCAAAGCCGCTTCGGGGGTGGGTCAGCTACGCAGCTTCACCAGCCCGTTGAGCACCTGGTCCAGACCCCCGAACACGGAGATCTTGTCGATGCGCTCGGCCACGCGTTCCAGCGTCTCGAGCTCCTTCATGCGCAGGGCGATGGGGTTGCCCTCCATCACCTTGGCGGTGTTCAGCAGCGAACGCGTTGCCGCCGTCTCTTCACGCCGACGGATCACGTTGGCCTCGGCCGCCTTGCCGGCTTCCACCACCTGGGCCAGGATGGTCTTCATCTCGCCCGGCAGCACGATGTCCTTGACGCCCACGCCGTCCAGCTGCAGGCCGTGGCCCGACAACCTGGCCGTGGCCTGGGCAGTGACGATCTCGTCGATGACCGACTTGTTCTCCAGCAGCTCGTCCAGCGTGCGCGTGCCCACGGCTGCGCGCAGGCCCAACTGCAGCTCGCGGTACAGGTGGTCCGCGGGCTTGGCCAGTGCCTTGTGGGCCAGCAGGGGATCGGTGTAGCGCCAGGTGGCCGACAGGTTGAGCCGCAGCGCCACCTTGTCGCGGGTCAGGATCTCCTGGCCCGTGACTTCCAGCGCCTGCAGCCGCAGGTCCACCGGTTCCACCGACACGTTGCGGTTGAACTTCCAGAACGCGTACGAGCCCGCGGCCAGCAGGCGCTCGACCTTGCCGTCCACCCACAGGATGCCGGCGCCGTGTTCGGGCACCTGCACCTGCAGCACGCCTTCCAGGCCGTTGACCGCCCGTGGGCGCAGTTGCGTCTGCACCAGGCGCGACACCAGCGCAGCCGGCACCTCGGCCGAGCCGGCAATGTCGATCACTTCGACCTGCACGTCGACCAAGCCCTTCCAGTACAGGCGCCGGGTGGCCGGCGCCAGTACCTCGACCAGCGCACCGTTGTCGGAGCGCAGGCCGACCTGGGTCTCGGTCAGTTCGACGCGCACGAACTCGGCCACCACCACGCCAGGCTCCTTGGCCATCAGGTAGTTGGCCAGGCCGTGGGTGAACGCGGCCTGCTCCAGCCCGAAGGTCTCCACGCGCAGGTGGTCCAGGCCGTC
This sequence comes from Rubrivivax sp., assembly GCA_022842305.1. Taxonomy (GTDB): domain Bacteria; phylum Pseudomonadota; class Gammaproteobacteria; order Burkholderiales; family Burkholderiaceae_C; genus Rubrivivax. The sequence continues at coordinate 13,388 of JALHPY010000107.1, forward strand.
GAACAGCCAGTGCGTGCCGGGTTGCAGCACGCGTGCGAAATCGCCATTGCGCAGCAGCAGGCCGCGCTCGTTCTTCTTCACGATGACACGCCTGAGCTTCATGGTGTTCTCCTTGTGGTGAAGCGTGTGGGGGAAAGGGTGCCGTTACAGCGGCAGCCGCGGACGACGGATGCCAGGGTTCGGGTTCCACGGTGCGCGTCGGCCACCTCCTCCCTGAAGGCAACCTCGGCTGGCCGTGGACACGAATCCCCGCTTGCCCGTCGTGCGAGCGGCCGCCGCTGATGCACGGCGGGCTTGCGCCTTCGGTGCACGTTCGGCGGGGTCTTGCGACCGGTTTGCTTGGAGCGGGAGTCGAACCCGCGACAGACGACTTATCAGGTCGTTGCTCTACCACTGAGCTATCCAGAGGTGGCCATCCCGGAATCGAACCGGGCACCTTTCAGTGCGATCCAACGATGGCCGGGGCATCAACCGATTCCAGCGGCGCGGCATGTGCAGCACCCACGGACAGGTCCGGGTGCCGCACACCGGCGGAGCGGGCGTTGTTGGCAAACGCGACCCGAACCCCTGACCTGTGAGCGTTCGCCATTCTCGGCAGATGGATGGGCCGGCGCGCGCCGGCAACTGGTCTCGGTGGCAGGTCTCGAACCTGCGGCCTCGTGATCCCGAATCACGCGCGCTGCCCACTGCGCCACACCGAGCTGAAAGGGCCCCCGACGTGGCGTCGAACCACGAACTCGACTGACGAGGACATGTCTGAATCCACTTCGGCTGTGCCCGAGCGCGAGCATCCCGTCGGATGTGGTGTCTCGCTGCACGGGGCCTGATCAATGGCCGCGCACATCCCGCACCGCCAACACCTTGTCGCGCGGCCACGGAGTGCAAGGACACACCCGAAG
>JALHPY010000108.1:0-8137 GCA_022842305.1 Rubrivivax sp.
GCGCGCGCCGCCAGGCGGGCGCCGCGCCAGATGATCAGCGTCAGCACGGCTGCGGCCAGCGCGGCGCGCAAGGCCAGCGCGGTGCCGCTGGCCAGGCCCAGGTCGGGGCCGAAGACCGCCAGGCCCATCAGGCCCAGCACGGACGCATCCTGCAGGCGCAGCCAGAACAGGCTGGCCGCCGAATCACCCAGCGCGATGCCCCAACGTTGCTTCAGCAGCCAGGGGTAACCCAGCTCGCCGGCACGCATGGGCAGCATGTTGATGGCCGCGCTGTGCACCAGCGTGATGTGCAGGCAGTCGCTCAAGCGCACCGGCAGGCGGTGGCGCCATTCGTCGCGCAGCCGCGCCGCGCGCAGGCCGTAGCTGGCCAGCATGCCCAGGGCGGCAACGAGCCAAGTGAGCGGCGGCAGCGCCGCGGCACGTGCCCACAGTTCGGACGGCGGCGGCAGCACCCAGGCCAGGGCCACCGCGGCCAGGGCCCCCAGCAGCCAGACGAGCCAGCGGCGCTTCACGGCCGCCCCGGCCCCGGGTGCGCGCGCCACCAACGCAGCGCCGCGGCCAGGCCCATCAGCGCGATCAGCGCTTGCAGACCGCTGGCCTGCGGGTATTCGCGTTCGGCCACCCAGAAACCGCAGGCCGCGGCCACCACGGCGGCGGCGGTCAGGCGCGAGCCCACGCGGCTGCTCAGGGCGGCGGCCAGGCGCGCCACCAGCGCCTGGCCGCGCGCCGTGCCCATGATCAGCAAGCCGGTGGCCCAGCCCACGGCCGCGCCGGCCAGCACGTCGCTGGGCCAGTGCGCACCCACCGCAATGCGCGACAGCGCCACCGCTGCCGCTGTCGCCAGCGCCAGCACGCGCCAGTGCAGCGCGGCGCCGCGCAGCGGCCCGGCGATCAGCAGCGCCGCCGCCGTGAAGGCCAGGGCCGAGTGGCCCGAAGGCATGGAGCGCGTGTACAGCCCGACACCGGTCAGCTGCACCGCATCCGGCCCCAGCAGCGCCAGCGGCCGGCCGTAGGCGAAGCCGGCCTTGAGCAGCTGCACAAACAGGCCGCCGCAGATCACCGCGACCAGCAGCGACGCCAGCAGCGATGCGTGGCGCGGGCCGGCGGCCGCGGCCAGCAGCAGCGCCGCGCTGCCCAGCCCGGCCACCGACAGCGCTGACCAGAACGGCGCGGCCGGCGGGCCCCAGGCGTTGACGGCGGCGAACAGCCAGCGGTCACCCGCGCTGCCGTGCAACGCAACGCCCACGCCCAGCAGCAGCAGCGCCAGCACGGCAGCGCGCAGCACCGGGCCGGCGGGTGGGCGCGATGCTTCGAGGGAGGTGGTGGCCGGGTGCATGGGCGGGGCAGGGGCAAAGCCGCGATTGTCGGCGATGCACGCCGCGGTCGTTGCGCCCCGCCCCGGGGCCCGCGGGTCAGAACAGGAAGTAGCGCTGCGCCATCGGCAGCACCGTGGCCGGCTCGCAGGTGAGCAGTTGGCCGTCGGCGCGCACGCTGTAGGTCTGCGGGTCGATTTCCATCACCGGGGTGTAGGCGTTGTGCACCATGTCGGCCTTCTTCACCGTGCGGCAGCCCTGCACCGAGGCCAGCCGGCGCCGCAGCCCCAATTGATCACCGATATCGCCGCGCAGCGCGCTCTGGCTGACGAAGCTCAGGCACGTGGCAGGCAGCACCCCGCCGTAGCTGCCGAACATGGGCCGGTAGTGCACCGGCTGCGGCGTGGGGATGCTGGCGTTGGCGTCGCCCATCAGCGCCGCGGCGATGAAGCCGCCCTTGAGGATGAGGCTGGGCTTGACGCCGAAGAAGGCCGGGCGCCAGATCACCAGATCGGCCCACTTGCCGACCTCGATGCTGCCCACCTCGTGCGCGATGCCGTGCGCCAGCGCCGGGTTCACCGTGTATTTGGCGATGTAGCGCTTGACGCGGAAGTTGTCGTTGCGCGCGCCGTCGCCCGGCAGCGCGCCGCGCTGGGCCTTCATCTTGTGCGCCGTCTGCCAGGTGCGGATGATGACCTCGCCCACGCGGCCCATGGCCTGGCTGTCGCTGCTGAACATGCTGATCGCGCCCAGGTCGTGCAGCACGTCTTCGGCGGCGATGGTCTCGCGCCGGATGCGGCTTTCGGCGAAGGCCAGGTCCTCGGCGATGCCGGCGTCCAGGTGGTGGCACACCATCAGCATGTCCAGGTGCTCGTCCAGCGTGTTGACGGTGTACGGGCGCGTGGGGTTGGTGCTGCTGGGCAGCACGTTGGGCTCGCCCACCACGCGCATGATGTCGGGCGCGTGGCCGCCGCCGGCGCCTTCGGTGTGGAAGGTGTGGATGGTGCGGCCGCGGAAGGCGGCGATGCTGTCCTCGACGAAGCCGCTCTCGTTGAGCGTGTCGGTGTGGATGGCCACCTGCGTGTCCGTCACCTCGGCCATGGTCAGGCAGTTGTCGATGGCCGCGGGCGTGGTGCCCCAGTCCTCGTGCAGCTTCAGGCCGATGGCGCCGGCAGCGATCTGCTGGCTCAGGGCTTCGGGCCGGCTGGCGTTGCCCTTGCCCATGAAACCCAGGTTCATGGGGAAGGCCTCGGCCGCCAGCAGCATGCGGTGCAGGTTCTCGGGCCCGGGCGTGCAGGTGGTGGCAAAGGTGCCGGTGGCCGGCCCGGTGCCGCCGCCCAGCATGGTGGTGACGCCGCTCATCAGCGCCTCTTCGATCTGCTGCGGGCAGATGAAGTGGATGTGGGTGTCGATGCCGCCGGCGGTGACGATCAGGCCTTCGGCGGCGATGATCTCGGTGCCCGGGCCGATGACGATGTCCACGCCCGGCTGCACGTCGGGGTTGCCGGCCTTGCCGATGGCGGCGATGCGGCAGCCCTTCAGGCCGATGTCGGCCTTGACGATGCCCCAGTGGTCGACGATGAGCGCGTTGGTGATGACGCAGTCGCAGGCCTCGTGATGGGCCGGGCCGTTGACCACCTGCGCCTGCCCCATGCCGTCGCGGATGGTCTTGCCGCCGCCGAACTTCACCTCCTCACCGTAGCCACCGGCGCGCAAGGTGTAGTCCTGCTCGACCTCGATCACCAGGCCGGTGTCGGCCAGGCGCACGCGGTCGCCCACGGTGGGGCCGTACATCTCGGCGTAGGCGCGTCTTCCGATGCTGGCCATCACAGCGCTCCGTTGACGAGGCCGCGGAAGCCCCAGACCTGGCGCGTGCCGGCGTAGGCCACCAGTTCCACCGTGCGTTCCTGCCCGGGCTCGAAGCGCACCGCCGTGCCGCTGGCGATGTGCAGCCGCATGCCGCGCGCCGCGGGGCGGTCGAAATGCAGCGCCGCATTGGTTTCGGCAAAGTGGTAGTGCGAGCCCACCTGTATGGGCCGGTCGCCGGTGTTGGACACGCGCAGCGTCAAAGTGGGGCGGCCGGGGTTCAGTTCGTGCGCCGCGCCGTCCGTAAAGAGTTCACCTGGGATCATTACCGGGCCCTCATGTTGGCATTTACGCAATGGGTTGGTGCACGGTCACCAACTTGGTGCCGTCTGGGAAGGTTGCCTCGACCTGGATCTCGCTGACGATCTCGGGCACGCCCTCCATCACTTCGTCGCGCTTGAGCACGGTCTTGCCCTCGCTCATCAGTTGCGCCACGGACTTGCCGTCGCGCGCGCCTTCCATGATGGCGGCGCTGATCAGGGCGATGCTCTCCGGCACGTTGAGCTTGAGCCCGCGCGCCTTGCGGCGCTCGGCCAGCAGCGCGGCGGTGAAGATCAGCAGCTTGTCCTTCTCACGCGGGGTCAAATCCATCGTCGCTTCGCTCCAAGTTTGCGCGTGCGGCCGCAAATGCCGGCCGAGCGCGGGGTGTGAGGTCCATGCGCGGCGTCCTGGTCGGTGTGGGCGGATTCTGCCTGCTGAGCGCTGCGGTTGCGCCGTCTTTCCAGGCCGATCCCGACGCACCGGAGCAAATGCCACGCCCAGGCCAAGACGGATTGGCACGCCACTTGCGAACCGGGTCTTCGCATCATCAACCCAGGCCCGATCGTGGCCGCCCGGAGGATCACTCAATGAAGCGTCGGATTGCCTTGCGCCTGCTGCCTGCCCTGATGGCCGCGTCCAGCCTGTTCAGCCTGCCTGCCTTTGCGCAGGACACCATCAAGGTCGGCGTGCTGCACTCGCTGTCCGGAACCATGGCCATTTCGGAGACGGTGCTCAAGGACACCGTGCTGATGGCCATCGACGAGATCAACGCCAAGGGCGGCCTGCTGGGCAAGAAGCTCGAGCCGGTGGTGGTGGACCCGGCATCCAACTGGCCGCTGTTCGCCGAGAAGGCCAAGCAGCTGATCAGCCAGGACAAGGTGGCCGTGGTCTTCGGCTGCTGGACCAGCGTGTCGCGCAAGAGCGTGCTGCCGGTGTTCGAGCAGACCAACAGCCTGCTGTTCTACCCCGTGCAGTACGAAGGCGAAGAGCTCAGCAAGAACGTCTTCTACACCGGTGCTGCGCCCAACCAGCAGGCCATCCCCGCGGTGGAATACCTGATGAGCAAGGACGGCGGCAGCGCCAAGCGCTGGGTGCTGCTGGGTACCGACTACGTGTACCCGCGCACCACCAACAAGATCCTGCGCGCCTTCCTCAAGAGCAAGGGCGTGGCCGAGGCCGACATCATGGAGGAGTACACCCCCTTCGGCCATTCGGACTACCAGACCATCATCGCCAAGATCAAGAAGTTCGCCGGCGAAGGCAAGAAGACCGCCGTGGTCTCCACCATCAACGGCGACAGCAACGTGCCCTTCTACAAGGAACTGGGCAACCAGGGCTTGAAGGCAACCGACGTGCCGGTGGTGGCCTTCAGCGTGGGTGAGGAAGAACTGCGCGGCGTGGACACCAAGCCGCTGCAAGGCCACCTGGCAGCATGGAACTACTTCATGTCCATCAAGGCCCCGGCCAACGACGAATTCATCAAGAAGTGGAGCGCCTACGCCAAGGCCAAGGGCATCGCCGGCCACAAGGACAAGCCGCTGACCAATGACCCGATGGAAGCCACCTACATCGGCTTCAACATGTGGGTGCAGGCCGTCACCAAGGCCAAGAGCACCGATACCGACAAGGTGATCGCGGCCATGGCCGGCCAGACCTTCAAGGCGCCATCGGGCATCACGTCCAAGATGGACGAGAAGAACCACCACCTGCACAAGAGCGTGTTCATCGGCGAGGTCAAGGGCGACGGCCAGTTCAACGTGGTGTGGAAGACGCCGGGCCCGGTCAAGGCCCAGCCCTGGAGCCCCTTCATCCCCGAGAACAAGGGCAAGAAGGACGAGCCCACGAAGTAAAAAGGGCCCCCCGAAGTTGCCTGACGGCTACCTCCCCCCGAGGGGGGCCGAGCCCGGACACGAAAGGTCCAGTGGACCTTTCGTGCCTGGCGAGGAGCCGGGCCACTGGCCCGGCGCGGCCTGCAAGGCGCGCCAGCGGCCCGGCAGAGCCGGTTCCGCGGCGTCCGCTTGATGAGGGTCTGCGCGCTGCGCGCGTGACCCGCTTCCCTGCCATTGCTTGCTGGCTCGACACGGCTGTGCTGACACGACTCCTCCTTGTATTGACGCTGCTGTTGGGCCTGCAGCCCGCTTGGGCACTCACCCCCGACCAGGCCCACCGCATCGCCAGCGGCGACAGCGAGTCGCGCATCGCCGCGCTCAACGAGGCCGTGGCGGCGGCCGACACGGCGGTGGGCCCATTCGTGCAGGCGCTGTTGGACGATGAGGTCAAGGTCGCCGGCGGCCGTGCCTACATCGTGCGCGGTGACAAGGTCACCGAGGCCGGCAGCGGAGCCGCGGCACAGTTGCCCGACGGCGCCGAGGACGTGATCAACAACAACCGCGTGCGGCGTGAATTCGAGGCCGCACTGGCCGCGCTGGCGCTGTTCTCACCCGACCGCGACGAGCGCGACCGGGCCATCACCGGCCTGCGCGACCAGGCCGACGAAAGCAAGCTGGGTGTGATCGAAAAGGCCCTGGCGGCCGAGACCGACGCCGGCCTGAAGGAACGGCTGGCGCTGCTCAAGGCAGCAGCCATGATCGGCTCGGCCGACAAGGCCAAGCGCCTGGATGCGGCGCGCCTGCTGGCCGACAGCGAGCAGCCGGCCACGCGCTCGCTGCTGATCGAACGCCTGGCGGCAGAGACCGACGCCGAGGTGAAGGGCGCCATCGTCGCCTCGCTCGACAAGGTGCAGCGCCGCCTGGCCTGGGGCGAACGCCTGGGCGCGCTGTTCTCGGGCATCAGCCTGGGCTCCATCCTGCTGCTGGTGGCGCTGGGCCTGGCCATCACCTACGGCCTGATGGGCGTGATCAACATGGCCCACGGCGAGCTGATGATGATCGGCGCCTACGCCACCTACGTGGTGCAGAACCTCTTCCGGACCTGGCTGCCCGATGCCTTCGACTGGTACATCGCGGCGGCCATCCCCGCGTCCTTCCTGGCCGCGGCGCTGGTGGGCGCGGCGCTGGAACGCAGCGTGATCCGCTGGCTCTACGGCCGGCCGCTCGAGACCCTGCTGGCCACCTGGGGCATCAGCCTGATCCTGATGCAGGCGGTGCGCACGATATTCGGCGCGCAGAACGTGGGCGTCGAGAACCCCAGCTGGCTGTCGGGCGGGCTGCAGGTGCTGCCCAACCTCACCCTGCCCTACAACCGCCTGGCCATCCTGGCCTTTGCCGCGCTGGTGCTGATCGGCATGACGCTGCTCATCAACCGCACGCGGCTGGGCCTGTTCGTGCGCGGCGTCACGCAGAACCGGCGCATGGCCAGCTGCATGGGCGTGAACACGGCGCGCGTGGACACCTATGCGTTCTCGCTGGGCGCCGGCATTGCCGGGCTGGCGGGCTGCGCGCTCAGCCAGGTGGGCAACGTGGGCCCCGACCTGGGCCAGGGCTACATCGTCGACAGCTTCATGGTGGTGGTGCTGGGTGGCGTGGGCCAGCTGGCCGGCACGGTGTACGCCGGCCTGGGCCTGGGCGTGCTGAACAAGCTGCTGGAAGGCTGGAGCGGCGCGGTGCTGGCCAAGATCATGGTGCTGGTGTTCATCGTCATCTTCATCCAGAAGCGGCCGCAAGGGATCTTTGCGCTCAAGGGCCGGAGTGCCGAGGCATGAACAAGGGCTTGCTGGGGACACGCGGCTGGACCGCGGTGATGGCCGCGGTGCTGGTGCTGGCCGTGCTGGTGCCGCTGCTCAACCTGGTGGTGCCCGAGGGCAGCGCCCTGCACCTGAGCGACTTCTACGTCAGCCTGCTGGGCAAGATCCTGTGCTACGCCATCTGCGCGCTGGCCATGGACCTGATCTGGGGCTACACCGGCATCCTGAGCCTGGGCCACGGCCTGTTCTTCGCCTTGGGTGGCTATGCCATGGGCATGTACCTGATGCGCCAGATCGGCCGCGACGGCCAGTACAAGTCGGACATGCCCGACTTCATGGTCTTTCTGAACTGGAAAGAGTTTCCCTGGACCTGGGCCCTGAGCGACAGCTTCGCCGCGCAGATGATCCTGGTGCTGCTGGTGCCGGGGCTGCTGGCCTTCGTCTTCGGCTACTTCGCCTTCCGCTCGCGCATCAAGGGCGTGTACTTCAGCATCATCACGCAGGCGCTCACCTTCGCCGCCATGCTGCTGTTCTTCCGCAACGAAACCGGCTTCGGCGGCAATAACGGCTTCACCGACTTCAAGCGCATCCTGGGCATCCCCCTCAACACCGACGGCATGCGCGTGTTCCTGTGCGTGCTGTCGGCGCTGGTGCTGATCGGCTTCTACCTGATGGCGCGCGCCATCGTGAACAGCAAGTTCGGCCGCGTGCTGCAGGCCATCCGCGACGCCGAGACGCGCGTGATGTTCAGCGGCTACAACCCGGTGCGCTACAAGCTGGCCATCTGGACGCTCAGCGCCGTGATGTGCGGCGTGGCCGGCGCGCTGTACGTGCCGCAGGTGGGCATCATCAACCCCGGCGAGATGAGCCCCGCGGCCAGCATCGAGATCGCCATCTGGGCCGCCGTGGGCGGGCGCGGCACGCTCATCGGCCCCATCGTCGGCGCCTTTTTCGTCAACGGCGCCAAGAGCTGGTTCACCGTGGCCTTCCCCGAGTTCTGGCTGTTCTTCCTGGGCGCGCTGTTCATCGGCGTGACGCTGTTCCTGCCGGATGG
>JALHPY010000108.1:8237-14165 GCA_022842305.1 Rubrivivax sp.
TGCATCACCGGCAAGACCCGGCCCGACAAGGGCAAGGTCTTCTTCGGCTCCAACATCGACCTGCTGCGCCTGACCGAACCCGAGATCGCGCAGGTGGGCGTGGGCCGCAAGTTCCAGAAGCCCACGGTGTACGAGCAGCTCAGCGTGTTCGAGAACCTCGAGCTGTCGCTGGTGGCCGACCGCGGCGTGGGCGCCAGCCTGTTCTCGCGCCTGAACGGCACCCAGCTCGACCGCCTGGGCGAACTGCTCACGCTCATCCACCTCAAGGACGAGTCCCATCGCACCGCCGGCCTGCTGAGCCACGGCCAGAAGCAGTGGCTGGAGATCGGCATGCTGCTGGCGCAAGACCCCAAGCTGCTGCTGCTGGACGAGCCCGTGGCCGGCATGACCGACGAGGAAACCGAGCGCACGGCCGAGCTGTTCCTCACGCTCGAAGGCCAGCATTCGCTGGTGGTGGTGGAACACGACATGAAGTTCGTCGACCAGCTGACGCAGGGCCGCAAGAAGGTCACGGTGCTGCACGAAGGCAGCGTGCTGGCCGAAGGTCTGCTATCCGAAGTGCAGGCCAACGAGAAGGTCGTCGAGGTCTATCTTGGTCGATAGCGCGCCCGTCCTGCAGGTCGAGGGCCTGAACCAGTACTACGGCGGCAGCCACATCCTGCGCGGCCTGTCCTTCGCAGCCCGCCTGGGCGAGGTGACGGTGGTGCTGGGCCGCAACGGCGTGGGCAAGACCACGCTGCTCAAGAGCCTGATGGGCGTGGTGCCGGTCAAGGCCGGGCAGATCACGCTGGGCGGCGCCGACATCACCCGCGCCACGCCCTACGAGCGCGTGCGCCAGGGCGTGGGCTACGTGCCGCAGGGGCGCGAGATCTTCGGCCGCCTGACGGTGGAGGACAACCTGCGCATGGGCCTGGCCTCGCGCCCCGCGGGCACGGCCATCCCGCCGGAACTGTTCGAGCTGTTCCCGGTGCTCAGGCAGATGATCAGCCGCCGCGGCGGCGATCTGTCGGGCGGCCAGCAGCAGCAGCTGGCCATCGCCCGCGCGCTGGCCGCGGGGCCGCGCCTGCTGATGCTGGACGAGCCTACCGAGGGCATACAGCCCAGCATCATCAAGGACATCGGCCGCGTCATCCGCATGCTGGCCGACCGCAAGACCATGGCCATCGTGCTGGTCGAGCAGTACTACGACTTCGCCGCCGAACTGGCCGACCAGTACCTGGTGATGGAGCGCGGCGAGATCGTGCAGCGCGGCCGCGGCCAGGACATGGAAGCCGAGGGCGTGCGCCAGCGCATGTCGATCTGAAGGGCCGGCCGCAGCCGGCCGCGATCAGAACACCACGCGCGCCAGTGCCAGGCCGGTGACCACTGCCACGCTGGTGGCCACCAGGCCGGGGATCATGAACGAGTGGTTGAGCACGTACTTGCCGATGCGCGTCGTGCCCGAGAGGTCGAAGTTGATCGCGGCGATCAGCGAACCGTAGGTGGGGATGAAGAAGTAGCCGTTGACCGACGGGAACATCGCGATCAGGAACTGCGGCGGGATGCCCAGTGCGATGCCCAGCGGCATCAGCGCCCGGGTGGTCGCGGCCTGGCTGTACAGCAGCACCGACGCGAAGAACAGGCCGAAGGCGAAGGTCCAGGGCGCGACCTTGGCCCAGTCGCCGATGGCCGGCACGATGACGTCCTTGTTCGCGGCGATGAAGCTGTCGCCCAGCCAGGCCAGGCCGAAGATGCCGATCACCGCCACCACACCGGCACGCAGCGTGGCCGTCTTGGGCACGTCGTCGACGTTGACGCGGGTCGCCAGCAGCATCAGCGCGGCCGCGGACATCATCACGATCTCGATCACGATGGGCATGCCCAGCGCTGCCTTGGCGCCCGGCAGCGTGCGCAGCGACGGGAAGAAGCCGAACAGCACCACCAGTGCCACGCCGCTCAGGAAGATCAGCGCCGACAGCTTGGCCGCGGGCTTCAGCGGCGGCCGTGACTCGGGCGTGCTGGGCGGCGGGATCAGGCCGGCCTTCAGCCGCGCCTGGTAGACCTGGTCGTCCTTGAGGTCCTTGCCGATGAACATCGAGATCACGGCCGCCGCCACCACGCCGGTCAGCGTGGCGGGCACGCAGATCATCAGGATCTGCGCCAGACCCCAGTCGCCCATGCCCTTCTCGGCGAACAGGCCGATCATCGCCGCGGTGGCCGCCGCCACCGGGCTGGCGGTGATGGCCTGCTGCGACGCGATGGTGGCCACCGCCATCGGGCGCTCGGGGCGGATGCCGTTCTGGTGCGCGGTCTCGTAGATCACCGGCAGCAGCGGGTAGACGATGTGGCCGGTGCCGGCCAGGAAGGTGAAGGTCCAGGTCGTCAGCGGCGCGACGATGGTCACGTACTTCGGATTGGCGCGGATGATGCGCTCGGCGATGCGCACCAGGAAGTCGATGCCACCGGCAGCGTCCATCACCGATGCGGCCATGATCACCGCCAGGATGATCAGCATCACGTCGATGGGCGGCGAGGTCGGGTTCACGCCGAAGCCCACCACCAGCACCAGCAGACCTACCGCGCCCCACAGGCCCAGGCCGACGCCCGCCGAGCGGGCACCCATCCAGATCGCGGCCAGCACGACCATGAATTGAAGAGCAATCACGAGTGTCATGGCGATGCTCCTGGTTCAGCGTTCGGATTGCGGGTTGATCAGGCGCTCGAACGAGAAGGTCTCGTCCCATTGCGCCTGCGTCAGCAGCTTGCGCTCGAGCACCACGATCTGGTGCAGCGACTTGCCGGTTTCGTAGCCCTCGCGCGCGATCTCGGCGCACTGCTTGTAGCCGAGCTGCTGCTTGAGCACGGTGACGATGCCCAGCGAGTTGAGCACCATGTCGCGCGTGCGTTCGGCATTGGCGGTGATGCCGACGACGCAGTTCACGCGCAGGCTGTCGACCGCGTTCTCCATCGTCGCGATCGAGGTGAACAGCGCATAGCTGATCACCGGCTCCATCACGTTGAGCTGCAACTGGCCGGCACTGGCCGCCAGCGTCACCGTGAGGTCCAGCCCGATGACCAGGAAGCCGACCTGGTTCACCACCTCCGGAATCACCGGATTGACCTTGCCGGGCATGATCGACGAACCCGGCTGCAGTTGCGGCAGGTTGATCTCGTTGAAGCCGCAACGCGGGCCCGAGGCCAGCAGCCGCAGGTCGTTGCAGATCTTGGTCAGCTTGGACGAAGTGCGCTTGATCACGCCCGACAGCAGCACGTAGGCACCGGTGTCGGAGGTGGCCTCGACCAGGTCGCCGGCCAGGATGAAGTCCAGCCCGGTGATCTGGGACAAGTGGCGCGTGGCCAGCTCCGGGTAGCCCGGCGCCGCGGTGACCATGGTGCCGATGGCGGTGGCACCCAGGTTGATCTCGTGCAGGAACTGGCGCACCTCGGCGATGCGCTGCACTTCCTCGCCCAGCGTCGTGCCCCAGCCGTGGAATTCCTGGCCCAGCGACATCGGCACGGCATCCTGAAGGTGCGTGCGACCCATCTTGAGCACACGGTCGAACTCGACCGCCTTGTCGAAGAAGGCCTGCTGCAGCCGGCGCAGCGCCTCCATGTAGCGCATCAGGCGCAGGATCAGCGCCAGGCGGAACGCGGTGGGGTAGACGTCGTTGGTGGACTGCCCGTAGTTGACATGGTCGTTCGGGCTGACCACGGTGTACTCGCCCTTGGCATGGCCCAGCCGCTCGAGCGCCAGGTTGGCGATCACCTCGTTGGCGTTCATGTTGGTCGAGGTGCCCGCGCCGCCCTGGATGAAGTCGGTGAGGAACTGGTCGCGCATCTCGCCGGCGATGAGCTTGTCGCACGCGGCGACGATGGCGTCGGCGATGCGCGGCTCGAGCACGCCCAGGTCGCGGTTGGCCAGCGCCGCAGCCTTCTTCACGTAGCCGAAGGCGCGCACGAACTCCGGCTCGGCCGACATCGGCACGCCGGTGATGCGGAAGTTGTCCATGCCGCGCTGCGTCTGCACGCCGTAATAGGCGTCTGCAGGGATCTCGCGTTCACCCAGAAAGTCGCGCTCGATTCGCATGTCCATGGAACTGCCCCGTCGTTGAGTTGCTGGTCATTCTGGGCAGCGGGGCAGCCCCGCAGTTGCGGGACATCAACGCAACGGGGTCGCCTCCAGCCGATTGCGCATGCGGCGATGCGTGCCGGACATTCGGGGCCGCGCCAGTGGCTCGCCTGCATGAGCCCATGCCGCACCGGCATGCCGCGCGCGGCCCTTGCCGATGCGGCGGGGGGCCGGCAGATCCGAGGGGATAATCACTCCCCGTGAAGCAGGCCAGACCGCCGCTGGTGCAAGCGTGGAAACACGGCACTGGAGGAAGGTCCGGACTGCGCAGGGCGGCGTAGCAGCTAACGGCTGTCCACCGTGAGGTGAGGATCAGAGCAACAGAGACGAGTCAAGGCGGGGACCCAAGAGGGGTGTTCTGTGAGGCGCCGGCGCAAGCCGGCGGGCCGTGCGGCCTGCCGCACGGACTCGGGCGCAAGCCCGAACCGAACAGCACCCAAGGCGGGGCGAAGCCCCGCCTTGGGTGAAACGGGCAATCTCTACGCGCAGCAACACCAAGTAGGCACACGTTGACCTGGCCCGGGGAGTGTGCGGGTAGGTGGCACCGAGCCGGTGGGCGATCACCGGCCCAGAGGAATGGCGGTCACGGCTGCCGGGCGCAAGCCCGGGGGCCGCACAGAATCCGGCCTATCGGCCTGCTTCACACTTTTTGTCAGGCCGGCACCACCAGCGTGTGCCGCGCCACCCAGCGCAGGCCGCTGCCCGCGGGCGCGGCCTGCAGCCGCAGCTCCAGCGCCACGCGCCCGGCGGCGGGCAAGGCGCGCCAGAGAAAGTCGCGCGCGTTGCCGGGGTCGCCCAGCACGAACAGCTGCGTGCTGAGCTCACCAAAGCCGGCGTGGCGCAGCTTCAGGTGGATGTGCGGCGTGCGCCCCGGGTAAGGCACCGGCCGGATGGTGCGAAAGCGCAGCGCACCCTGGGCGTCGCTGCGCACCGCGCCGAAACCCTGGAAGCCGGGGTCGAAGCGGCCGGGCACCAGATCCCCGTTTGGATGGTGGTAGGCGGCCATGGCGTCGCATTGCCAGATCTCGACCTCGGCGTTGTCGACAAGCCGGCCGTCGCTGTCGGCCACCACCGCCTCCAGCCCCAGGTGTTCGCCCAGCGCCGCCCGCGTGGCGGGGCGGCCCTGGGCCTGCGTCAGGTCGGCGTCCCAGTCGCTGGCCAGCCGCTCGCGCCAGGCGCGCGGCGGGTAGAAGGGGCCATCGGTCATGGGCGGCAGCGCACGCCGCGAACTGGCCAGCGCGGGCGCGGCCAGAGTCGCAGCGGCGGCCAGCAGCAGGTGGCGGCGCAAGGTCTTCATGGCGACATTGGAGCATCGCGGCCGGCCCGCGAGGCGCGGGCCGCGCTTGCCCATGCCGCGCCCGGTGACAAGCCGCACGCCGGCGGCTTCAAGTCGGGCCCCCGCCGGGCCGATAAAGACCGAGGAGCGCACGAGCCATGAGATTCCATCCTCCCCTGTTGACGTCCCTGGCCGCCCTGCTGCTGGCCCTGGGCCCGGCCACTGCGGCCGACTCCGCCGCCGGGCATGCCGCCCCCGCCGCCGCCCCGCTTGCGCCACCGGCGCGCGCGCAAATGGGAACATGCGCGCGGGTGATGTGGTGGGATTGCTACGGAAGTGGTGGAGATTGCGGGGATTTGATGAAGGTGTGATTGTTTGATTTTTTCTTCGAGATCGCGGCGGACATGTCACCGGCGCGCGCAGAATTGGTGACTTGCTGCGACGCGCTCGGGTGTCGGCATGGCCGACCCGAGCGTCGGCCATGGCACCCGAGCACGCGAGCACCCGAGCACCCAGCATGCGGCGAAAGGCACACGGGCATCGG
>JALHPY010000109.1 GCA_022842305.1 Rubrivivax sp.
CGCGAGGGCCGCACCGGCTGGCGTGTCGACTCTTCGGCGGCACGCCGCCAGGCGGCTGACAGGCCGCTGCACTGGGTGTCGAACAGCTGCTGGTGGCCGCTGGCGAAGAGCTGGTTCATGCGGGGTCTCCTGGCGCTGGGTGGGTGAGCGCATTGAGCGCCCGCCGCCGGGGCTTGCCCACGACACCTTGGTATAGCCGCCGCGTTTGGGCGGCGCAGCGGCCTGCAGCCGCGTCAGCCCGCCAGCTGCGCCGCCAGCCGGTTGTGGCGCTCCACCAGGCGCGGCAGTTCCAGCGTGGTGAGCCGGCCTTCGCGCACCAGCACGCGGCCCTGCACCACGTTCAGCTCGACCTGCGGCACCTGGCAGAACAGCAGGGCGGCCAGCGGGTCGTGCAGGGCGCCGGCCAGGGCCAGCGCGTCCAGGCGCACGCCCACCAGGTCGGCGGCCATGCCGGGGGCCAGCGCGCCGATGTCGTCGCGGCCCAGCACGCGCGCGCCGCCCAGGGTGGCGATCTCCAGCATCTCGCGCGCCGACATCGCGCCCGCGCCGCCCAGCACGCGCTGCAGCAGCAGGCCCAGGCGGGCCTCGCCCAGCAGGTGGCCGGCGTCGTTGCTGGCCGAGCCGTCCACCGCCAGGCCCACCGGCACGCCGGCATCGCGCAGGGCGCGGATGGGCGCGATGCCCGAGCCCAGGCGCATGTTGGAGCCGGGGCAGTGCGCCACGCCGGTGCCCGTCTGCGCAAACAGGGCGATGCCCGCGGCGTCGAGCTTGACGCAGTGCGCGTGCCACACGTCGGGGCCCAGCCAGCCCAGCTGTTCAGCGTATTCGGCCGGGGTGCAGCCGAACTTGTGGCGCATGTACTCGATGTCGCTGTCGTTCTCGGCCAGATGGGTGTGCAGGTGCACGCCGTGCTCGCGCGCCAGCAGCGCGGCGTCGCGCATCAGCTCGCGGCTGACCGAGAACGGGCTGCAGGGCGCGACCACGATGCGCTGCAGCGCGTGGCGCTTGGGGTCGTGCCAGCGCTCGATCAGGCGCTGGGTGTCGCGCAGGATGGCGGCTTCGTCTTCCACCAGGCTGTCGGGTGGCAGGCCGCCAGCGCTTTGCCCCACGCTCATGGCGCCGCGCGCGGCGTGGAAGCGGATTCCTGTGTCAGCGGCGGCGTGCAGCGTGTCGTCCAGGCTGCAGCCCGGGGGAAAGAGGTAGAGGTGGTCGCTGCTGGTGGTGCAGCCCGACAGCAGCAGCTCGGCGCAGGCGATCTGCGTGGACACGGCCAGCATCTCGGGCGTGATGCGCGCCCACACCGGGTACAGCGCCTGCAGCCAGCCGAACAGCGTGCAGTCCTGCGCCGGGCGCAGCGCGCGCGTCAGCGTCTGGTACATGTGGTGGTGGGTGTTCACCAGCCCGGGGAAGATGATCTGGCCGCGGGCGTCCAGCACTTCGTCGGCGGTGCCCGGCAGTTCGGACGTCAGCCCCACGGCCTGGATCACGCCGTCGATGGCGAACAGCCCGCCGCCGGGGATCTCGCGGCGCTGCGCGTCGTGGGTGACGAGCAGCGCCGCGTCCTTGACCAGCAGCGTGCTCAATGCGCCTCGGCCGCCTTGGCCGCCGCGATGGCCGCGCCTTCGTCGGCCTTGCCACCGTTGAAGTACAGGTTCAGCAGCACGGCCGCCAGGGCGGTGAGCAGGATGCCGCTTTCCAGCAGCGGGTGCAGGCCGTGGTGCATCTGCTGGCTCCAGCGCGGCGCCACCAGCGGGATCATGCCGGCGCCGATGCTGATGGCCACGATGTAGAGGTTGTTGCGGCTGGTCTTGAAGTCCACGCCGGCCAGGATGCGGATGCCGGTGGCCGCCACCATGCCGAACATCACCAGCCCGGCGCCGCCCAGCACGAACTGCGGCACCGATTCGACCAGCGCCGCCATCTTGGGCAGCAGGCCCAGCACCACCATGATCAGGCCCGCGGCCACGCACACCCAGCGGCTCTTGACGCCGGTGACGCCCACCAGCCCCACGTTCTGCGAGAAGCTGGTGTAGGGGAAGGTGTTGAAGATGCCGCCGATGACGGTGCCCAGACCGTCGGTGCGCAGACCGGCCGACAACTCGCCCTGCGAGATGGGCTTGCCGGTGATGTCGGACAGCGCCAGGAACATGCCGGTGGATTCGATCATCACCACGATCATCACCAGCGTCATGGTCAGCACCATCACCGGGTCGAAGGTGGGCGGGCCGAAGGCGAAGGGCGTGACGAACTCGAACCAGGGCGCCTTGGCGACCTTGTCGAAGCCCATCTTGCCCATGGCCACGGCCACCACGCAACCGGCCACGATGCCCAGCAGCACCGAGATGTTGGACAGGAAGCCGCGCGCGTAGCGGCTGATCAGCAATATGACCACCAGCACGAAGCCGGCCACGGCCATGTGGTCCAGCGCGCCGTAGTTCGGGTTGTCCACCATGGGCAGCGGGCCGGGCAGCTTGGCCAGCGGTGCCGATGCGGCGGCCGCAGCGGCGCGCGCGCTGTCCACCATGGCGGCGAGCTTGGGAACGTCCACGCTCTGTGCCAGCGGCGCCGGGCCGCCCATGGCCCAGCCTATGCCCACGCGCATCAGGCTGATGCCGATGATGGTGATGATGGTGCCGGTGACCACCGGCGGAAAGAAGCGCAGCAGCCGGCTCATCAGCGGCGCCAGCAGGATGGACAGCAGCCCGGCGCCGATGATGGCGCCGAAGATGGCGCGCGCCGCATCCGGCCCGCCCTGGCCGGCCATGGCCACCAGCGGGCCCACGGCGGCGAAGGTCACGCCCATCATCACCGGCAGGCGTATGCCGAAGTGGCGGCCGAAGCCCAGGCTCTGGATCAGCGTGACCACGCCGCAGCAGAAAAGGTCGGCCGAGATCAGCAGTGCCACCTGTTCAGGCGACAGTTTGAGCGCACGGCCGATGATCAGCGGCACGGCCACCGCGCCGGCGTACATCACCAGCACGTGCTGCAGGCCCAGCGCGGCCAGGCGGGGTGTGGGCAGGCGTTCGTCGACGGGGTGTACGGTTGTGCTCATCGACGGCTTCCTCGGTTTGGATCAGGGCGCGCCGGCCTCGAACCAGCGCCGGACGAGCGCGCGCTCGTCCTCGCTGATCTGGGTGGCGTTGTTCAGCGGCATCAGCTTCAGCACCACGGCCTGCTGGTACACGGCCTGGGCGTGCTGGCGCAGCAGTTCGGGCGTGTGCAGGGCCACGTTCTTCTGCTGCACCTGGGCGTTGTGGCACAGCACGCAGCGCTGCTGCACCACGGTGTGCACCTGGGCCAGCGTGACCGGCGGTGCGCCCGCGGCCACCGGCGCGGCCGGCGCCGGGGCCAGCCACACGGCCAGGCCCAGCAGCAGCGCGCAGCCGCCCGCGGCGTATTCCCAGGGCACGCGCTTGCCCTGGGCCAGGGCCTTGTGGCGCACCACGAAGCTGTGGCGTATCAGTGCGCCGGCCAGCATCAGCAGCACCAGCACCAGCCAGTTGTGGCGGCCCTGGTAGAGCCAGCCGTAGTGGTTGGACAGCATGGCGATCAGCACCGGCAGCGTGAAGTAGGTGTTGTGCACGCTGCGCTGCTTGGCGCGCTGGCCGTGGATGGCATCCACCGCCTGGCCGGCCTTCATCTGCGCGATGACGGTGCGCTGGCCCGGAATGATCCAGAAGAAGACGTTGGCGCTCATGGCTGTGGCCAGCATCGCGCCCACCATCAGGAAGGCGGCGCGTCCGGCAAACAGCTGGCAGGCGGCCCAGGACGCGCCGACCACGTAGACCAGCACCAGCCCTGCCACGATGGCGTCGCCGCCTACCGAGCCACTGCGTTCACCGACGCGGCGGCAGATCTGGTCGTACACCAGCCAGAAGGCCGCCAGAAAGGCCAGCGCCGCGGCCACGGCCGCGCCGGGCGACCAGTCGTGCACGTTGCGGTCCACCAGAAAGCTGCTGGCGTTGAACAGGTACATCACCGTGAACAGGCCGAAGCCCGTCAGCCAGGTGGAATAGCTCTCCCAGAAGAACCAGTGCAGATGCTCGGGCAGGGCCTTGGGCGCCACCAGGTACTTCTGCGGGTTGTAGAAGCCGCCGCCGTGCACCGCCCACAGTTCGCCGTCCACGCCCTTGGCCTGGAGGGCCGGGTCCTCGGGCTTGAGCAGGCTGTTGTCCAGGAAGACGAAGTAGAACGACGAGCCGATCCAGGCAATGGCCACGATCACGTGCGCCCAGCGCAGCAGCAGGTTGGCCCAGTCGAGCAGGTAGACATCCATCGGGGCATTCCTCGCAAGCCGCGTGCCGCCGCAAGGTGCGGCACACATCAGACAGGGGCGGTTCGCTCAGGAACCGCGGTAGGTGCTGTAGCTGTAGGGGCTGACCAGCAGGGGCACGTGGTAGTGGCCGGCTGCGTCGGCGATGCCGAAGTCCAGTTGCACCACATCGATGAACGGCGGCTCGGGCAATGCCAGCCCGCGTGCACGAAAGTAGGGCGCCACCTCGAACAGCAGGCGGTAACGGCCCACGGCCATTTGCGTGGCGTCCAGCAGCGGGCCGTCGGCGCGGCCGTCGGCGTTGAGCGCCAGGCGGCGCAGCGTGGTCGCGCCATCGCCGTCCAGGCGCAGCAGGCTGAGCTGCATGCCGGCCGCAGGGCAGCCGTGCGCGGTATCGAGGACGTGGGTGCTGAGATGGCCCATGGGGTTTGCCTGCGTCGGGGTTGATGGAAGCGGGGTGCGCGAGCGCGGGCCCACTGTAGCCTCAGCACCCTGGGCACAATCCGTGCCTGTACCCGCCTGCCTTCAGCAGCACCCCATCCGCATGAGCACCGCCTATCCCCGAGACCTGCGCGGCCACGGCCGCCGTCCGCCCCACGCCCGCTGGCCGGGCGGCGCGCGCATCGCCGTGCAGTTCGTCCTCAACTACGAAGAGGGCGGCGAGAACAACCCGCTGCACGGCGACGCCACCTCCGAGACCTTCCTGTCCGAGCTGGTCACGGCCCAGGCCTACGAGAACCGGCACATGACCATGGAGTCGATGTACGAGTACGGCTCGCGCGCCGGCGTCTGGCGCATCCTGCGCGAGTTCGACCGCCGCGGCCTGCCGCTCACCGTGTTCGGCATCGGCACGGCGCTGGAGCGCTACCCCGAACTGGTGTCCACCTTCATGGCGCGCGGCGACGAGATCGCCAACCACGGCCTGCGCTGGATCCACCACCAGCACATGCCCGAGGCCACCGAGCGCAAGCACATCGCCGTGGGCACCGAGCTGCTGCGCGAGCTGACCGGCGGCCAGTGGCCGCTGGGCTGGTACACCGGCCGCGACAGCCCCAACACGCGCCGCCTGGTGGCCGACGAGGGTGGCTACGAATACGACAGCGACTACTACGGCGACGACCTGCCCTTCTGGCTGCAGGTGAAGAAGACCGACGGCAGCCTGGTGCCGCAACTGGTGGTGCCGTATTCGCTGGACACCAACGACATGCGCTTCGTGCAGACCCAGGGCTTCAACACCGGCGAGCACTTCTTCACCTACCTGCGCGACGCCTTCGAGGCGCTGTACGCCGAGGGCGACCCCGAGGGCGAAGACCGGCCCAAGATGATGAGCATCGGCATGCACTGCCGGTTGCTGGGCAAGCCCGGGCGCATTGCCTCGCTGCAGCGCTTTCTGGACCACGTGCAGGCGCGCGGCCAGGTGTGGATCTGCCGCCGCATCGACCTGGCGCGGCACTGGCGCGCCACCCATCCCTTCGATCCGGCCACCGCCTTCGTCTGGCGCTGAGAAAAGCCCATGCTGACGCTTGCGCAGATCAATGCCGCCGGCCGCGACGAATTCGTCGCGGCGCTTGAAGGCACCTACGAGCATTCGCCCTGGGTGGCCGAGGCCGCGTTCGCGCTGCGCCCGGCCAGCGGCTTTGCCAGCCTGGCCGCGCTCAAGCATGCGCTGGTGCTGGCCGTGCGCCAGGCCGGGCGCGCGCGCCAGCTGGCGCTGATCCGCGCGCACCCCGAGCTCACCGGCAAGGCCAAGGTGGGCCTGCCCCTCACCGCAGAGAGCGCGCACGAGCAGGGCCGCGCCGGTCTGGCGGACTGCACGCAGGCCGAGTTCGAGCAGCTGCAGCAGCTCAACGCCGACTACAACGCCAAGTTCGGCTGGCCCTTCATCCTGGCCGTGCGCGGGCCGCGGGGTCTGGGTCTTACACGCACTGAGATCATCGCCAGCTTCGCGCGCCGCCTGGCCGGGCACCCCGACTTCGAATTCGCCGAGGCGCTGCGCAACATCCACCGCATCGCCGAGATCCGCCTGAACGACAAGTTCGACTTCACGCCGCTGCAAGGCCAGCAGGTGTGGGACTGGGCCGAGGCCTTGGCGATGCACAGCGACCCCGGCTTTCGCGAACACGGCCAGCTGACCGTGACCTACCTGACCCCGGCGCACCAGGCCGTGGCGCGGCAGCTGCAGGGCTGGATGCGGGAAGGCGGCTTCGACGAGGTGGGCATCGACGCCGTGGGCAACGTGGTGGGCGTCTACCACGGCAGCGATGCCGCCGCGCCGCGCCTGTTGACCGGCAGCCACTACGACACCGTGCGCAACGGCGGCAAGTACGACGGCCGGCTGGGCATCCTGGTGCCCATGGCGGTGGTGCGCGCGCTGCACCAGGCCGGGCGCCGCCTGCCCTTCGGCATCGAGGTGGTGGGCTTTGCCGAAGAAGAAGGCCAGCGCTTCCCGACCACCTTCCTGGGCTCGGCGGCGCTCACGGGCGGCTTCGACCCGGCCTGGCTGGATTCGTCCGATGCCGAGGGCACGACGCTGCGCCAGGCGATGCAGCAGGCCGGCCTGCCATCAGAGCTGCAGTCCATCGCCGCCCTGGCGCGCGACCCGGCGCGCTACCGCGGCTTCGTGGAAGTGCACATCGAGCAAGGTCCGGTGCTGTACGAACTGGATCTGCCGCTGGGCGTGGTGAGCTCCATCAACGGCAGCCTGCGCTACCGGGCTGAGGTCATCGGCGTGGCCAGCCATGCCGGCACCACGCCCATGGACCGCCGCCGCGACGCCGCCTGCGCCGTGGCCGAGCTGGCGCTGTTCGTCGAGCAGCGTGCCGGCGCCGTGGCCGACGTGGTGGGCACGGTGGGCATGCTGGAGGTGCCGGCGGGCTCGATCAACATCGTGCCGGGCCGCTGCCGTTTCAGCCTGGACCTGCGCGCCACCACCGATGCGGCGCGCGACGCGCTGGCCGCCGACGTGCGCGCCGAGCTGCAGCGCATCTGCCGCGTGCGCGGGCTGGACTACAGCCTGCAGCTGATCAGCAGCGCCCCCGCTGCACCCTGCGCGCCGGACTGGCAGGCGCGCTGGGAAGCCGCGGTGCTGGCGCTGGGCCTGCCGCTGCAGCGCCTGCCCAGCGGCGCCGGCCACGACGCGATGAAGCTGCACGAGCGGCTGCCGCAGGCCATGCTCTTCGTGCGCGGCGGCAACGCCGGCATCAGCCACAACCCGCTGGAAAGCATCACCGCCGACGACGCCGAGCTGTGCGTCGCGGCCTTCCGGCATCTCGTCGAAGGACTGGCGCAGCGATGAGCAATCCCGCCTACCTGGCGCTCGACGACTGGATCGAAGCGCACTTCGACGAGCAGACGGAGTTCCTGCAGGCGCTGGTGCGCGTGCCCACCGACACGCCGCCGGGCGACAACGCGCCGCACGCCGAGCGCACCGCCGAGTTGCTGGCAGCGATGGGCCTTCAGGCCGAGCGGCACCCGGTGCCGGCCGCCAGCGTGCGCGCGCAGGGGCTGGCGTCGATCACCAACCTGATCGTGCGTCGGCGCTTCGGCGACGGCGGCCCCACCGTCGCGCTCAATGCCCACGGCGACGTGGTGCCGCCGGGAGAGGGCTGGACGCACGACCCCTACGGCGGCGAGATCGTCGACGGCCGGCTCTACGGGCGCGCGGCGGCGGTGAGCAAGAGCGATTTCGCGACCTACACCTTTGCGCTGCGCGCGCTGCGTGCGCTGCAGCTGCCCTTGCACGGCGCGGTGGAACTGCACTTCACCTACGACGAGGAATTCGGCGGCGAACTGGGCCCCGGCTGGTTGCTGGCCCAGGGCCTGACCAAGCCCGATCTGTTGATCGCCGCGGGCTTCAGCTACCAGGTGGTCACGGCGCACAACGGCTGCCTGCAGATGGAAGTGACGCTGCACGGCCTGGCCTCGCACGCCGCCTATCCGCACACCGGTGTGGACGCGCTGCAGGCCGCCAACAAGCTGCTGACCGCGCTGTACACACACAACGAGGTGCTGCGCACGCGGCGCTCGCAGGTGGCGGGCATCACCCACCCCTACCTGAACGTGGGCCGCATCGAGGGCGGCAGCAACACCAACGTGGTGCCGGGCAAGGTGCTGCTCAAGCTCGACCGGCGCATGATCCCCGAGGAAGACGCCGCGGCGGTGGAAGCAGAACTGCGCGCGCTGATCGAAGCCGCCGTGGCGCAAAGCCCCGGCGTGCGGCTGGAACTGCGCCGCCTGCTGCTGGCGCAGGCGCTCAAGCCGCTGCCCGGGCACGAACCCCTGACCGCGGCCATACAGCGCCACGGCCAGGCGGTTTTCGGCGAGGTCATCCCCGTGTCGGGTACCCCGCTCTACACCGACGTGCGCCTGTACGGCGCGCACGGTGTGCCGGCAGTGATCTACGGCGCCGGGCCGCGCACCGTGCTCGAAAGCAATGCCAAGCGCGCCGACGAGCACCTGCTGCTGTCCGATCTGCGCGGCGCCACGCGCGTGGTGGCGCGCACCTTGTTCGATCTTCTGCAGCCTTGAGTTGGGGCCGGCGTTCTGCCGGCGCCCCTTCGCGGTGCGGTGCGCGGCAGGGGCGTGCAGGGGTGTGAGCACAGAACTTGCAGACGCTGTCCGCAGTTCCGTCCACCCTCTCCACACGACCTCCACCGAAAGGCCGGCATGACTGCTTTCGTCGACTTCGCCAGACGCTGCGTTTTCACCCTCTCCGCGGCCCTGCTGCTGGCCCCCGCGGTTCAAGCACAGACGCCCATCAAGTTCCAGCTCGACTGGCGTTTCGAAGGTCCGGCCGCGCTGTTCCTGGCCTCGTCCGCCAAGGGCTACTACAAGGCCGCGGGCCTGGACGTGACCATAGACGCCGGCAACGGCTCGGGCGGCACGGTCACGCGCGTGGCCTCGGGCAGCTACGAGATGGGCTTCGCCGACATGGCGGCGCTGATGGAGTTCCACGCCAACAACCCCGACGCGCCCAACAAGCCGGTGGCGGTGATGGTGGTCTACAACAACACGCCGGCCGCGGTGCTGGCGCTCAAGAAGAGCGGCATCAGCAAGCCGGCCGACCTGGCGGGCAAGAAGCTGGGCGCGCCCGGCTTCGATGCCGGCCGCCGCGCCTTCCCCATCTTCGCCAAGGCCAACGGCATCAGCGGCGTGCAGTGGGTCAGCATGGACCCGGCGCTGCGCGAGACCATGCTGGCCAAGGGTGATCTGGATGCCATCACCGGCTTCTCGTTCACCTCGCTGCTCAACCTAGAGGCGCGCGGCGTCAAGGCCGCCGACATCGTGGTGCTGCCCTACCCGGCGCACGGCGTGCGCCTGTACGGCAACGTGATCATCGCCAGCCCCAAGTTCATCAAGGACAACCCGGCGGCGGTGAAGGCCTTCATCACCGCCTTCGTCAAGGGCGCCAAGGAAGTGATGGCCAACCCCGACGCGGCCATCGACTATGTGAAGGCGCGCGACGGCATCATCAACGTCGACCTGGAAAAGCGCCGCCTGCGCATGGCCATCGACGCCGTGGTGGCCAGCCCCGATGCGCGGTCTGAAGGCTTCGGCGTGGCCGTGCCGGCGCGCCTGGCGCTGATGGCCTCGCAGGTGTCGGACGCCTTCGGCACCAAGACCCGCGTCGACCCGCAGGCGGTGTGGACCGATGCCTACCTGCCGCCCAAGGCGGCGCTGGATGTCCTGCCGCCGCTGAAGAAATGAGCGCCTTCGTCGACTTCCAGGGCGTCTGGCTGGCCTACAACGACGAGTTGCTGGCCCAGGGCCACTTTGCGGTTGAGGACATCTCGCTGCAGATGAAGCAGGGCGAGTTCGTGGCCATCGTCGGGCCTTCGGGCTGCGGCAAGAGCACCTTCATGAAGCTGGCCACGGGGCTGCGCATGCCCAGCAAGGGCAGCATCGCCATCGCCGGGCAGCCGGTGACCGGGCCGCTCAAGATCAGCGGCATGGCCTTCCAGGCGCCCAGCCTGCTGCCCTGGCGCACCACGCTGGACAACGTGCTGCTGCCGCTGGAGATCGTCGAGCCCTTTCGCAGCAACTTCAAGAGCAAGCGCAAGGAGTACGAGGCCAAGGCGCTGCAGCTGCTGGACAGCGTGGGCCTGGCCGGCTACGGCCAGAAGTACCCCTGGCAGCTGTCGGGCGGCATGCAGCAGCGCGCCAGCATCTGCCGCGCGCTGGTGCACGAGCCGCAACTGCTGCTGCTGGACGAGCCCTTCGGCGCGCTCGACGCCTTCACGCGCGAAGAGCTGTGGTGCACGCTGCGCGACCTGCAGGCCACGGCGCGCTTCAACGTCATCCTGGTCACGCACGACCTGCGCGAAAGCGTGTTCCTGGCCGACACGGTGTACGTGATGAGCCGCAGCCCGGGCCGCTTCGTCGCCAGGCGCCCCATAGACCTGCCGCGCCCGCGCGACCTGGAAGTGACCTACACGCCAGAGTTCACTGACATCGTGCACGAGCTGCGCGGTCACATCGGGGCGCAGCGCCGCACCCCCGCGGCGGTGGCAACATGAAGATCACGCGCCGCATGGAACGCTGGTCGCCGCTGATCCTGCTGCTGGCGCTGCTGCTGTTGTGGCAGGTGGTGGTGACGCTGTTCAGCGTGCCGGAGTTCATCTTCCCCAGCCCGTTGCAGATTGCCGCGCAGTTCGTCGAGTTTCAAGGCCCGTTGCTCGAAGCCGCCTGGAAAACCTTCTGGGTCACGATGCTGGGCTTCGGTCTTTCCATCGTGGTGGGCGTGCTGCTGGGCCTGCTGGTGGGCAGCTCGCGCCTGGCCTACAGCGCGCTGTATCCTTTGATGGTGGCCTTCAACGCCGTGCCCAAGGCGGCGGTGGTGCCCATCCTGGTGGTCTGGTTCGGCATCGGCCTGGGGCCGGGCGTGATCACCGCCTTCCTGATTTCTTTCTTTCCCATCACCGTGAACATCGCCACCGGACTGGCCACGCTGGAGCCCGAACTCGAAGACGTGCTGCGCGTGCTGGGCGCGCGCCGGCTGGACGTGCTGATCAAGGTGGGCCTGCCGCGCTCGCTGCCGTACTTCTATGCCTCGCTCAAGATCGCGATCACGCTGGCCTTCGTGGGCACGGTGCTGGCCGAGATGACGGCCGGGGACTCCGGCATCGGCTACCTGATGCAGAGCGCCGGCAGCCAGCAGCGCATGCCCCTGGCCTTTGCCGGGCTGGTGACCATCGGCGCGATGGCCATGGCCATGTACGAGCTGTTCTCGCTGGTCGAGCGCCGCACCACCTTCTGGGCGCACCGCGGCGCGCACGCCTGAGGTGAGCTGGCAGGGCGAACTGTCACTGCGCTACTGGCGCGACGGCGAAGCCACGCGCGCGCACGACCGCCACCAGGGCCCGCTGCGCGTGCTGCAGGCGCTGTACCCCGAAGGCACGGGCATCTGCCACCACGTGCTGGTGCACCCGCCCGGCGGCATTGCCGGTGGCGACGAACTGCAGATCCAGGTGCGGCTGGAGGCCGGCACGCACGCGCTCATCACCACGCCGGGCGCCACGCGCTTCTACCGCAGCGAAGGCGCCACGGCGCTGCAGCAGGCGCACCTGCAGCTGCAAGCCGGCGCGCGCCTGGAATGGCTGCCGCTGGAGACCCTGGCCTACCCCGGCTGCATTGCCGACAACCGCGTGCGTGCCGAACTGGCGCCGGGCGCCGAGATGCTGGGCTGGGACGTGCTGGCGCTGGGCCTGCCGGCCTCGGGCAAGGCCTTCGATCGCGGCAGCTTCCACCAGCAGCTCGAACTGCCCGGCCAGTGGCTGGAGCGCGGCCGCATCGTCGCCGGTGACCGCGTGCTGCTGGAGTCGCCGCTGGGATGGGCCGGGCGGCGCGTGCTGGCCACGCTGTGGTTTGCCGCAGGTCAGGCGCTGGCGCCAGCCCGGCGCGACGCTCTGCTGGACGCGGCGCGTGGCGTGGTGGCCGGCCACGCGCTGGCGCCCACGGCCGGGGTCACGGCGGTGCAGCCTTCGGTGCTGGTGCTGCGCGCGCTGGCGCCCGGGGTGGAGACTGCGCTGAACCTGCTGATGCAGGTGCGTGCGGCCTGGCGCGCTGCCGCCTGGCAGCTGGCCGAAGAGGCGCCGCGCGTCTGGCGCCTGTAGGCGCCGGCCTTCAGGCGGCCTGGCGCACCGCGGCCACCGCCTCTTTCGCGGCGGCAGGCGTGGGGCGCTGACCGCGGCGGCGCCGCGAGCGCTCGATGCGGCCATCGCGCAGGCGCTGCGCCAGCGGCAGGGCCACGACCATCGCCACCGCGATGCCCGCGCAGTACAGCGCCAGATGCTGCTCGATGCTCCAGCCGCTCAGGCCGCGGGCAATGCCGTAGAAGGCGGCGATCAGCCAGCTGGTGGTGCTGAGCGCGCCGCTGCACATCAGCACGGCGGCCTCGGTGCGGCCCAACGGTCTGTCGCTCACCAGGCGCGGAAAGCACCACCAGCGCAGCAGCGCGCCGTTGAGCGTGAGCACGCTCACCGCCACCAGCTTGGCCACCAGCTTGGGCTTGGTGGCGATGAGCGCCGGGTCCAGGCCCGTGTCCAGCGCGACGATGGCCAGGCCGCTGAGCCACAACCCGCCGAACAGCCAGGCCACCTGCACATGCGCCCGGTGCAGCCCGCGCGCGCTGATGCGCGAGCGCAGCAGGCGCCAGTCGGTGGTCAGCACCAAGTGCAGCGCAAACACGCACAGCAGCAGGTGTGCATACAGCAATCCGGTGCGGGACAGGGCGGTCAGGTCCAAGGCGTACTCCGTTTCTTCGAGTGTCCGCGAGGAAGCGTGACGCACTGCACGGTCGTCACAAACCGTTTCCCTTGGGCACGACCGGACAAGCTTGGTGCGCGCCTTGTTATCGTGCGGCCATGTACGCGCCGCACTTCGGCCTGGAGCGGGAACCCTTCTCCATCGCGCCCGACCCCCGCTTTCTCTTCATGAGCGAGCGCCACCGCGAGGCACTGGCGCACCTGCTCTACGGCGTGGGCGGCGGCGGTGGCTTCGTGCTGCTCACCGGCGAGATCGGCGCGGGCAAGACCACCGTCGGGCGCTGCTTCCTGGAGCAGGTGCCTGCGCACTGCCTGGTGGCCTATGTCTTCAACCCCAAGCTCAGCGTGGCCGAGCTGCTGCAGACGGTGTGCGCCGAGTTCGGCATTGCCGCGCCGGCCGACCCGGGCAGCCTGAAGGCGCATGTCGACGCGCTCAACCGCTTCCTGCTTGAAGCCCACGCCCAGGGCCGGCAGGCGCTGCTGGTCATCGACGAGGCGCAAAGCCTCAGCGCCGAGGTGCTGGAGCAACTGCGCCTGCTCACCAACCTGGAAACGGCTGAGCGCAAGCTGCTGCAGATCGTGCTGATCGGCCAGCCCGAATTGCGCAGCATGCTGGCACAGCCGGGGCTGGAGCAGCTGGCGCAGCGTGTCATTGCGCGCTACCACCTGGGCGCGCTGTCGCGCGCCGAGACCGAACAGTACCTGGCGCACCGCCTGACGGTGGCCGGCCGGCGCGGTGGCATGCCCTTCGACAGCGCGGCGCGCCATGCCATCCACCAACTGACCGGCGGCGTGCCGCGGCGCATCAACCTGCTGGCCGACCGTGCCCTGCTGGGGGCCTACGCCGAGGGCCGCCCGCGCGTGGGCCGGCGCACCGTGGAGCGCGCAGCGCGCGAGGTCTTCGACACCGGCCCCGGGCGCGCCGCCTGCTCGCC
>JALHPY010000110.1 GCA_022842305.1 Rubrivivax sp.
GCGCGCGCAGCAGACGGCGGCCGCGCTGGAGCGCAAGGCGCGCACGCTGCCG
The DNA here is from genome assembly GCA_022842305.1 of Rubrivivax sp. Classification (GTDB taxonomy): domain Bacteria; phylum Pseudomonadota; class Gammaproteobacteria; order Burkholderiales; family Burkholderiaceae_C; genus Rubrivivax. Next base: position 53 of record JALHPY010000110.1, read on the forward strand.
GCGCTGGCGCCCGAGGGCACGGTCGAGGGCCTGCTGCACGCGGTGCGCTGGCCCGACGCGCGCGAGCCGGTGCTGGTGGTCGGGCACCAGCCCGCTTTGGGCCAGGTGGCGGCCTACCTGCTGTCGGCCCAGGCCCAGCCCTGGACGGTGCGCAAGGCCGGCCTGTGGTGGCTGCGCGCGCGCCAGCGCGAGGGCCAATTGCAGGTGGTACTGCACGCCGTGGTGTCGCCCGAACTGGTGTAGGCCCGGGCGCGGAAGGCAGCGGCCTGCCGCGCCCTTAAACTGTGCACGTCGGTGGCCGCAGTCCAGGGTCGGCCGGCTTGCCTGGCCGCAGTCCCTTCGCACGCATCCGCCAGCCAGGCGATTGTTCCTGGCCCTTTTCTGATTCGCCCACCTCCGATGGAATCGTTCTCCTGGGAACCCTGGTTCGAAACCGGACTGGTGCGAGTGGACGAGCAGCATCGCCACCTGGTCGGCATCATCAACCGCTTCGGCCATCTGATCGTCCAGGCCGAGGGCGTGGCGGCGGTCGATGTCGAGAGCGTCTTCGGCGAACTGGCGGCTTACGCGCGCGAGCACTTCCTCGAGGAAGAGACGCTGATGGCGCAGGCCCAGCTCGATGCCCGGCACCGCACGCTGCACCACCACGAGCACGCGCGCTTTCTCGAAGCCGTGGGCCGGCTGCACGCGGGTATGGGCGAGCCCGGCGCAGACCGGCGCATGGGCGCGCACAAACTGCTGCAGTTCATGGTCGACTGGCTGGCGTACCACATCCTGGGCTCCGACCAGACCATGGCCTTGCAACTGGCCGCCGTGAACGACGGCGCCACGCCCGAGACCGCCTACGAACAAGTGCAGCTGCGGCGCGACCCGGCCACGGCCACCTTGCTGCAGGCGCTGGATCGTCTGTTCCGGCAGGTGTCCGACCGCAACCTCGAACTGCACGAGCTGAACCGCTCGCTCGAGGCGCGCGTGGCCGAACGCACGCATGAGCTGTCGCTGTCCAACCAGCGCCTGCAGGACATGGCGCTGACCGACGCGCTCACCGGTCTGGCCAACCGCCGCCACGCCATGAGCCGTCTGCTGCTGGAGTGGGGCGAACCGACGCGGCCGTCGCGGCCGCTGGCCTGCATCATGCTGGACGCGGACAACTTCAAGCAGATCAACGATCGCTGGGGCCATGCCGCGGGCGACCTGGTGCTGCAGGCGCTGGCGCACCGGCTCGAGGCCGCCGTACGCACCGACGACACCGTGTGTCGCCTGGGGGGCGACGAGTTCCTGGTGATCTGCGCCAACACCACGTTGGCTGGCGCGCTGGAGATCGCCGACAAGCTGCACCGTGCAGTGAAGGCCGAGCCCATCTCCTTGGGCGGCGCCAGCTGGGACGCCAGCATCAGCCTGGGCGTGGCCGTGCGCCAGGCGGGGATGGGCCATGTGGAAAGCCTGCTCAAGGCCGCCGACGCCGCGCTCTACAGGGCCAAAGGCCAAGGGCGCAACCGCATCGCGGCGGCCCCGGCCTGATGCTTCAGGCGCCGGTGGACAGTTGCAGCCGCAGCGTGCCGCTGCGCGCCCAGGCGGCGGCTTCTTCCTGCAGCAGGTAGACGGTGCGGGGGCTGCGTTCCGCCCAGGCCTGGTGAAAGGCCAGCTGCGCATCGCGCCCGCGGCCGCGCAGCGTCAGCGCGCGCGGGTCGGCAGCGCCGCGCGCGTGGCACTTGATGGCCGCCAGGCGCAGGCACAGCACCTGCCAGGCGAAGGTTTCGCTGGCCAGTTGCGGCTCGATCTTGCGCAGGCCGCCGCGCTGGCCCAGCACCAGCTCGCCGATGCGTCGCTGCTGGCTTTGCGAGAAGCCTGCCGCGTCCACATGCGTCAGCAGGTAAGCGCTGTGGCGGTGATGGTCGTGGTGCGAGACCATCTGGCCGATCTCGTGCAGCGCGCAGGCCCAGGCCAGCTCGCGCCGCTCGTCGCCGCCGGCGTCGGGCAGGGCGCTGTCGAACAGCGCCAGCGCCACCGCCGCCACGCGCTGCGCCTGCGCCGTGTCCACGGCAAAGCGACGCTGCAGCTCGGCCACCGAGGTGTCGCGCATGTCGCCGGGGCGGCGCAGCTGCAACGCCAGGTGGCGTTCGTGCAGGTCGATGATCACGCCCTGGCGCAGCGCGCCCTTGGCCGGCCACAGCTCGGCGATGCCGAAGTGCGCTGCCAGCGTGTACAGGATGGCCAACCCGCCCGGCAGCACCGCACGGCGCTCCGGCTTGAGTCCGGCCAGCGCAATGCGCTCGACATGCCCGGCCTCGAGCAGGGCCTGCATGCACCAGCGCAGCGCCGCGGGCGTGATGCGGCCGTCGGTCACGCCCGCGGCGGCCAGCAGTTGCGACACCGCCCCGGCCGTGCCTGAAGAGCCCAGCGCCTTGCGCCAGTGTGCCGGGGCAAAGGATTGCAGGCCTTCCTCGAACTCGGCGCCGGCGGCCACCTGGGCCGCGCGGAAGCCGGCCTCGGTGATCTGGCCACCCTCGAAGAAGCGCAGCGACAGGCTGACGCAGCCCACGCCGAACGACTCGGCCACGCGTGGCAGCTTGCCCTGGCCCAGGATCAGCTCGGTCGAGCGCCCGCCGATGTCGATCACCAGGCGCGACTCATCGCCCGGCTGCAGGTGGGCCACGCCGGCATAGATCAGCCGCGCTTCTTCGCGGCCCGAGATGACCTCGATCGGATAGCCCAGCGCCTCTTGCGCGCGCAGCAGGAAGGCGTTGCGGTTGCGCGCCTCGCGCAGCGTCTGCGTGGCCACGGCGCGCACCCGCGCCGGCTCGAAACCCGCCAGGCGGGCGGCAAAGCGGCGCAGGCAGGCCAGGCCGCGCTGGGCGGCGTCTTCGGTGAGCATGCCGTTGCCGTCCAGGCCGGCACCCAGGCGCACGGTCTCCTTCAGGTAGTCGATGCGGCGGTAGCGATCCTGGTGGACCTGGCCGATCTCCAGGCGGAAGCTGTTCGACCCCATGTCGATGGCCGCCAGCGGGCCGTTGAGGTGGTTGCGTGGGTCCATCGCCTGATCGTACCCGCCGCCTGTGTCGGCCTCCGTGCGCTGCGGGGTGGTGCTTGACAGGCTCTGTAGCATGCTGGAAGCGCCGACGGCCTTTGCCCGCGGCGCCCTGCAACCCATGACTCTTCTCTACATCATCCTGGCCACCGCGGTCGGGGGCGTGCTTTCCGTTGTCATCGCCGCCTCACTCACACTGGCCGTGCTGGGCCGACTGGTCAAGAGCCTGGTCAGCCTGTCGGCCGGCGTTCTTCTGGGCACGGCGCTGCTGCACGTGCTGCCCGAAGCCTTCGAGGGCACGGCCGGGGCGCACGCGCTGTTTGCCACGCTGCTGGGCGGGCTGCTGTTCTTCTGGTTGCTCGAGAAGACCGAGCTGTACCGCCACGACCACCACCACGAGGGCGACGGCCACGAGCACCACCACCATTCAGACGCCGAGCGCGCCGGGCGCGGCGGGTTGAGTGTGCTGGTGGGCGACACGGTGCACAACTTCTGCGACGGCGTGATCATCGCCGCAGCCTTCTTGGCGGACCCCAAGCTCGGGCTGGTGACGGCGCTGGCCATCATGGCGCACGAGATCCCGCAAGAGGTGGGCGACTACATCGTGCTGCTCAACGCCGGCTTCTCGCGCCGACGCGCGCTGGCCTACAACGCGCTGTCGGGGCTGGCCTCGGTGGTGGGGGGCGTGGCCGCGTACTTTCTCATCGGCCCCTGGGGTGCGGCCTTGCCCTACCTGCTGGTGGTGGCCGCCAGCAGCTTCATCTACGTGGCCGTGGCCGACCTGCTGCCGCAACTGCAGCAGCGCCTGTCATGGCGCGACACCCTGACCCAGGTGGTCTGGCTGGGTGCCGGCCTGCTGGTCGTGGTGCTGGCCACCGCAGGCCTGCACGGCGACCATTGATCAGCGCGCCCGATCAGCGCACCTGATCAGCGCACCACCAGCACCGGCAGCGTGCCGTGGGTCAGCACCTTCTGGGTCTCGCTGCCCAGCAGCAGGGCGCTGACGCCGCGGCGGCCGTGCGAGGCCATGACGATGAGGTCGCAGCCCTGCGCCTTGCCGTGGTCAAGGATGGCCTCCCAGGGGTGCGAGGCCTCGACCGTGTGGCTCTGGCAGCTCACGCCGGCCTCGGCTGCGAGATCGGCCACCTTCTTGACACGCGCCGCGGCCACGCGCTGCTGGGCGTCGAAATACTCCTGCGGCGGCATCGGCTGGATCTCGGAGATCGCGCTGTAGGGGAAGGGCTCTTTCACGGCCAGCGCAAACAGCTCGGCGCCGTTGAGCTTGGCCATGGCCACCGCGGTCTGCAGCGCCTTGGAGGTGATCTCGGAACCGTCGGTGGGAAAGAGGATGCGCTTGTACATGGAGTCTCCTTGCGATGGCCGGAAGGTTCCGGATGGATCTGGGGTTATCGGCGAGTGTTCCCCGGCGCTGAAGTCCGTGCTTGACACGGATCAACGGCAGGGCCTGCGCAGCCGGCGTTCAACCCCGGGCCACGGGCCGCGCCGGGTCGCTGCACCACTCGCTCCACGAGCCTGGGTAGAGTGCCCCCGGCTCCAGCCCGGCGTGCAACATGGCCAAGAGATTGTGGCAGGCGGTCACGCCCGAGCCGCACTGGTGCACCACGGGGGTGACGCCAGTCACGAGCGCGCCGAATTCGGCGCGCAGCTGCGCCGCCGGCTTGAAGCGGCCGTCGGCCGCCAGGTTGTCCTTGAAGAAGCGGTTGAGCGCCCCGGGGATGTGCCCGGCCACCGGGTCCAGCGGTTCGACCTCGCCGCGAAAGCGCTCGGCTGCACGCGCATCGAGCACGCACACCCGGCCCGCTTGGGCCAGCAGCGCGTCGGTTTCCAGCGTGGGCATGGCCGGCGCCGCGGGCGGGTAGGGCGCTGTGACAGCGGGGGTGGCCGGCAGCTCGAGCACCAGCGCGCCACCGGCGGCGCGCCAGGCACCCTTGCCGCCGTCGAGCACGGCCACGTCGGCATGCCCCAGCCAGCGCAGCAGCCACCAGGCGCGGGCCGCATAGGGGCCGCCCTGGTCGTCGTAGGCGACCACCGCCACGCCCGGCCGTATGCCCCAGCGCCCGACCGTGGCCGCCAGCTCGGCGCGCCCGGGCAGCGGGTGGCGGCCATTGCGGCCGGTCTTGGGGCCGGAAAGGTCGCGGTCGAGGTGGGCGTGCAGCGCGCCCGGCAGATGGCCGGCGGCGTAGGCGCGCTCGCCGGCAGCGGTGTCACTCAGATCAGAGCCGCAGTCGAGCAGCACCAGCGGCGCGCCATCGGCCAGCAGTGCCTGCAGCCGGGGCACGGAGATCAGCACGTCGAGAGTCATGGGCAAGCGTCCTTCAGGTCTGGGTCGGGGGCGGGTGTTGGGGTTTCGGGGCAGGCGTGTAGGCCATCAGCAGAGTGGCGGCCACGCCGGCGGCCACGATCAGCAGCATGCCAGCCAGGGCCAGGGGCGTGAGCGGATCGTCGAACAGCAGCACGCCGAAGATCACGCCGAACAGGATGCCCAGGTACTGCAGCGCGGCCATGCCCAGCGTGGCGCCGCGGGCGTAGGCGGCGGTCAGCAGCCACTGGGCCAGCGTGGCCAGCAGGCCCGTGGCCAGCAGCAGGCCGGCGCCCGGCCAGGTGTGGGCCGTGGGCCCGCCGGTGAAGACGACCAGCACTGCGCCCGCCAGCGTGCCGCTGAGCGAGAAGTACAGCACCACGCGCTCGCCCGGCTCGCCCGCGCGGCCCAGCGCCGACACCTGCAGATAGGCCACGGCCGAGAGCATGCCCGACAGCAGCCCCACCAGCCCGTGCCACAGCTGGTCTTGGGCCAGCGTCGGGCGCAGCACCAGGGCCACGCCGACAAAGCCGGCCAGCACCGCGGCCACCAGGCGACTGTCCACGCGCCGGCGTGTCGGCAGCAGCAGCGCGCCGCCGATCAGGAACAGCGCGATCCACACCGACGACAGGTAGTTCAGCGTCATGGCCGTGGCCAGTGGCAGGGCGCCGATGGCGTAGAACCACAGGCACAGCGCGGTGGTGCCGGCGGCGCTGCGCCAGAAGTGCAGGCCGGGCACGCGCGTGCGCCAGTCGACGTGGCGTGCGCGCAGCACGCCGGCCATCAGCACCAGGCCGACGAGTGCACGGTAGAACACGATCTCGGCCGCGCCGTAGCGCGCCGAGGCCAGCTTGACGCACACCGCCATCAGCGCAAACAGCAGCGAGGCGCCGACCATCAGCAGCGGTGCCGGCATCGCCCGCATGGTATCCGGCACGGGCCACTGCCGCGGCGCAGGCCAGTGCGCCTCAAGCGCGCGCCGCGTCCAGCCCCAGCTCGCGCCGGTACCACTCGTGGAAGTGCTGCATGCCGTCTTCCATCGGGCTCTGGTAGGGCCCGGCCTCGTCGTCGCCGCGCTGCATCAGCGCCAGGCGGCCGGCGTCCATGCGCAGCGCGATCTCGTCGTCCTCGATGCAGGTTTCCATGTAGGCGGCCTGCTGGGCGTCGACCAGGTCGCGCTCGAAGGCGGCAATTTCTTCGGGATAGAAGAACTCCACCATGTTGAGCGTCTTGCGCGGGCCCTGCGGGATGAGCGTGGACACCACCAGCACGTGCGGGTACCACTCGACCATCACGCCGGGGTAGTAGGTCAGCCACACCGCGCCGCGCTCGGGCGGCTGGCCGCCGCGGAATGCCATCACCGCCTCTTGCCAGCGCCGGTACACGGGCGAACCGGCCTTGGACAGGGCCTTGTTGATGCCCACCGTCTGCACCGAGTGGTGGCGGCCGAATTCCCAGCGCAGGTCGTCGCAGGTGACGAACTGGCCCAGGCCGGGGTGGAAGGGGCCGACGTGGTAGTCCTCGAGGTAGACCTCGATGAAAGTCTTCCAGTTGTAGTCGCACACGTGCAGGTGGCGGCGGTCGAAGACCAGGCCGCCGAAGTCGAAGTCCGAGGGGCTGCCCAGGCTGGCCAGGTCGCTGGCCACGGCGCGGCCGTTGTCCTCGAACAACAGGCCCTGCCAGTTCTGCAGCGGGTAGTTGCGCAGGTTGAGGCAGGGGTCCTCGGGGAAATGCGGCGCCCCCACCAACTGGCCCTGCAGGTCATAGGTCCAGCGGTGCAGCGGGCATACCACGTGCTGACGCGTCGAGCCGCGGCCCTTGAGCATCACCGCCTGGCGGTGACGGCAGACGTTGGAGATCAGCTCCACGCCCGCGGCGCTGCGCACCAGGGCCCGGCCTTCGCCTTCCTGCTCGAGCGCGAGGTAGTCGCCCACCTCGGGCACGGCCAGTTCGTGGCCCAGGTAGCGCGGCGATTGCTGAAAGATGAGCCGCTGTTCGCGCTGGAACAGTGCCTCGTCGAAGTAGCTGGAAACCGGGAGTTGGGAGCGGCTGCGCTCGAGCGATTCGAGAGAGAGACTCAGGTCCGACATGATCCGACCGGATCCTCCAAGGGGGACAACATGACGGCCCCAGATTCTGGGGCGCCGGGCCGAACAGGCCGCCTGGCTTGCGGCTCAGGGGTAAGTTGCGGTTGGGGCCGGAATTCTAGCCCTGGGGGGGCCTGCCGGGCCGGCCGCGGCCGCCCTGGCGAACGGCGCGACCAAGGCCGGGCAGTGATTGTCTAGAATCGCCGACTTGATTTCATCTTCCGAAATGCCGCGCAGCGCCTCCACAGCCCCCAAGGAACCCGCCAGCTACGAACAGGCGCTGGCGGAGCTGGACCGGCTGGTGCAACAGATGGAAGGCGGCCAGCTGCCGTTGGACCAGCTGCTCGAGGGCTACCGCCACGGCGCCACGCTGCTGGCCTTCTGCCGTACGCGGCTGCAGGCGGTGGAAGAGCAGGTCAAGCTGCTGGATGACGGCAAGCTGGTGCCCTGGAGCGGCTCTTGAGAATGCCGTCCGCATCGATTCAGGCCGTGGCAGACGCCGACGCCTGGGCGCGCGCTGAACTTGAAGCGGTTGAAAGCGCCTTGCAGCAATGGGTGCCCGAAGATGCACCGGCCGGCCTGGGCCTGGCCATGCGCTACGGCGTGCTCGACGGTGGCAAGCGGCTGCGCCCGTTGCTGGTGCTGGCCGCCTGCCAGGCCGTGACCGGCGAGCGCACGGCCGCGCTGCGGGCGGCGGTGGCGGTGGAGTTGATCCACGCCTATTCGCTGGTGCACGACGACATGCCCTGCATGGACAACGACGTGCTGCGCCGCGGCAAGCCCACGGTGCACGTGCGCTACGGTCAGGCCCAGGCCATGCTGGCGGGCGACGCGATGCAGGCCCTGGCCTTCGAGGTACTGACCCCCGACACCGGCATGGCGCCGGCGCTGCAGGCGCGCCTGACCAGCCTGCTGGCGCGGGCCGCGGGCCACGCCGGCATGGCCGGCGGCCAGGCCATAGACCTGGCCAGCATCGGCCGCAGCCTGAGCGAGGAGCAACTCCGAGACATGCACCGGCGCAAGACCGGCGCACTGCTGCAGGCCAGCGTGCTGATGGGCGCGGCCTGCGGTGCCACCAGCGCTGCCGCCTGGCAGGGCCTGTCCGACTACGGCGCGGCCATCGGCATCGCCTTCCAGGTGGTGGACGACATCCTCGACGTGACCCAGGCCTCGGAAACCCTGGGCAAGACGGCCGGCAAGGACCTGGATCACAACAAGCCCACCTACGTGTCGGTGATGGGGCTGGACACCGCACGGCGCACGGCCGAGGCGCTGCGTCTGCAGGCCCACCAGGCGCTGGACGCCAGCGGCCTGGGCGCGGCTGCCGGCCTGCTGGCCGTGCTGGCCGACAAAGTGGTCGAGCGGGAAAACTAGAAAAGCCATGCCTTCACTGCTGAACAAGATCAATTCGCCGGCCGACCTGCGCAAGCTGTCGCGCAGCGACCTGGGCGCGCTCGCCGCCGAACTGCGCAGCTTCGTGCTCGACACCGTCAGCCAGACTGGCGGCCACCTGGGCAGCAACCTGGGCACGGTGGAGCTCACCGTGGCGCTGCACTACGTCTACCACACGCCGCACGACCGGCTGGTGTGGGACGTGGGCCACCAGACCTACCCGCACAAGGTGCTCACCGGCCGGCGCGACCGCATGCACACGCTGCGCCAGCTGGGCGGCATCGGCGGCTTTCCGCGCCGCGACGAGAGCGAGTACGACACCTTCGGCACGGCGCACAGCAGCACCAGCATCAGCGCCGCGCTGGGCATGGCGCTGGCGTCCAAGCTCAAGGGCGAGGACCGCAAGGCCGTGGCCATCATCGGCGACGGCGCGATGACCGCGGGCATGGCCTTCGAGGCGCTCAACAACGCCGGCGTCAGCCATGCCGGCGTGAGCGCCGACATCCTGGTGGTGCTCAACGACAACGACATGTCGATCAGCCCGCCGGTGGGCGCGCTCAACAAGTACCTGGCGCGGCTGATGAGCGGGCAGTTCTACGCCGCCGCGCGCGAAGGCGTGAAGGGCGTGCTCAAGGCCGCGCCGCCGCTGTTCGAGCTGGCACGGCGCTTCGAGGAGCACGCCAAGGGCATGGTCGTGCCCGGCACCATCTTCGAGGAATTCGGCTTCAACTACGTCGGCCCCATCGACGGCCACGACCTCGACTCGCTCATCCCCACGCTGGAAAACCTGCGCAGCAAGCGCGGGCCGCAGTTCCTGCACGTGGTCACCAAGAAGGGCTACGGCTACAAGCTGGCCGAGGCCGACCCGGTGAAGTACCACGCGGCCAGCGGCAAGTTCAACCCGGCCGAGGGCTTCCCCAAGGCCGTGCCCAGCAAGCCCAGCTTCACCCAGGTCTTCGGCCAGTGGCTGTGCGACATGGCCGAGGCCGACGAGCGCCTGGTGGCCATCACGCCGGCCATGCGCGAAGGCTCGGGCATGGTCGAGTTCCACAAGCGCTTTCCGCTGCGCTACCACGACGTCGGCATCGCCGAGCAGCACGCCGTGACCTTTGCCGCCGGCATGGCCTGTGAAGGCCTGAAGCCGGTGGTGGCCATCTACAGCACCTTCCTGCAGCGCGGCTACGACCAGCTCATCCACGACGTGGCGCTGCAGGACCTGCCGGTGATGTTCGCGCTCGACCGCGCCGGCATCGTCGGCGCCGACGGCCCCACCCATGCCGGCGTCTACGACATCGCCTTCGTCCGCTGCATCCCCAATTGCAGCCTGCTGGCGCCGAGCGACGAGAACGAATGCCGCCAGGCGCTGACCACGGCTTTCCGCCACGACCACCCGGTGGCCGTGCGTTACCCGCGCGGCAGCGGTGCCGGCGTGGCCATAGAGCCGCGCCTGAGCGAATGGCCCTGGGGCCGTGGCGTTCTGCGCCGGCGTGGCCAGCGCATCGCCATCCTGGCCTTCGGCACGCTGCTGCACCCTGCGCTGCAGGCCGCAGAACGCCTGGGCGCCAGCGTGGCCGACATGCGTTTCATCAAGCCGCTGGACAGCGAACTGGTGCTCGAGCTGGCACGCAGCCACGAAGGCCTGGTCACCGTGGAAGAGGGCTGCCTGATGGGTGGCGCCGGCAGCGCCGTGCTCGAGTGCCTGGCCGCCGCCGGCGTGGCCATGCCGGTGCTGCAGCTGGGCCTGCCCGACCGCTTCATCGAGCACGGCGACCCGGTCAAGCTGCTGTCGCTGTGCGGACTGGACGCGCCGGGCATCGAGGCCTCGGTTCTCAAGCGCTTCGGCGCCCGGCCCACGCTGGCGGCGGCCAACGCCTGAGCCTGGTTCAAGCCGCTTGAGCGCTGCGCTGTAAACCGTGCCCCCCTGTCGCCGGCCAAAGGCTGGCATGCTGCAAACAACCAGCGACCATCGACCCCCGCCCGGCGCCATGCCCGGGCCGCGGCCGCCGACATGACCAAGCCCACCGACTCCCTTCACATCCCCGACACGCAGAGCGCCCGCGACGAGCGCCATCTGGCGATCCAGCGCGTGGGCATCAGGGACATCCGCTACCCGCTGCAGCTGCGCGTGGCCGGCGCCACGCAGTCCACCGCCGCGCTGTGGTCGCTGGACGTGGCGCTGCCGGCCGAGAAGAAGGGCACGCACATGTCGCGCTTCGTGGCCTGGCTGGACGCGCTGGACCTGCCGCTGGATGCCGCCACGCTGCGCCAGCGCCACGCCGTGATGCTGGACAAGCTGGGTGCGCGCGACGGCCGCATCGAGGCCGCCTTCAGCTTCTTCCTGCGCAAGCGCGCGCCGGTCTCGGGGTTGTCCAGCCTGCTGGATTACCAGGGCCGCTGGATCGCCGAGACGCGTGACGGGGGCACCGCCATCTGGGCCGAGGTGGCGGTGCCGGTGAAGAGCCTGTGCCCCTGCTCGAAAGAGATCTCGGAGTACGGCGCGCACAACCAGCGCTCGGTCGTCACCATCCGGGTCGAGCTGCTGGCGCAGGCCGCGCCGCTGGAGTGGCACGAGCTGGTGCGCTTTGCCGAGGCGGCCGCGTCCAGCGAACTGTGGCCCATGCTCAAGCGCGCCGACGAGAAGTGGGTCACCGAGCACGCCTACGAGAACCCCAAGTTCGTCGAGGACCTGGTGCGCGACGTGGCGCTGGCGCTCAACGGCGACGCGCGCGTGGGCCGTTACGCCGTGGATGTCGAAAACTTCGAGTCCATTCACAACCACAGCGCCTACGCGCGCATCGAGCGCCTGTAAGGCAAAGTCCTAGTGCGCCGCGCGCCAGGCGTGACGCATTGCACACCCCGAACCCTTGCGCTGGCGCACGGGCCTGATTCGCCCCGGCCCGGGAGGGACGGCTGCGCGACCCTGTAGGAAGTTGCCTTACAGGCCGGGTGGATTTTTCGGGACTCAAGCGACGGAACTGGCCTGATGCCGGCCCGCATTTCCAATCACTACAGTTCGTTTCATCCCATCCCGAAGCCGTAACACCTCAGGACAGCGAACATGAACTCCGAACAAATCCTTGCCGAAATCCGCGAAGCCAACCTGTCTTACCTGATGCTGGCGCAGAGCCTGATCCGCCACGACCGCGAACAGGCGCTGTTCCGACTGGGCGTGAGCGAAGAAACCGCCAACCTGATCGGTACGCTGACACCGGCGCAGATGATGAAGGTGGCCACCGGCAACACGCTGCTGTGCCGCTTCCGCATGGACGACGACATCGTCTGGAACCTGCTCACCAGCCACGGCAAGGGCGCTGCCAACGACGGCCTGTCGCGCCTGCACGCGTCCATCCTGATGGCCGGCCGGCACGACGAAGCGGCCTGAACGAAACCCTGGCTGGGCGCGTCGCGCGCGGCCTGCAGACCCCGAAGTCCACCCTGGAGTACGCACATCATGGCCCGCAACAAGAGCATCCTGACCGAAGCGCGACAGATCGAGCGCGCGGTCACGCTCATCAAGCTCGGCGCCCGGCTGCAGGTGCTGGAAAGCGAAACCGACCTCAGCTACGAACGCCTGTTGCGCCTGTACAAGGAAGTCTCGGGCAAGAGCCCGAGCAAGGGTCAGCTGCCGTTCTCCACCGACTGGTTCATGACCTGGCAGCCCAACATCCACGCCAGCCTGTTCCTGAACACGCACGAGTACCTCAACAAGGTGGCCGCGCTCGACGAGATCGACACCGTCATCAAGGCCTACCAGCTCTACGTGGAGCAGATGGCCTCGCAGGGCCTGGAGCCGCTGCTGAGCGTGACGCGCGCCTGGCGCCTGGTGAAGTTCGTCGACAACGGCATGCTCACCATGACCGCCTGCTGCAAGTGCGGCGGCCACTTCGTCACGCATCCGCACGAGATCGCCCGGCACTACGTCTGCGGCCTGTGCAGCCCCCCGGCGCGCGCCGGCAAGGGCAAGCTGGCCGGTGCGTTGAGCAGCGGCGCGGGCCTGTCCGCGCAGGCTGCCCGGCCGGGCCCGGCAATCCGGTGATTGATCACGGGGCTGCGCCTAAAGTCCGCCCCCCGCGCACCGATAACTTGGAAGATTGCTTCGTTCATTGTTCGTCTCCTCCTGGCACAGTACCCTGTGCTTTCCAGCGGATCCCTCGGGGTCCGCTTTTTTGTGGGCGGCACGCGTGCGCGTGCTGCCGCCGCACGAACGCCTGATGGCCATGCGCCGGACGGCGATGGAGGGCGCGTTTCGCCCGCCATTTCCCCGCGCTTGCGCCAGCACGGGGCGCCCACACTCGGGGCGCACCCTGCCGTATTCGACGATGAGCAAGCCCCTGCGCGTCACCCCTCCCATGCCGCGGCAAGCTGTGTCCTGGCCGAGCCTGCCCTGGCCCTTGCCCGCCTTGCTGGCCTGGGGCGCGGGCTGGGTGGCCTGGTGGGTGGCGCACGCGGCCCAGGCGCCCGCGGCGCTGGCGCTGGCCACCGGCCTGGGCCTGGCGCTGTTGCTGGCGCTGCGTTGCCAGGGCGCCCGTCGCCGCATCATCGCCGCGGCCGGCTTCCCGCTGTCGGCCTTGCTGCTGGGCGCGGGCGCTGACCTGCCGGCCTGGACCTGGCTGCTGCTGCTGCTGCCGCTGCTGGCGTTGTACCCGCTGCGCGCCTGGCGTGACGCGCCCTTTTTCCCCACCCCGGCGGCCGCGCTGCAAGGCCTGGGCGACGTCACCGGCGCGCCGCGGCGCGTGCTCGACGCCGGCTGCGGCCTGGGCCATGGCCTGGCCGAACTGCGCCGCCAGTGG
>JALHPY010000111.1 GCA_022842305.1 Rubrivivax sp.
GGCCGTTCGAATCAGCTGTCAGGACCGAGGTGCGTGGCCATGCGATTCACTGCCTCGGCCAGCGCCGGCAAGTCCTGTTCGACTACCAGCCAGACCGCGCCGAGGTCTACGCCCAGATAGCCATGCACGATCACGTTTCGAAACCCGGCGAGTTCGCGCCAAGGGATCTGGGGCTCGGTGCCCCAATCTCTCTGGACAAACGCTGGCTCGATTCGGCCAAGGTCTTCAGATGCGGATCACGGCGTCTTGCACCAGACGCGAAGCGTCGAATCGGGCGCGTTCGGCGTTCGTGTACTCGCGGATCCGGTCCAGGCAGTCGCGCATGTGCGCCAGCAGCACCCGGTCGGCCTAGATGCCCGGGTTCACAGCGGCACAGCGCTTTTCACCACGCGCTCGCGCAGTGCAGGGTGCAGGCTCGCTTCGGTGACGACATCCACACGGCGGCCCAGCAACTCCTGCGCATCCAGAAACAGGCCGCCCAAGGCAAGGCCGCTGATTCCTGGGCCCAGGGTCACCAGCAGATCAACGTCACTGTTGTTGCTGCCATCGCCGCGGCTCATCGAGCCAAAGACCCGGACACCCGTGACGCCGCGCCTGCGTGCCAGGGCCAGCAGTTCGGTGCGGTGGGTTTCGATCAGCGGATGCACAGGCGGCAGTGTAGCCACCCTGTGCCAACCCGGTTGACACCGACCCGGGTGGCACTGACCCGGACGGCTGCTTCGGGGCTGGGGGGCGAATGACCGCTGAGGGTCGTGAAGACCCTCCCGCCTTGCTACCCGCCAGCAGACACTCGGTTTCACCCGCGGCCAGCGCGCTCCCTTGCTCGATAAGTACAGAACGAACAGGGCGGCGCACCATACCAGCAAGCGGCTTGCCCCGCCGCGCGGCATCAGCGGGATGGACGAGCCCCGGCGCAGCGCTTCGGCGTTGAGGGCACTCAATCCTGCGCGGCCGCCCGGTGGCACCGTCGTGCATGGCGGCGGCGGCCCCGCGATCAGTAGCCGACACCCTCCGATTCCTACAAAGGCTCGGAATCGTCGCATCGTGCCGCACGTCAGCGGCCGACACCGCATTGCAGCCAGCGCCGATGGCCCCGGCGCACGCTTCGCGGGATGCTCGCAGCCATGCTCTCCGCAAAGCCTGCGATGCCCGACCTGCAGCGCCCCGCACCGGACGGCAGCCCCTTGCAAGTGGTCGTGCAGTTGCTGGGTGGCGAACCCGTGACGCCGGGCTTGGCCGAGGCACACAGCTGCATGGCCCTGCGCCGCCTGGACGAGGGCGCGGCCCTGGTGCATGAAGGCACGGCGGCGCACAGCCTGTACGTGCTGCGCTCGGGCAGCCTGAAGTCCGTCAAGACGCTGGAAGACGGCTACGAGCAGGTCATGGGCTTTGCCTGGTCGGGCGACCTGCTGGGATTCGACGCGCTGCACAACGGGCTGCAGCCGGCCAGCATCGTGGCGCTGGAGGTGTCCACGGTCTACGCCCTGCCGCTGTCCGGCCTGCAGGACCTGCGCCGGCGCTGCCCGGCGCTGGACAACGCGCTGCAGCGCGCCCTGAGCCGCCAGCTGGTGCGCGCCGAGGAACTGACCGAGACGCTGGCGGCCGTGGCCTCGGACGTGCGCCTGGCGCGCTTCCTGTTGTCGGTGGCGGCGCGCGCGGCCGAGATCGGCTGGTCGCCACGCCGCCTGCGGCTGCGCATGTGCCGGCGCGACATCGCCAGTCTGCTGGGCGTGGCGCACGAGACCGTCAGCCGCTCCTTCACCAGCATGGCCGAAGCCGGCCTGCTGCGGGTCGACAACCGCGAGGTCGAGATCCTGGATCTGCCCGGCCTGAAGGGCCGCGCCCGCAGCACGCGCGCGCCGGCAGAAGGTGGCGCACATGGCAGCGGGCACGGCGGCGCGCACAACGGTGCACACAGCCTGGTACACGCCGCCGCCCTGGCCGCGCCGGTGCCCGCCGCCGCCGGCCGCCTGAGCCTGGCCTGGCGCTCGAGCGTCGCCCGCGACCTGGCCAAACCCGCCTGATGGCGCAGCCCGGTGCCGCGCCCAACCCCCACCGGAGGACAGCATGATCAAGCGCATCCTGGTCCACCTCGACGCCTCGCCGCGCTCGGCCACCCGCCTGGCGCTGGCCCTGGCCCAGTCGCAAATGCAACCCAGCGAAGTGGTGGCGCAGTACGGCGTGCTGCCGGCGATGCTGGCCCTGCCCTGGGTCACGAGCGAAGGCATGGCCTGCGCCGCCTCGGCCCTGGCCGACGTCGACGACGAGCAGCGTCGGCGCGCGCGCGCGGTCTTCGACCAGGCGGGCCCGACGCCCGGCCTGGTCTGGGCCGACGGCGGGGCCACGCCCTACGGGGCGCTGCTGCAACAGGCCTACACCAGCGACCTGCTGGTGCTGGGCCAGGCCGACGCCACCGACGCCTCGACCGGCACGCTGCCGCCCGACCTGGTGCCGGCCCTGCTCACCGACAGCGGCCGCCCGGCGCTGGTGGTGCCGGCCGCCGGCAGCTTTGCCACGCTGGAAGGGCCGGTGCTGCTGGCCTGGAAGCCGGCGCGCGAGGCCACGCGCGCGCTGGTCGCCGCCCTGCCCTGGCTGCGCCGCGCGCCGCGCGTGCACCTGGCCATGCCGGTCGGCAGCGACAGGGAGATCACGCCCGCCGCCCTGTGCCACTGGCTGCTGCTGCACGGGGTGCATGCGCCGGTGCGCCACCACCTGTTGGCGAATGCCGATGTCGGCGACGCCCTGCTGTCGCTGGCGACCGATGTCGACGCGGCTGTGCTGGTGATGGGCTGCTATGGCCACAGCCGCACGCGCGAGTGGGTGCTGGGCGGCACCACGCGCACGGTGCTGCGCACCATGACGCTGCCGGTGCTGATGGTGCACTGAGCGCAGCGCTCAGCAGCGCAGCACCGCGGCGCCGGCAAAGCGCCCGGCGCGCAGGTCTTCAAGCGCCTGGTTGGCCCAGGCCAGCGGATACTCGCGCGTCTGCACCTTCAGCGGCACTTCGGCCGCGATCTGCATGAAGCGCTCGCCGTCGCGGCGCGTCAGGTGGGCCACCGACAACAGGCGCCGCTCGCCCCACAGCCAGGCGTAGGGGAACGAGGGGATGTCGCTCATGTGGATGCCGGCGCAGACCACGCTGCCGCCCGGCCGCAGCACGTGCAACGCGCGCGGCACCAGGGCGCCCACCGGGGCGAAGATCAGCGCCGCGTCCAGTGCGCAGGGCGGGTCGGCCTCGGCGCCGCCGGCCCAGGTGGCCCCCAGTTCCAGCGCCAGGCGCTGCGCCGCCAGGTCGCCGCTGCGCGTGAACGCAAACACGCGCCGGCCCTGGTGCACCGCCACCTGGGCGATCAGGTGCGCGGCAGCGCCGAAGCCGTACAGGCCCAGCGTCTGCACATCGTCGCCGGCCATGGCATAGGCGCGGTAGCCGATCAGCCCGGCGCACAGCAGCGGCGCGGCCTCGGCGTCGCTGTAGCCCGGCGGCAGCCGCAGCACGAAGCGCGCGTCGGCCAGCACCTGCTGGGCATAGCCGCCGGCCAGCTGCCAGCCGGTGAATCGGGCGTGTTCGCACAGGTTCTCGCTGCCGCGCAGGCAGGCCGCGCACTCGCCACAGGCCCAGCCCAGCCAGGGCACGCCCACGCGTTCACCCAGCTGCCAGCCACTGACGCCGGGGCCCAGGGCCGCCACATGGCCGACGATCTCGTGCCCCGGCACCACCGGGTGGCCGGGGAACGCCAACTCGCCGTCGAGCAGGTGCAGATCGGTGCGGCACACGCCGCAGGCCGCCACGCGCAGGCGCAACTGGCCCGGGCCGGGCGTGGGCAGGCGGTCGCGCCACACCCGCTGCAGCGGGCGGCCCGGGGCCGGCAACTCCATCGCCGCCCAGCGCGTGGCGCCGGCCGGCAGGGGGTCTGCGACGCCCGGCCGGGGGGCCAGGGCGACGTGCGGGTCGCACGGGTTCAAGGCCTTACTCGATGCTCAGGCGCTTGGTGGAAGTGGATGCCTTCTTGGGCAGCTTGAGCTCGAGGATGCCGTCCTTGTAGGCGGCCTCGGACGCGGCCTCGTCCACCGGGCAGGCCAGCGTGAAGCTGCGGCTGGCGAAGCCCTGCTGGCGCTCGCTGCGCAGCACGCGGCTGCCTTCCTTCTCCTGCTTCTCGGTCTTGATCTCGGCGCTGATGGTCACCAGGTTGCCGTCGATGCGCACGTCGATGTCTTCCTTGCGCACGCCGGGGATCTCGGCCTTCAAGGTGTAGCTGCTGTCCTGCTCGCTCAGGTCGATGCGGATGCTGGGCGCGGCCACCGCGGTCTCGAAGCGCCAGGGGCGCA
Organism: Rubrivivax sp.; assembly: GCA_022842305.1. Taxonomy (GTDB): domain Bacteria; phylum Pseudomonadota; class Gammaproteobacteria; order Burkholderiales; family Burkholderiaceae_C; genus Rubrivivax. The sequence continues at coordinate 4,327 of JALHPY010000111.1, forward strand.
TGAAGGCGCGGAACGACTCGTCGAACGGGTCCAGCGCGAACGGGTCGGGGATGCGAAGTTCGTTCATGTGAAGCTCCTTGCAATCGGTGTCGGGACCGGCGGGCCGGGCCGCCAGGGGCGGCGCACGCCGACGCGCGGTCGACCGTCATGGTCCGGACCGCCGGCGCGCGCCGCGTTGAGCATGCTCAACGCCGGGCGCCCGCAGGCGCGCAGATTGGCTGTCATGGGCCAGGCGGGGTAGGCCCGCCACGCGAGCAGGCCGATGACGCAGGAGACTTTGATGACACGACAAGCCATGCCGGCAAGTCCGGCCGAAAAAGGCCCGGGCCAGGCGCCGGCCTTCGACATCCCGCTGGACGCCGCCCGACACACGCTGGGCAACGCGGCGGCCCTGCTGGAGTGGCTGGGTCGCTGGCAGAGCGCCACGACGCAGGCCCTGCTGGGCTGGCACCAGGCGGTGCAGGCCGCGCGCCTGGACTTGGCGCAGGCCCAGGACGGCAGCGCGCTGCTGGCCGTGCAGACGCAGCTGGCGACGCGGCAGTTCGAACTGGCGTTGCAGCAGGCCGGCGGCGCCTGGCGGCTGCTGCTGGAAGACGAGTTGCGCGCGGCCGAGCACCTGCGCGACGAGGCCGTGGTACTGGGCGAGCGCCTGTTGCCGTACGAAGGCACATCCCCGGCGCAGCCGGCCGCCATCGCCCACGCCGAAGAGGCTCTCAAGACCTGGCAGCACGCCTGGTTCGACATGACCCAGCGCTGGGCCGAGGCCCTGAACACCCCCTTGCGGCACTGAGCCGCCATCCGGAGGCAGCAGCATGAAGTCCGATGCACAACTCAAGCGCGAAGTCAGCATGGAACTGGAGTGGGATCCGGCCATCGACGCCGCCCACGTGGGCGTGCTGGCCCAGGACGGGGTGATCACCCTGACCGGGCACCTGGACACCTATGCCGAGAAGCACGCGGTCGAACGCGCTGCGCTGCGCGTGGAAGGCGTGCGGGCCGTGGCCATCGAGCTGGACGTGAAGCTGGCCCCCGACCACCGGCGCAGCGACGCCGAGATCGCGGCGGCCGCCGAGACCGCCTTCGAGTGGCACACCATGATCCCCGCCGAACGCATCCGCGTGAAGGTCGAGAAGGGCTGGGTCACGCTCAGCGGCGAACTGGAATGGGAGTACCAGCGCCACGCCGTCGACAAGGCGGTGCGCGCGCTCACCGGCGTGGTGGGCGTGAGCAACGGCATCACGCTGGCGCCGCGGGTGCTGCCGTCGGACGTGGAGCAGCGCATCCGCGAGGCGCTGGCGCGGCGCGTGGCGCGCGAGGCCCGGCACATCGATGTCAGCGCCTCGGGCTCTACCGTCACGCTGCGCGGACAGGTCGATTCCTGGGCCGAACGCGCCGCCGCGCAGGGGGCGGCCTGGTCGGCGCCGGGCGTGAGCCTGGTCGTCAACAACCTGAGCGTCGGTGGCGCGCGCTGATCGATGCGCAACCTGCACAGCGGGCCGCACGCGTGCCGCGGCGCGCCGGTGCTGATGGGGCCGCGCCGCCCCCGGCCGCTGCCGCTGGGGCCGGACGCGGCCTTCGAGCACAGCGCCACGGCCATGGCCATCACCGACGCCGGCCTGCGCATCGTCGCCGCCAACCCGGCCTATGCCGTGCTCGCCGGCTGCCCGGAGCCCTTGCTCATCGGCAGCCTGCTGCCCGGCGCAAGCCCGCAAGCCCTGGCCGGCGCGCCCTGTGAGCTGGCCTGGCCCGGCGCCGGCGGCGCCACGCGCACGGTGTGGATGACCCTGAGTGCGGTGAGCGCTGCCGACGGCAAGCTGCTGGGCCATGTGGCCAGCTTCACCGACATCAGCGCGCTCGAGCGCGAGCGCCAGTTGCTGCGCCACCTGGCGCAGCACGACCCGCTGACGCAGTTGCCCAACCGGCGCCTGCTGCTCACCGAACTGGACCGCAGCATCGCGCGCGCACGGCGCCACGGCCAGCAACTGGCGCTGCTGTTCGTCGACCTGGACCACTTCAAGTGGGTGAACGACACGCTCGGTCACGCGGCCGGCGACGCGCTGCTGCAGGCCCTGGCGCAGCGCCTGCGCAGCACCCTGCGCGCCGAAGACCTGGTGGGCCGCTGGGGCGGCGACGAGTTCATCGTCGTGCTCGACGACCCGGCCGACGCCGCTGCGGCGCAGCGCACCGCGGCGCTGCTGCTGGCGGCCATCGAACGCGGCCTGGCGGTGGCCGGCCAGTGCATGCGTGTCTCGGCCTGCGTCGGCGTGGCCCTGTTCCCCGACGACGCGCAGACACCGGCCGATCTGATCCGCCTGGCCGACGCGGCCATGTACCAGGCCAAGCAGCAGGGCCGCAGCCGCGTGCTGCTGGCCGGGCAGTGCTGATCAGAACCCGGCCTCGGCGAACTCGACTTCCAGCCGCGTGCCGCTGCCCGCGACGCCCTCGATGCGCAGCGTGCCGCCGGCGGCACGCACGCGCTCGCGCATGCCCAGCAGGCCGAAGGACTGCGGCTTGCGCAGGTCCTGCGCGTCCAGTCCCTGGCCGTCGTCGCTGACCACCAGGCGCAGGCCGTGCGTGCCCACGCGCTGCAGCAGCAGCCGCACCCGGCCGGCCCGGGCATGCTTGGCCACGTTGTTCAGCGCCTCTTGCGCCACCCGGAACAGGCAGGTGGCGACGCCGGAGTCCAGGTCCGCGTCCTCGAAGTCCGGATCGGTCAGCTCCAGCGCGCAATCCACCCCCATGCGCTGCCCGAAGCGCGCGGCCAGGGCCTCGAGCGCGGCCATCAGGCCCAGGTCTTCCAGCATCTGCGGCCGCAGGTCGTTGATGATGCGCCGTGTGGAGCCGATGGCCGCGGCCGCCAGCTCGTCCACGCGCACCAGCAGCGGCTGCACGCGCGCCCGGTCGGCATCCAGGGCTTCGGCCATGCTGCCCAGGTCCATGCGGATGGCGGCCAGGGTCTGCTGCAGGTCGTCGTGCAGTTCGCGCGCGATGCGCTTGCGCTCTTCTTCCTGGATCTTGTCCAGCGCGTCCACCAGCCGCGTCAGGTCGCCGTGCGAGGCCTCGAGCTCGGCGCGCGCGATCTTCAGGTCGGTGATGTCCCGCATCACCACCAGGATGGAGCGGTCGCCTTCGTGTTCGACGCGCGTGGCCAGCGACTGCACCGCGCGCAGCGTGCCGTCGGCGCGCACGATGGTCATCTCTTCCAGCGGCGCCACCAGGTCGGTGCTGGACAGGCGGGCGATGCGCGCCTGCGCGAGGGCGCGCGAATCGGCGTGGATGAACTCCAGCGGCGAGCGCCCCAGCAGCCCGGCCTCGTCGCTGCCGAACAGCTGGCAGGCGGCCTGGTTGACGAAGCTGATGCGGTCGCCGCTGTTCACGAACACGGCCTCGGGCAGGTGGCGCAGCAGCTGGCGCAGCCGCGCCTCGCTTTCCAGCAGGGCCACCGCGACCCGCCGGCGCTCGGTGACGTCGCGGTGGATCACGGTGTACAGGTGGCGCTCGCCCACGTGCTGGTGCGAGATCGAGGCCTCGATGGGGAACTCCTGCCCGTCGGCGCGCAGCGCCAGCACCTCGCGCTGCACGCCCATGTGGCGCGCACCGGCGGGGTCTTCGCCGAAGCGCTGCACCTTGTCGCGGTGGCCGGTGCGAAAGCGCAGCGGTATGAAGCGCTCCAGCGGCGCACCCAGCATCTGGTCGACGCGGCAGCCGAACATGCGCGCGGCCGCCGGGTTGGCTTCGACGATGTGCTGCGTCTCATCGGCGGTGACGATCGCGTCCACCGCCGAGTCGAAGATGCCGCGCAGCCGCGATTCGCTCAGGGTGCGCGCATCGAGCATGCGGTTGAAGGCCTGGGCCACCGAGCGCAGCTCGGGCGGGCCGTCTTCCGGGCTGCGCACGCCCACGTCGCCCGCCGCCACGCGCACGGCGGCATCGCGCAGCGCAAACACGGGCCGGACGATGGCCGCGCTCAGGCGCCAGGCCAGCACCAGCGCCACCAAGGTCAAGCCCGCACCGATGGCCAGGGTGCGCTGCAAGGTCTGGTGGTACAGCGCAAACACCTGGTCCTGCGGCAGGCTGCCCGCCACCTGCCAGCCCGCCCGCGGCAGCTGCAGGTAGGCGGCCAGGCGTGGCACGCCATCGTGCCCGGTGGCCTGGGCCCAGCCGCTGGCGGCATTACCCGCGGCTTCAATCTCGCCCGTCGCGGGGGGCTGCCCGATGAAGCGCTCGGCGTCGGCGGAGCGCAGCACCACGGCCTGGCTTGCATCCACCACCGTGACCAGCGCGCCCGGCGGCGTGGCGGCAAACAGCTGCCGGTTCAGCGCCAACAGGTCGACCTCCAGCACCAGCGTGCCCCGCAGCGTGCCGGCCGGGCCGCGTATGGGGTAGCTCCAGGCGCACACGCGCTCGCCGCTGCCGGGGCGGGTGTAGACGGCGCTGACGCTGAGGCGGTCGCCGCGCGCGTCGGCAGCGCCGTTGGCGAGCGGCACGCCGGGTGATTCGGCAGGCGCCAGCACGCGGCCGCAGACGCTGCGGCCCTGCAGGTCGCGCAGCGCCAGCGCCGTGATGGCGGGCGTCTGCAGCAGATGCTCGGCGATCTGCAGCTCGCAGGCTCCGGCGTCCAGGGCCTGCACCGCCGGGCGCTCGGCCAGGCGCGCGAGCACGCGTTCGGTGTCGTTCAGCAGGTGCTGCAGTTCCCCCACCGTGCCCGCGGCCAGGGCGCGCACGTCCTCGCGCGCCGCCGCGCGCGCCTGGCGCAGGTCCACCACCAGCAGCCAGGCCAGCGTGGCCGCCATCGGCAGCAGGATGGCCAGCGTGAGCCAGACGATGCGGCTGCGGATCGAGCGCCCTTCCATCCCTGCGCGCATGCAAGCTCCTGTGGTGACCGCGCCGCGTGCGGGCGGCCCTTACCCGGCGCAGGTGTTCGATGCGACGGCGGGTGCGTCACCCACCAGGCCGTGCTCCAGCCCGTAGCGCACCAACTCGGCCAGCGTGGCGAGCTGCAGCTTTTCCTGGATGCGGCTCTTGTGCGTGCTGACGGTCTTCACCGACAGGTGCAGGGCCTCGGCGATCTCGGTCGGCCGCTGCCCCGAGACCAGGCGGCACAGCACGTCCAGCTCGCGGTCGGACAGCTGCTCATGGCGCGCGCCCGCCACCGAGCCGTTGAGCCGCAGCACCACGCGCTCGGCCTGGCCGGGGCTGACATAGGCGCCGCCGGCGGCCACCTTGCGCACGGCCTTGATCAGCTCGACCGCGGCGCTGTCCTTGGTGACGTAGCCGTTGGCGCCGGCCTTGAAGGCGCGCAGCGCGTACTGCTCTTCGGCGTGCATGCTCAGCACCAGCAGCGGCAGGCGGCCGAACTCGGCGCGCACGCGGTGGATGAATTCGAGCCCGCTGATGCCGGGCATGGACAGGTCGGTGATCACCAGATCGAAGGCCTCGTGGCGCAGGCGGTCCAGCGCCTGCAGGCCGTCGCCGGCTTCGGCCACCTGCCAGGCTTCGGGGGCACCGCCGAGCACGCGCAACAGACCTTCACGCACCAGCACGTGATCATCGACGATGAGGATGCGCAACACGCCATTGCCAGCGCTCATCGGACATCCTTGTTTGCAGCCATTTCGCGCCCGTGTCGGTGCACGCACTTCGACGGGCTCGAACCCATGCTAGGCCGCACCCCCGGGCGGCGCTTGATGTGCCGCAAGCTCGGGCGCCGCGGCGCGCACGTTGACCCGGCTCAACGCCGCCGCCCGCGGCCCTGCCCACACTGGGCGGGCCAGCTCACCCAGCGGCTGCACCGTGCCCGCCGACCCCACCCCCACCAGCACGCCCGTGTTCCGGGCCCAGGGCCTGACCAAGACCTACCGCAGCGGCGAGGTCGAGGTGCAGGCGCTGCGACAGGTCGATCTGGAGATCGGCCGCGGCGAATTCGTGGTGCTGCTGGGGGCGTCGGGCAGCGGCAAGTCGACGCTGCTCAACATCCTGGGCGGGCTGGACGTGCCCACGGCCGGCGATGTGCGCTTCGGCGACCACATGCTCAGCGGCGCCAGCGAAACCGAGCTGACGCGCTACCGGCGTGAACACGTGGGCTTCGTGTTCCAGTTCTACAACCTCATCCCCAGCCTCACGGTGCGCGAGAACCTGGCGCTGGTGACCGACATCGCCCACGACCCCATGCCCATCGACCAGGCCATAGACCTGGTGGGCCTGACGCCGCGGCGCGACCACTTCCCGGCCCAGCTCTCCGGCGGCGAGCAGCAGCGCGTGGCGATCGCGCGCGCCATCGTCAAGCGCCCCGACGTGCTGCTGTGCGACGAGCCCACCGGCGCACTGGACTACCAGACCGGCAAGCTGGTGCTTGAGGTCATCGCGCGCATCAACCGCGAACTGGGCACCACGGCCGTGGTGATCACGCACAACGCGGCAATAGCCGGCATGGCCGACCGCGTGATCCACCTGGGCGACGGGCGCATCCAGAAGGTGCTGCGCAACGCGCACAAGCTGCAGCCCTCGGAGCTGTCCTGGTGAAGGCGCTGGACCGCAAGCTGCTGCGCGACCTGCGCCTGCTGTGGAGCCAGGCGCTGACCATCGCGCTGGTGGTGGCCAGCGCCGTCGGCGGCTTCGTCACCTCGCTGTCGGCCGTGGATTCGCTGGCGCTGGCGCGCGACCGCTTCTACGCCAGCGGCCGCTTCGCCGATGTCTTTGCCAGCGTCAAGCGCGCGCCCGACGCGCTGGCCGGCTGGCTGCGTGAAACCCCCGGCGTGGCCGACGTGCAGACCAGCGTCGAGCAGATCGTGCGCATCCAGATCGCAGGCGTGGCCGACCCCATGGTGGGGCAGCTCATCGGCGTGGACCCGCTGCGCCCGGCGCGCATGAACCGCCTGACGCTGCGCAGCGGCGTGGCGCTGGACGCCGCCGGGGCCGCCGGCCCGGCCATCCCGGCGCTGGTGTCGGCGGCCTTTGCCGACGGCCGCGGCCTGGTGCCCGGCTCGGAGGTGGGCGCGCTCATCAACGGCAAGCGGCGCACGCTGCGCATCGTGGGGGTGGCACTGTCGCCCGAGTACATCTTTGCCGGCATGATGGGCATGCCCGACGCGCGCGGCTTCGGCGTGTTCTGGGTGCCGCACGAGTCGCTGGCCGCGGCCTACGACATGCAGGGCGCCTTCAACCGCGTGGCCGTCCAGCTGGCGCCCGGGGCGTCCGAGCAGGCGGTGATCGAGCGCCTCTCGGCGCAGCTGGCGCCCTGGGGCGGGCGCGAGGCGCATGGGCGCGAAGACCAGGCCTCGCACGCCATGCTCGACGCCGAGATCAAGGAGCAGCGCGTGCTGGGCACCGTGCTGCCGTCCATCTTCCTGGGCGTGGCGGCCTTCCTGCTGAACGTGGTGGTGTCGCGCCTGGTGGCCACGCAGCGCGAGCAGATCGCCGCGCTCAAGGCGCTGGGCTACGCCAACGGCAGCATCGCCGCGCACTACCTGAAGCTGGTGGGGGTGATCGTGGCGGTGGGCGCGCTGCTGGGCGTGGCCATGGGCCACGGGCTGGGCGCGATGTTCACGCGGCTGTACGGCGAGTTCTTTCGCTTCCCCACGTTCGAGCACCGCGTGGCGCCCGCGCTGCTGCTGCTGGCCGTGGGCATCAGCGTGCTCACCGCCGCCCTGGGCACGCTCAGCGCCATCCTGGCCACGGTGCGGCTGGCGCCGGCCGAGGCCATGCGCCCGGCCGCGCCCGGCCGCTACCGGCGCACGCTGGTCGAGCGCCTGGGCATCACCGCCCTGAGCCCGGCGCTGCGCATGATCCTGCGCCAGATGGAACGGCGGCCGCTGCGCAGTGCGCTGTCCACGCTGGGCGTGGCGGCCTCGGTGGCCATCGTGGTGATGGGCAACTTCTTCGGCGACGCCATCGACTACATCGTCGACTCGCAGTTCACGGTGGCCATGCGCAGCGACGTCATCGCCTGGCTCACCGACCCCGCCGACGACCGCGCGCGCTTCGAGCTGGCGCGCCTGCCCGGTGTGCTGGCGGTGGAGTCGGGGCGCGACGTGCCGGTGCGCTTCGTCAACGGGCATCTCAGCGAGCGCGGCCAGATCCGCGGCCTGACGCGGCGGCCCGAGCTGACGCGCATCGTCGACCGCGACAACCGCGTGGCCAGCGAGCTGCTGGACGACGGCCTGGTGATGACCGACCGCCTGGCCGCCAAGCTGGGCCTGCGCGTGGGCCAGCCCGTGCGCGTGCAGGTGCTCGAAGGCCGGCAGCGCACGCTGCAGCTGCGCTTGAGCGCCACGGTGGCCGAGATGATGGGCCTGAACGCCTACATGGAGCGGCGCGCGCTCAACCGCGCGCTGCAGGAGGACGACCGCTCCACCTGGTACGCGCTGGCGCTGCAACGCGGCAGCGAGCCCGCGCTGCTGCAGGCCCTGCAGGACCAGCCGCGCGTGGTGGGCGTGTTCAGCAAGGCCAGCCTGCTGCGCAACATGGAAGAGGTCACGGCGCGCAACATCCGCATCATGAGCACGGTGCTGACGCTGTTCGCCACCGTCATCGCCGTGGGCGTGGTCTACAACAACGCGCGCATCGCGCTGGCCGAGCGCGCCTGGGAACTGGCCAGCCTGCGCGTGCTGGGCTTCACCCGTGCCGAGGTCTCGGGCCTGCTGCTGGGCGAGATGGCGCTGGTCATCGCCGTGGCGCTGCCGCTGGGCATGCTGGGGGGCTGGGCGCTGGTGCACCTGATCACCGGGCTGCTGGCGTCGGATCAGTTCCTGTTTCCGGTGGTCATCCGCGCGCCCACCTACGCCTGGGCCGCGCTGGCGGTGCTGGCCCCGGCGCTGGCCAGCGCGCTGGTGGTGCGCCGGCGCATAGACCGCCTGGACCTGGTGGCGGCCTTGAAGACGCGCGAATAGGTCGGGTGAGTTGACCGGGCAAACGAAGGAGCGAGCGTGCAACGCAGCACTTGGATCTGGGGCGCAACGGGCGCGGTGGCGGCCGCGGCGCTGCTGGCGTGGGCCTTTGCGCCCAGGCCGGTGGAGGTGGAACTGGCGCCGGTGACGCAGGGCCGCTTCGAGACCGCCATCGAGGAAGACGGCCGCACCCGGCTGCGCGATCGCTATGTCGTGTCGGCCCCGCTGGCCGGCCGGCTGTCGCGCATCACGCTGCGCGAGGGCGACCGCGTGGCGGCCGGTGCGGCGCTGGCGCAGCTGACGCCGGTGCTGCCGGCGCTGCTGGACGAGCGCAGCCGGCGCGAGCTGGAAGTGCGCGTC
>JALHPY010000112.1 GCA_022842305.1 Rubrivivax sp.
GTGGCACCGTGGGCGGCATGGTGGCCGCCGGCCTGGCCGGGCCGGCGCGCGCGGCCGTGGGCGGCGTGCGCGACTACGTGCTGGGCGCCTCGCTGCTGAACGGCCGCGCCGAGTTGCTGAGCTTTGGCGGCACGGTGATGAAGAACGTGGCCGGCTACGACCTGGCGCGCACCCTGGCCGGCAGCCTGGGTGTGCTGGGCGTGATCTGCGAGGTCTCGCTCAAGGTGCTGCCGCGGCCCGCGGCCACGGCCACGCTGCGGCTGGAACTGGACGCCGCGCTGGCCATCCGCCGCCTGGGCGAATGGCGCGGCCAGCCGCTGCCGCTGAACGCCAGCGCCTGGTGGGACGGCGCGCTCATCCTGCGCCTGGCCGGCGCCGTGGCCGCGGTGGATGCGGCGCGGCTGCACATCGGCGGCGAACTCATCGCGCCGGCCCTGGCCGATGGCTTCTGGGACGGGCTGCGCGACCACGGCGACGAATTTTTCGTGGGTGCGGCACGCGCCGTGCAAGGCGGGGCCACGCTGTGGCGGCTGTCGCTGCCGCCCACCACGGCGCCACTGCGCCTGTCGGGTGAACAGCTCATCGAATGGGGCGGCGCGCAGCGCTGGATCTGCACCAGCGCACCCGCGGCCACGCTGCGCGAGGCGGCGGCCGCGGCCGGCGGGCACGCCGTGATGTTCCGCGGCGCCGAGCGCGGTGGCGGCATCTTCGCGCCGCTCAAGCCACCGCTGGACCGCATCCAGCGCGAGCTGAAGAAGGCCTTCGACCCGCAAGGCCTGTTCAACCCCGGCCGCCTGCTGCCCGAGCTGTGAGCGCGGCGCTTCACGTCCAGGGCGGCGCCGCATGAACGGACTCGCAGGCCTGCAGGGTCTGACGCTGCTGCTGCTGTGCCAGGCGGCGGGCGAGGCGCTGTCGCGCGGGCTGCAGCTGCCGCTGCCCGGCCCGGTGCTGGGGCTGCTGCTGCTGTGGGCGCTGCTCAACGTGGAAGCGCTGCGCGCGCCGGTGGCGGCCGCGGCCATGCCGCTGCTGGGGCACTTGTCGCTGCTGTTCGTGCCGGTGGGTGTGGGCGTGATCGTGCACCTGGATCTGCTGGCGCGGCACGGCCCGCGCATGCTGCTGGTGCTGCTGCTGTCCACCTGGATCGGCCTGGCCGTCAGCGCGCTGGTGCTGCGCGGGCTGCTGCCGCGACCGGTGGCTGAGTAGGGACGGGTCGGCGATGCAGGACTTCGTTCAGCTCTGGGTCTACCTGTCGGCCACGCCGCTGTTCGGGCTGAGCGCCACGCTGGCCACCTACACGCTGGCGCAGATGGTCTACCAGCGCCTGGAGCAGCCGCCCTGGGCCAACCCGGTGCTGTGGACGGTGCTGGCGTTGGCGGCGCTGCTGCTGGCCACCGACACGCCCTACCCCACCTACTTCTCGGGCGCACAGTTCATCCACTTCCTGCTGGGGCCGGCCGTGGTGGCGCTGGCCTGGCCGCTGTGGCAGCGCCGTGCCGATCTGCGCCGGCGTGCCGGCGCGCTGCTGGCGGCGGCGCTGGCCGGTGGTGCCGCGGCCGGCGCCAGCGCCTGGGCCATCGGCTGGGCGCTGGGCCTGCCGGCCGAAGTGCTGGCATCGCTGGCGCCCAAGTCGACCACGGCGCCGGTGGCCATGGGCATCGCCGCGCAGATCGGCGGCATCCCGGCGCTGGCGGCGGTGGCCGCCGTGCTGACCGGCCTGGTGGGCGCGGTCAGCGGCAAGTATCTCTTCGATGCGCTGCGCGTCAGCGCGCCCGACGTGCGCGGCTTTGCGCTGGGCACGGCGGCGCACGGCATCGGCGCGGCACGCGCGCTGCAGGTCCACCCCGAAGCCGGTGCCTATGCCGCGCTGGCGCTGGGCCTGCAGGCGGTGCTGGCGGCGCTGCTGATGCCGCTGGTCTTCAAGCTGTTCTGAACACGATGGGGCTCCATGCAAACCAAGCTCGCCGCTGAATTCCAGGGCACCGCGCAGGGCCAGGAGGCCGAGGCCATCCTGCGCAAGTGCGTGCACTGCGGCTTCTGCACCGCCACCTGCCCCACCTACCAGCTGCTGGGCGACGAACTCGACAGCCCGCGCGGACGCATCTACCTGATCAAGCAGGTGCTCGAAGGCGCGCCCGTCACGCGCAAGACGCAGCTGCACCTGGACCGCTGCCTCACCTGCCGCAACTGCGAAAGCACCTGCCCCAGCGGCGTGCAGTACGGGCACCTGGTGGATATCGGACGGGCCATCGTGGACGAGCGCGTCGAGCGCCCCGCGGGCGAGCAGGCGGCGCGCTGGGCGCTGCGCGCGGGCCTGACCTCGCCGCTGTTCGGCCCGGCCATGAAGCTGGGCCAGCTGGTGCGGCCGCTGCTGCCGGCCGCGCTCAAGCACAAGGTGCCGGCCAGCGGCGGCGCGCGCGCCAGCCAGTGGCCTACGCGCGAGCACAAGCGCAAGATGCTGCTGCTGCTGGGCTGCGTGCAGCCGGCGATGATGCCCAACATCAACAGCGCCACGGCGCGCGTGCTCGACGCCGCCGGCATCCAGACTCTGGTGGCCGACGGCGCCGGCTGCTGCGGCGCCATCCGCGCCCATCTGGGCGACGCCGAAGGCGGCCTGGCCGACATGCGCCGCAACATCGACGCCTGGTGGCCCCTGGTCGAGGGCCTGACGTCGCAGGGCCGGGTAGAGGCCATCGTGATGAACGGCAGCGCCTGCGGGCTGCAGGTCAAGGAGTACGGGCATGCGCTGGCGCACGACCCGGCCTATGCCGATAAGGCCAAGCGCGTGAGCGCGCTGACGCGTGACCTGAGCGAACTGCTGCCCGGCCTGACGCCCCAGCTACAGGGCAAGCTGCGCACGCGCGGCACGCAGCGCCTGGCCTTCCACCCGCCGTGCACGCTGCAGCACGGCCAGCGGCTGCGCGGCGGCGTCGAGACACACTTGCGCGAGCTGGGCTTCGAAGTGCAGCTGGCCGCGAGTGAAAGCCACCTGTGCTGCGGCTCGGCCGGCACCTACAGCGTGCTGCAGCCCGAGCTGGCCACCACGCTGCGCGACCGCAAGCTGGAACAGCTGGCGCCGCTGCAGGCGCAGACCATCGTCAGCGCCAACATCGGCTGCATCCAGCATCTGCAAAGCGGCACCGAAACCCCGGTGCGGCACTGGATCGAAGTGCTGGACGCCGCGCTGGCCTGAGCGCGCGGCTCAGTGGCGCGCGATGCGCACGTAGACGTCGGTGTCTGGCAGCAGCGTACGCAGCGCATCGAAGGCCGCGCTGATGAGTTCGTGGCCGCAATAGGGCAGGCCGGGGGCGATGAACAGCTCGGCTTCGCCCGGCTCCAGGTGCAGGGCGCGCAGCCAGGCGCTGGCGGGCTCCTGCAGGCCGACCTGCCGTTCCAGCGTCTGCTGCAGCGCCGTCACCAGGAACTGCAGCCGCGCCTTGTCACCCAGCAATTCGGGTGCTCGCAGCACGAGCATGGGCTTGGGCAAGGTCGGTTGGATCGGGATGGTGCGGTACATCGGGACTCCGGTGCGGCGCTGGCGTCGGTTCGGGATTGGACACCTCAGGCGCCGGGCGCGGCTGCGACATTTGGTCGCGCCCGCAGTGCATATGCCACGCCAGCCACCAGCAGCACGACACCCGCCAGGGCCAGCGGCGGTGGCATGTGGCCGCGCAATACGAAGGCATAGGCCAGCGCCGACAGCGTCTCGAACACGATCAGCTGCCCGGCCAGCCCCGGCGGCAGGCGCTGGCTGGCTTCGTTCCAGCAAAGCGTGCCGGCCCAGGACGCCAGCAGCCCGGTGACCAGCATCAACGCGATGAAGAATCCCGGCCGCGGCCCCAGCGGCATGGGGAAGGGATCGCCCAGCGCCGCCATGCCGCCCCACACCGCCACCAGGCCCACGGCGGCCAGCGGCAGCGTGGCCACGCCCTGGGCGGTGGCCCAGACGCGCGGGCTGCGGTCGGCGTGCGCGCGCAGCCATTCGGCGTTGCGGATGGGGTACCAGGTCCAGCAGGCCACCGCGCCCACCGCCAGCAGCGCGCCGCTGGCATAACGCAGCAGGTCGGTGTCGGGGGCGAGCTGTGCCTGCTCGGCCTGGTTGACCAGCGCGATGCCGGCGGCGATGAGCAGCAGCGACGGCGCCAGCTGGCCCCAGGGCAGCGGGCCGTCGCGGTCGCGCCCGCGCAGGTTGGAAGCCACGGCGATGACCACCGGCAGCGTGCCGATGATCATGGTGGGCAAGGGCCCGCCCGAACGCTGGATGGCCGCGGCCAGGCACAGGTAGTACAGCAGGTTGCCGATGGCGGCGAGCTTGAGCGCCTCGAGCCAGTCGGCGCGCGTGAGTTCGGCCAGACGGGCCCGGTCCAGCCAGGCCAGGGGCAGCGCGATCAGCCCGAAGGCCAGGTAGCGCCCCATGGTGAGCAGCGCCGCAGGGTATTCGGGCAGCCACAGCGGCACGATGAACACCAGGCCCCACATCAGGCCGGCGGCAAGGGCGAAGAGGGTGCCCGAAACCAGGGCGGCGCGTTGCGGCATGGCGGCATTGTTGCCGCGCCAGTGCCAGGCCGACGCTGCGCCTTACTTGACGGCGAAGTCCTGGAGCTGCTTGCCCGCGTTCAGCGCATCGCGCAGCCATTGCGGGCGCTTGCCGCGGCCGCCCCAGGTGCCGCCGGTGTCGTTGCGGAACTTGATCTCGCCCGGGGTCTTGGGCTTCTTGGACGACTGGCGCTTGACGGCGGCCTTGGCCTTGGCACGGCCCTTGGTGGCGACGTCCAGGCCCAGATCGGCGCTGCTGAGGTTGTAGAAGGTGATGGCTTCGCGAATGCGCGCGATCACGCCGTCGATTTCCTTGCGGCGCAGCTTCTCGGCCTCGAGTTTGAGGGCTTCAATCTGCTTGACGATCTGGGTGTAGGTCTTGGTCATGTCTTCCATTCGAAAGGGTAACTCCCTGCAGGAGACGGCGCTGGCCGTATCCGTTGGCGCCTGTTATTCGCAATCTATTGGCGCCTGGGCCGGCACCATAACACAGCCGACCTTATGCATTGCGTCAGAAATGGTTAACGCGGTGCATTGCAGCACACGCCGAATGTCGGCTTGCACCAGCGCTGCATTACCAATGCCGCGGGTCGACGCCGTAATATCCCGCGAGTTCGGCGTGCAACGCCGGATGCGCTGCCGCCAGGGCATGGGATTGTTCGAAGAACAGTTCGCTGCTGACGGCAAAGAATTCGGCGGCGTCGGTGGCGGCATAGGCCTCGATCAGGCCGGTTTCGCCGCACGCCAGGCGTTGTTGCAATTGCGCGAATTCGGCGCCCAGCACCGCACGCCAGCGCGCCGGGTCGCCATGGCGCCCGAGCCAGGGCGCGCCGTTGGCCGGGCCTTGGTCCTGGTCAAGCTGGTGTGCGAACTCGTGCAACACCACGTTGCGCCCGTCGTCGGGGTCGGCCGCGCCCGACAGCACGTCGTCCCAGGACAGGATTACCTGGCCCTGCTGCCAGGATTCGCCCGCCAGCACCTGGCGCGTGGCGTGCGCCAGGCCCAGGGCGTCGGGCTTGATGCGGTCCACGACAAAGGCGCCGGGGTAGAGCAGCACCTGGCGCAGGTTGCGGAAGTAATCGCCGCGCCCGCCCAGCAGCAGCAGCGCCGCCTGCGCCGCCACCAGCACGCGCATCTCTTCGCTGACGCGCAGGCCGGCGCAGCCGATGAAGGGCTTCTCGGCCAGCAGCACCTGGGTGATCTTGCGCAGGCGCAGCTGCACCGCGGCAGGCAGGCGTGCAAAGGCCGGCATGCGCCGGCGCAGGATCTGGCGCCAGGCGCGCGGAAAGGCCTGGGCCTGCACCCGGGCGCGGCGGCGGGAACGCCACCAAGCCGGGCCCCACAGCCAGGCGGGCACGGCCAGCAGCGCGAAGGCCAGGAAAAGCAGGGCCGCAGCCGATGTCATGGGGTCATCTGGGAACGCAGCGCCCGGCTTTCAAGCCCCGCGTCCGCGCGGGGCCTCAGCTTTGCGGCTCGCACAGCACCGGGCAGTTCACCGAATTGGCGATGAAGCATTCCTCGTGCGCCCGGTGGTGCAGCGCCTGCAATTGCGCGAATTCGGGCGCGCCGCCAGCGGCAAACTGCACCTGCGGGCGCAGCGTCACGCGCGTCATCGCCAGTTTGCCGGCAGCATTGCGCTGCATCACGCCCGCGGCCTGGTCGGTATAGCGTTCGACCACGAACCCGGCCTGTGCCGCCAGCGACAGAAACCACAGCATGTGGCAACTCGACAAGGCGGCGACGAACATTTCCTCGGGGTCGACCGCGCTCGCATCCGACAGTGGCAGCGGCACCACGGCCGGCGAAGAAGAACCCGCCCATTCGGCGCCGCCGTCGAATTGCAGGCGGTGGCGGCGGTGGTAACGGTTGTCGGTGAATGCCTCGCCGGCGTTGCGTTGCCATTCGATGCGGGCGGTGTACTCGTGCATGGGCTGTTCCGGGTTGCGGCTGGCACTCGCCGGGGCCGGCGTGCGATCATGGTGTGATGATCACACTGCACTATTTCCCCGGCAATGCCAGTTTCACACCGCACGTGCTGCTGCGCGAACTGGGCCTGCCCTTCGAATTGCAGCAGGTCGACCGCGCCGCCAACGTGCACAAGTCGCCCGCGTATCTCAAGCTCAACCCCAACGGCCTGATCCCGGTGCTGGTGGACGGTGAGCTGGTGCTGTACGAAACCGCGGCCATCGTGCTGCACCTGGTGGACACGCACCCCGCGGCCGGGCTGGCGCCGGCCGTGGGCACGGCAGCGCGCGCGCACTTCTACAAGTGGCTGGTGTGGCTCACCAACACGCTGCAGGCCACGCTGATCCACTACTTCTACCCCGAGCGCATGGTCGACGCCGGCAACGCCGCAGGCGCGGCCCAGGTCAAGGCCGCGGCGCAGCGCAAGGTGGCCGGCTGCCTGGCGCAGATCGACGCGCAACTGGCTGGCCACGGCGGCCCCTGGCTGCTGGGCGCGCCCTTCAGCGCGGTCGACATCTACGCCTTCATGCTGTGCCGCTGGACGCGCGGCTTCGATGACCGGCCGGCGCGCGACTACCCGCACATCGGCCCCTGGCTCCAGCGTGTGCTGGCGCGGCCGGCGGTGCAGCAGGTGTTTGCCGCCGAGCAACTGCCGCCGCCGGCAGTCTGACCCGCTGCTGCTTAAGCGCGCACCTGCGCCGAGGGCGCCAAGCGTTCCATCCAGTGCCGCGTCAGCGGCGTCAAGCGCTTGGCCATGCTGCGCTCGTTGAGCAGCGCGCGGCCCAGGCTGCGGCGGTTGCCGCGCGCCGCGGCGGCCAGCAGCGTCAGGTCTATCAGGTCGCGCTGCGCGTGGCTGCCGCCCAGGCGTGCGGCCTGTGCGCGCACCGGCGCCATCAGGTCGACCGCGGCGTCGGCGTCGCCGCGCGCCAGCGCCAGCACACCGCGCATCAGCGGCAGGCCGACCTCGCGCGCCATCAGGTGGTTGCAGCGGCGCGCGTCGGTGGGGGCCAGCACGTGCTCGGCGCAGCGCGCCAGCCAAGCGTCGGCGCGCGGCAGCTCGCCGGCAACGATGAACGCCAGCACCGTGTGCAGGTCGTTGAAGGCGTAGTGGCCGGCCTCGGCCTCGCTCGGGTTCCAGGCCTGCAGCAGCGCCGCGGCCTGCGCCGCCACATCCTGCCCCAGCAGCTGCATGCGCCACAGCAGCGCGCTGGCGTCCACGCGCTGCAGCGTGATCTGCACCGCCGCGCCGCTGAGGTGGGTGTCCAGCAGGCGCTGCACGCCCAGCAGGTCCATGGCCTCCAAGCGGAACAGCGCCTTGTGCCACCACAGGTGGCAGGCGAAGCCGTTGCCCTCGGCCCAGCTGTCCTGGTGCTGGCGCAGCCAGTTGGCGCCGTCCTCGAAGCGGCCCTGCATCTCCATCACGTGGGCCACGGCGTGCACCGCCCAGGGCACGCGCGGGTTGGCGGCCAGGGCGCGGCGGCCGGCTTCCTCGGCCTGCGGGTAGAGGTTGCATTCCTCCAGCCCGAAGGCATACAGCGCCAGCGCATAGGGGTGCAGCGGGTCGGCCTCGTCCCATTCGGGCAGGGCGCGCGCCGGGCGCTGGCGCAGCGCGGGGGCGTCACCGCGGTAGAAGTCCCACAGCTGCGCCCACTGCAATGCCAGCGCGTCGCGCGGGTGTTCGATGAGCAACTCGTCCCAGATGCGGCAGGCCAGTTGCCAGCGGCCCTGCAGCACGGCCTCGACCGCCTCAAGGTGCGCGCGCTCGCGTGCCGTGGCCTGGCGTTGCAGCGCGCGTGCCCGCTGCAACTGCGCCTGGGCTTCGGTCAGCAGCGCGGGCTCGGTCAGGCTGAGCAGGAAGCCGGCGTGCATGACGTGCGGCAGCGGCCAGGCGGGGTCGGCGGCGCTGGCGGCGGCCAGGTCGGCCAGCGGCGTGTCGTAGAAGGACATCATGCGCCACAGCGCCGATTCGGCCGCTTCGCGCGCAGCGGCCGATGCGCTGCCACAGGGGTTGCCGCGGAGGTCGGTGCTCGACATGAAGCGGAATGTAGCGCGGTCGCGGCCGGCAGCCCTTCAGCCCGGCGGCTGCGGCCAGGGCCGGGACGGCGGGCGCAGCTGCTCCCAGGCCCGCGCCAGGCGCAGCACGCCCAGGTCGTCGTGGCGGCGGCCGATGATCTGCAGGCCTATCGGCAGGGCGGTCTGCAGGCCGGCCGCCGTGGCGCCGCAGTCGATGCTCAGCGCCGGCTGTTCACTCATGTTGAAGGGCAGGGTGTAGCCGATGTGTGCCATCGCCTTTGCCGGGTCGTTGCTGGGCATGGCCCATTCGGCGGCAAAGCCGGCCACCGGCGCCACCGGCGACAGCACGAAGTCGAAAGGCTGGCAAGCTGCCACCGCGGCGTCGCGCAGTGCCGCGAACTGGCTGTAGCCGGCAAACAGTTCGGCCGCGCTGCAGCCTGCGGCCGGCGCCACCCAGTCGCGGATGAAGGGCAGCACGCGCGCGCGGCGCTCGGGCGGCAGGGCCGAGATGTCCAGCCAGGAACGCAGGCGCCAGAAGCGGTCTATGCCCTGGGCCATCTCGTCGGTGCTGAAGGCCGCCAGCGGCTCGACTGCCGCGCCCGCGGCCTGCAGCGCGCGCGCCGCGGCCTGCACCGCCGCGGCCACCTCGGGGTCCAGCGCCATGCCCCAGCCTGCGTCCAGCAGCAACCCGATGCGCAGGCCGCGCAGCCACGTTGACGGGTCGCGCTCGATGTCCTGCCATTCGAAGGCTTGTGGCGGCAGGCTGGTGGCGTCGCGCCAGTCGGGGCGGCTGAGCACTTCCATCAGCAGCGCGGCGTCGCGCACGCTGCGCGTGATCGGCCCGGCCACGCGGCCCAGGTAGGGCGGCTTGATGGGCACGCGGCCGGCGCTGGGCTTGAAGCCGACCACGCCGCACCAGGCCGCGGGCAGGCGGATCGAGCCGCCGATGTCGGTGCCCAGGTGCAGCGGCCCGTAGCCCGCGGCGGCCGCGGCGGCGGCGCCGGCGCTGCTGCCGCCGGGGTTCAGCGCCAAGTCCCAGGGGTTGCGCGTGAGCGCGTGGAAGCTCGACAACCCCGAGGACAGCATGCCGTAGTCGGGCATGGTGGTCTTGCTGATGAACACCGCGCCGGCCTCGCGCAGCCGGGCCGCGGGCGGCGCGTCTTCGGCCGCCGGCTGCAGCACGCTGGCGGCCGTGCCCAGCGGCATGGGCACGCCGCGCGTGGCGATGTTTTCCTTGAGCGTGACCGGCACGCCGTCGAGCGCGCTCAAGGCTTGGCCGGCGCGCCAGCGCGACTCGGACGCGCGCGCCAGCGCCAGCGCGCCCTCGGGATCGAAGGCGTAGGTGGCATGAATGTGCGGCTCCCAGCGCCGCACCTGGGCGATGACCGCGTGCGCCACCTCCACCGGCGACAGCGCGCCAGCGGCATAGGCAGCCTGAAGCTCGGCCGCGCCCAGCTCGTGCAGCGCCGTCATCAGCCGCGTTCCAGAAAGCGTTTCAGGCGGGCGGCGCCATCCAGGCGCGCCAAGGCGGCGTAGAAGCGTTCGATGGCGGCGCGGCTCATGTCGCCCCTCTCGTCACGCCTTGGGCTGGCGCGCCAGCTCGGCCAGCATGGCGCTGTGGATGGCGCGCGCGTCGGCCACGCCTTCTTTCTGGAACTCGGCCAGCGCACCGTCCAGCAGCGGGGCCACGGCGCGCCGCCATTCGCCGGCCAGTGCGGCGTCGGGCAGCAGTACGCTGCTGCCGCGCGCCCTGGCGGCTGCGCGGCCGACATCGTCCCAGCTGTCCCACCAGCCCTGCAGCCGGCGCAGCAGGGCCTCGCCCGAGGCCGCCTCGATGGCCGCGCGCACGTCGGCCGGCAGCGCGTCGAAGCGGCGTTGGTTGATGCCGAACCAGAAGGCCGCGGTGTAGAAGCGCAGGTCCAGGTGGTGGCGCGTCACCTCGTCCAGGCGGAACGACGAGACCGCGTCCCAGGTGGTGGCGGCGCCGTCGATCACGCCTTTGGCGAGGTTCTCGTACACCAGCGTCGGCGGCAGGCCCACCGGCACCGCGCCCAGCGCGCTCAGCATCATCGACACCGTGGGCGACGGCGTGCGGATGCGCAGCCCGCGCAGATCGGCCGGCTGCTGCACGCGGCCGCGCGTGTGCAGGCCGCCGGCGTTGTGCGTCATCAGCAGCAGCGGCTTGATGCCCTTGTAGTCGTCGGCCAGCAGGCGCGGGTACAGGTTCCACAGCGCGCGCGAGCCGGCCTCGGCCGTGGCCGCCATGAAGGGCAGCTCGATCAGCATGCTGCGCGGCATGCGCCCGCGCGGCAGGCCGCACAGGCCGTAGGCCACGTCGACCACGCCGTTCAGGCACTGGTCCAGCTGGTTCTGCGCCTGGCCCAGCGCCGAGTTGGCGGCCGAGATCTGCACCGTCACCGCGCCCTGGGTGCGCGTCTCGATGTCCTTGGCCCAGGGCAGCAGGAAGTCGCGCTGCAGTCGGTGCGTGGGCGCCACGAAATGGCTCACCTTGAGCGTGATCCGGCCCTGCGCGCGCAGCGTGGCCGGCAGGGCGATGGCTGCGGCCAGGCCGCCCAGCAGGCGGCGGCGAGCGCTGCGGCCAGAAGTAGGCGGTCGGGTGGCTGTAATCATCAGGCGGGCCTTGGAAGGGGCGGGATACACTTTTCGGGCGCACATGGTACGGCGGGAGGCCCTTTGGAAGTCAAACGTTCGGTGTTGTTGCCTTACTCGGTCGAGGACATGTACGACCTCATCGAGAAGGCAGAGAGCTACCCGCAGTACCTGCCCTGGTGCGTGTCGGCCAAGATCATCGAGCGCAGCGATGACATGGTGTCGGCGCGGCTGGAGTTCAGCTATCTGCGCATCCGCTTTGGCTTCCAGACGCGCAACCCCAAGCGTCGGCCCGAGTGGCTGCAGGTGCGCCTGGTCGAAGGGCCGTTCAAGCACCTGGTGGGCGACTGGAACTTCACGCCCATCGGCGGCATCGGCTGTCGCATCGACTTTGCGATGAACTTCGAAGTTGCCGACGGCCGCCTGGACGCGCTGGCCGGGCCGGCCGCCAGCCTGGTGGCCAAGGCCATGGTCGATGCCTTCGTCAAGCGCGCCGCGGCCACCTTGAAGGAATTTGCCCCAGCGCAAATCGCGCCTCCTCCGCCCGTGCAGACTGTGGTGGCGGAAGCGCCTGCGCCTGCACCCACACCTGTCGCCATCGCCGTCAGTGTCGTCAGTGTCGCGCCGGAGCCCGTGCCTTTGCGCGCCGGGCCGTCGGCCGCTGTACCGACCGAGGTCGATGTGACAAGTACCCCCTCTACGCTGATCGACGACGTGATCGCCTCGCCGCTGGCGCGCTTCCTGACGCCCGAGCAGTCGGCCGTGCTGGCACGCGTGGTCACCAGCGCAACCCATGCGCCCAAGGACGTGCTGGCGCGCGAAGGTGCCAGCGACAACCACCTGTACGTGGTGTCCGACGGCACGCTGGGGGTGATCAAGCACCTGGGCACGCCCGACGAGACGCAGATCACCGCGCTGGCGCGCGGCGACTTCGCCCACGAACTGGGCTTTCTGGATGGCGCCGAGCGCTACGCGTCGCTGGTGGCCAGCACCGCCGCGCGCGTGCTGGTGCTCGAACGCGAGGCCCTCGAGAGCCTGATCGAGAGCCACCCGCGGGTCGTCTACAACGTGATGCGCGCCATCGCCGCCAACGTGCACCGCACGCAGACGCGGCTGTCGATGCAGGCCGCCGAACTGACCAACTACATCGTCAAGCAGCACGGTCGCTACTAGGCGGCGGCTCGGGGCCCGCCGGCCTACCGCCCTCCGGCGCTTCCAGACGGCAGTGGCGCAGCAGCGCGGCGTCGGCAAAGAGGGCTGCCGGCGTGCCGTCGGCGTGCACGCGGCCTTCGTGCAGCACCAGCACGCGGGGGCAGACCGCGCGCGCCAGCGCCAGGTCGTGCGTGGCCAGCAGCAGGGTCTGCGGCAGCGACTGCAGCAGTTCGATCAGGCGCCGCCGCGCGGCCGGATCCAGGTCTGACGACGGTTCGTCCAGCACCAGCACTTCGGGCGCCATGGCCAGCACGCCGGCGATGGCCACGGCACGCTTCTCGCCGCCCGACAAGCGCCAGGGCGCGCGCGTGGCCAGGTGCAGTGCGCCCACGCGGTCCAGCGCCGCGTGCACGCACGCGCGCACCGCGGCCTCGTCCAGGCCCAGGTTGGCCGGGCCGAAGGCCACGTCGTCCTGCACCGTGGGCATGAACAACTGGTCGTCGGCCTGCTGGAAGACGTAGCCGACGCGCCGGCGGATCTCACGCAGGCTGGCCGGCGCCACCACCACGCCGGCTATCAGCACCTGGCCCGCCGCCGGCAGCAGCAGGCCGTTCAGATGCGCCAGCAGCGTGGACTTGCCGGCGCCGTTGGCGCCCACCAGCGCCACGCGCTCGCCCGCCGCCACGCGCAGGTCCACACCGCGCAGCGCCGCCGTGCCGTCGGGGTAGGTGTGCGCCAGGCCGCGCAGTTCGACTGCAGGCTGCAATCAGGCCACCAGCCAGCGCGCGGCCACCATGCCGGCGCTCCAGGCGGCCACGAAGCCGGTGTCGGCCGCGCGCCAGCGGCCGCGGTGCTGCAGCGGCAGGCGGCCGTCGAAGCCGCGCGCCAGCATGGCCTGGTGGATGCGCCCGGCGCGCGCCAGCGTGCGCAGCAGCCACTGGCCCACCAGGCCAGCCCAGACGCGCGGCATCAGGCGCGCGCGCGGGCCGGCGCGCAGCTGCCAGGCGGTGTGCATGCGCGCGGCTTCTTCCAGCAGCACGCAGGCGTAGCGGTGCAGGAACAGCAGTTGCGCCGTCAGCACCTGGGGCACGCCCAGGCGCGAGAGCGCGGCGCACAGCGGCTGCAGCCCGGTGCCGGCCAGCAGGGCCAGCGTGGCCGCCAGCGTCAGCACCAGGCGCAGCGCAGTGCAGGCGAGCGACACCCAGCCGCGCGCGATCTCGG
>JALHPY010000113.1 GCA_022842305.1 Rubrivivax sp.
ACCGGCAGCAGCACCAGGAACCAGATGCCCATGCCCCAGGCGCCCTGCGCCTGCACGGTGCGCGCCAGGCCGAAGCCTTCTTCCAGCTCGTCCAGGTCGGGCAGCGGCAGGGTCTCGGGCGTGGTCTCGATGCGCTGCGCCGCCAAGGCATCGGTGGCCACTTCCTGCACCGCGCGCAGCAGGGCCGGCAGCAGCGTGGGCGGCAGTTCGTCGGGCAGCCAGTCGGCGTAGGCGTCGGTCTCGGGCGCACCGTCCAGCAGCGCGCGGCTGATCCAGGTCTCGACGATGGCCAGATCGATGTCGCCGCCGCGCCCCGGGTCGGCCGGGCCACGCTGCGCCGCGATGCCGCGCAGCACCGGGCCCATCACCCAGTCGCTGGCCACCGCGCAGGCCATGCCGGCGCAGAAGGCGCGGATCTGCGCCTGTTCGGTGGCGTCGCTGGTGCCGGCCAGCGCATAGCCGGCGGTCCTGGCCAGCACGGTGATGGCGTCGGTGACGCTTGCCGAGACGTCGGCGTCGGCGCTGCCACGGCGCAGCGCGTCGCGCAACCAGCCCGGGCCGTCCTCCAGCCAGTGGGCCCAGTCGGGCAGGTCCAGGCCCATCGTGCCCAGCACGGCAAAGCGGTCCAGGCCGGCAGCGGCGCCGCTGCCGGGCAGCGACCCGGCCCCGCGCAGTTGGCCCAGCGCGGCCTGCACCAGCGCGTCGAGCGCGTGGTCGGTGTCGTGCAGCACGTCGCCCGAGACCACGCGGATGCGCGAGTTGCGCGCCAGCGCCGCCAGGCGCAAGTCGGCGGCGATGGCCACGGCCAGCGGCAGCGTGGTGGGCAGGCGCCGTGGCGGCGCCGCCGTGGGCGGAACGTCGCCGTCGAGTTCGGTGACGGTGATGGCCTTCAGCGCCGCCTGCCGGTGCGTGGTGGCCAGCGCCTGCACCGCGGTGGCGGGGTCGGGGAAGGGGTCGAGTTCATGGTTCGTCAGGGCCAGCAGGTACCAGGCCGCGTGGCCGTCCAGATCGCCCGGCAGCGGCAACAGAGACGAGTGCAGGTCGAACGAGGCGATGGCGGGTTCGCGCGCATCCAGCTCACCCAGCCGGCTGATGCCCACCGTCACCCAGCCGTTGCCGCTGACCGGCAGGCCGCAGCGCACGGCCGCGGCATGGTCGGCGGGCAGGGCCGGCGGCGCGCCGCCCTGGGCCTCGGCCAGCAGCAGCGTCACCGTGGCGCCGCGGCAGCCCTCGGGGCCGCCATTCTGTACCTGCACGTGCACGCGGTTGAGCACGCCCTCGGCGCTGGTGGCCACCGTGCCGCTGCGGTCGGTGAGCCCGGCAAAGCCGATGTGATCAAGTCCCAGGTTGGGCGAGGTCTGGAAGGCCTCGTCCCGCGGCGCATCGACCACGATGTCGGGGCTGGCGGCCTGCGTGACGGCACGCGCCAGGTGGTCAAGCCCGGTGTAGGTGGCCGCGCGCAGGCCGCGGTCGAGTGCCGTCTCACGCACCACCAGCCGCACCCTCGGCACCGGCGCCGCCGGCAACTGGCGCTCATAGGTGCCGCGGCCGTGGGTTGAGGCACGCAGGATGCGGTTGGGTGCCAGTTCCAGGTCGAGCACCGGTGCGTCGGGCAAGCCATCGGCGAAGGGCAGCCATTCCTCGCCGCCATCGTCGCTGTGCCAGATGCCGATGTCGCCGCCGACGTAGAGGTCGGCGCCGTCGGCGACGATGGTGTTGTGGTTGACGTCGAGCAGCGTGTTCGGCG
Source organism: Rubrivivax sp. (assembly GCA_022842305.1). Taxonomy (GTDB): domain Bacteria; phylum Pseudomonadota; class Gammaproteobacteria; order Burkholderiales; family Burkholderiaceae_C; genus Rubrivivax. Next base: position 1,748 of record JALHPY010000113.1, read on the forward strand.
CCGCCAGGCCTGCCCGCGGCGTCCACACCGTGCCGATGATGATGCCTGCACCGTCCAGCGTGAACGCCGCATGCCACACCCGCTGCGGCCCGGCGTTGCCGCCCAGACAGGCGTAGAAGGCTAGGCTGGCGCCGGCAGGATCGGCGCACAGGCCGGTGACCGAAGGCGTAGGTGTGGCCGCCGCAGGCCAGGTCCCGACTTTCCCCAGCGCTTGCGGCTGGCTCCAGGCGCCCGCCCGGTGTTCGTATAGGTAGCAGTTGCCTGCATCCGTGCCCGCGACGATGCGGTCGTGCGTGAGGAACAAGATGGAAACGATGACTTCTGCACCGGGCAGGCAATCGGAGGGCGCCGTGCCCGTGGGCAACGACGCCCAATCACCGCTGGGCGCGGCGACTACCGGCGGTTCCGGATTGCCGAAGGTCTCGGTCAGCCACAGCCGGCGCGCCCCGAAGGCCACGCGGCCGGCGTTTCCGGGGTTGGCCGGGTCGTAGGGTGAGCCCACCATCGGCGCGTAGAACCGTACCGGTTCGTCGGTGGCGCCGCCTACCGGCGCGGGAACATTGACCTTCATTGCACCCGTGATGCCGCCGCCCAGGCGGTACACGGTGTAGTCGGTGTACGTAACCAGCACCCGCGGCGGCAGTTGGTCGAGAACATCGCCCCAGTGCCAGACCGACGCCCCGCTGTCGCCTTGCACGACCATGCGCCAGCCAGGCGTTCCCAAGCCGAGCGCGGCGCCGTTGTCCTGGGTCGACAGCAGCACGAGGGCGTCTTCGACCGGATGGGTGTCGACACTGTTGCCCGAAAGCGTGGCCAGCCCGCGGTTGCGGTGCACGAAAAACGCGCCCGGTTGGTCCCAGTCGTCGCAACGGAACACGCCACCGTCGTTGCCCGTCCACAGCTGGCTGCCGTCGCTCGGCGTGAACACCAGGCGGTGCACGTCGGCGTGGGCGCGGGCACCGATGTAGCTGCTGGTCATCGCCCAGGCGCCGCCACCAGCGGCCACGCTGCAGGCCCAGATCGACGAGAACCAGTTGCCGCCGGGCGTGCCCACAGCGACGACGGCGTCAGCCAGCGCATAGACCGTGGAGCCACCGACGGCGATGCGGTTGACGTTGCGCGGGTCCACGGCCAAGGCCAGGTCGTACCAGCCCTGGGTGTCTACCCACGAGCGCGTGCCCGTGCCCGCTACCACGCTGGCCGGTGTCGGATCGGTTGGCATCGGCGTGATCGCCATCCAGGTGCCCTGCGCTGGCACAGGTGGCGGCACGTCGGCGGGCGGCGGCGCGTCGTAGCGGAAGCCGCTGCCATCCTGGCGCACCAGGTAGACGACCTTGGGGTCGTCCTCCTTCATGGCCAGCGTGCAACGCAGGGTGTCCGCCGCGGGCGGAGAACCGGGTGGCGCGGGCGTCTGCGAGGGCAGCCAGACCGGCGGCACGGCCGCAGGCCAGGTGGCCCCGCCCAGCGGTCGCCACAAGGGTTGCCCTGCCCGGAACTCGGCATCGGCCGTCGTGAAGGCGAAAACCATGCCGCCGCGCAATGCCATGACGAAGGTGGTGACGCCTGCGTTGGCGGCACTGGCGACGCTGGTGACGTCGACCAGCTCGATGGGCAGCGTGGGCGTCAGGACAGCATCCGACGCCACGGTCAGCGCGATCCAGGTCCGGTGCCAGCGGAAGCCACCGACCCCGTCGGGCTCGCGCAGGAAGGCACCACCGGTGGTCGCCGCCACCGCGCGCTCGGGAACCAAGGGGTCGACGGCAATGCCGTAGCAGCCGGTCTGGTGCAACAGCGGCCCCTTTGTCACCGGCAGCGCCGGGGGCACCGGCAGCGCGGGGGGAGGCGGCCACACCAGCAGGCTGGAAACCGTCGGCTCTTCCTGCCAGTTGCGGCCACCATCGAGCGAGACCAGCATGCCCACGCCGAAATAGGCCCCCGAGGTGCCGAAGGGCTCGCCGGTGCCGACGAACACCAGTTCCGGCCTGTCCGGATGAATGGCCACTGCCGGGCAGGCCAGGGTGGTGGCGCCCAACCTCGACGGATTCAGGTCGAAAGCCTCCATGCACGGCCGCCAGCGCGCACCACCATCGTCGCTGCGCCACACACCGCCGTTGGCGGTGCCGGCATAGACGATGTCGCCATGGCGCGAAACGGCCAGACCCGGCGTGCGCCCACCCACCGGCGGCCCACCCTGCGCCAGCCCGTTGAGCATGGGCGAAGGGCCGATGGGCAGAAAGCGCGGCGCGGCCTGAGGCCCGGCCGCCACGGCCGGCGCCAGCGCCACCACCGTGATGTGGCGAAGCGCCACGTGGCGCAGGTTGTCGGCCACGTCTTCGGCGTCGTCGATGTCGCTGAGCAGCGGGTCATCGGGGTGGTGCAGCGCGATCAGCAGCGTGTGCTGGTCGTGCCCGGCCAGCGCCGCGGGCAGGGGCAGCAGCGACGACGGCAGGTTGATCATCGCCACCTGCGGATGGCCCGGGCGCAGGTCGGAGACGCTGGTGAAGCCCACCGTGCGCCAGCCGTTCCCGCTCACGGCCTGGCCACGCCGCAGCTGCGCCGCCCAGCCGCTGGGCAGGCTGGGCAGCGTGCCGTGGCGGCCTTCGGCGATGAGCACGGCCACCTGCACGGCGTGGGCCCAGCGCGGCCCGCGGTTGTGCACCAGCACCTGCACGCGCGTGGCCACCGGCTGCGCAGCGGTGGCCACGGCAGCGCTGTCGTCGTGGGACAGCTCGAAGAACTCGATCAGCGACAGCGGCTTGTCGGCCGGAAAGATGTAGGCACCGAACTCGTCGGGCGCATCGCAGCGCACGTCGGGGCTGCTGCCGGCAGCAATGCTGGCACCCAGGTTGGCCGGATCCGGCTGGCCATAAGCCACAGGGCCCAGCCCGAAATCGAGCCGGTGCTCGCGCACGTACAGCTCCACCGGCGCCGTGGTCGCGGGCGGCGCCGAGCCGGCCGCGCCCAGCCGGTGCATGAAGACGCCGCGGCCGAAGGTGGCCACGCGGATCAGGCGTGACGGGCGGTGGATCAGCAGGTCGGTGGCCGCCGCCTCGGGCAGGCCGATGCCGAAGGGCAGCCAGTTGGCGCCGCTGTCGGTGGACATCCAGACGCCGATGTCGGTGGCCACGTACAGGTGGCTGGCGTTGTCGGGGTCGGCGACGATGGCGTTGACCTGCGCGTCCAGCAGGCCGGTGGCCGCCGGGCCCGAGCGGTCGGACCACAGCACGTTGTCGAAGTGCCAGACGCGGCGCCGGTCGCCGATGCCGCCGAACGTCACGTACAGGCTGTCGTCGGGGTCCGCCGGGTCGGCTTCGATGTCGGTGATGGGCGCGCCCCCCAGCGGCAGGGCGCCGCCGGCGGCGTTGTCGATGCGCGTGCGCGTCCAGGTGCCGGCGGGCGCCTCGACATAGCGGAACACCTGGCCCGCCACCGTGCCCACGTTGATGATGGTGGGCGACGCGAAGCTGATGGCGCTGATGTTGTCCGCCAGCATGTCGGAGGCGTCGCCGGCCGGAATGGAGACCCAGTCGCCCGGGAAGGTGGGCGCCGGGGGCACGTTCGGGCTGCCAAACTGGTCGCTCAGCCACAGCGCGCGCGAACCCGCAGCCACCCGGCTGGCCTGCGCAGCGGTGGCTGCGGCCGTGGGATCGGCGGGCACCGGCGTGCCGGCGATGGGCAGGTAGAACTCTTCGGTGTCGCCCGCCAGCGCCGGCAGCGAAACGAAATGCGTGTTGTCCGGGCCGCTGCCGCCGTCGACGATGCGCTGGATGTCGCGGTTGAACAGCCCGATCAGCACGCGGTAGGGGTTGTTCCAGTCGACGACGCAGTAGCCGCCGTCGCCGTCGCTGACCAGCGACCAGGCTTCGTCGCCGATCATGCGCTGGCCGCCGTTGTCCTGCGTGCCGGTGAACATCACCGCCGGCTCGGTGGGATGCTGGGCGATGGTGTTGTGCTGCGCCGTCGCCAGGCCGCTGTTCAGGCTGCGGAACACCGGTGCGGCCGCCTGGGCACTGTCGCAGGCGAAGACGCCGCCGTCGCAGCCCACCCACAGCTGCCCGGGCAGGCCGCGCGGGAACACCAGCGCGTGCACGTCGGCGTGCACGCTGGCGCCGATGAAGGTGGGCGCCGCGGTGAGCACGGTACCGACCATGGACACATTGACGCGCCAGATCTGCGACGCGAAAACAAGGCCGGTGGGGTCGGTGTCCAGCACCGGCAGGCCGGCAGCATCGACGAGCAGCGTCGAGCCGCCGCAGTACACGGTGTCAGGGTTGGCCGGGTCGACGGCCAGCGCCAGGTCATAGCCCCCCTGGTCGCCGACGAAACTGCCGATGCCGGCCGGCACCGGCACCCAGCTGACCTGCAACCAGGGGCCGGCGGCGGTGGCGGTATCGATGAGCACGCGCCACAGGTCGCCGTTGTCCAGCACGGCGTAGACCAGGTCCACGCGGTCGGGATGCACTGCCAGCGTGATGCGGGCGGCCGTGGCCGGGAAGCCGGAGCCCACCACATCCCAGCTTTTCCCCTGGTTGATGGAGCGCAGCACCACCGAGGGATCGGCCGCCGCCGACACATTCAGCGCTGCGAAGAAGACGCCGCGCACCTGCACCACGCTGGTCGCGGCGCGGCCGGCCAGGCCCGTCACCGGCCGCGGTGCCCAGCTTGCCACGCCGCCGGCAATGTCGCGCCGGTACAGGCCGGCGCTGGTGGCGCCGATCACCAGCTCAGGGTTGGCGGCGTCCACTGCCAGCGCAAAGAAGCCCTGGCTGGTGAGCGCCGGCAGCGCGGGTTCGCTGACCCAGGTGCGTCCGCCGTCGCCCGAGACCAGCGGCCCGATGCCGAAGAAGGTGCTGGCCACGGCCGGCTCGCCGCTGCCGGCGAACACGCGCTCCGGGTGGTCAGGGTGTATGGCCACCGCGCCCACGGCCAGGCTGTCGGCGCGCCCGGCGGTGTTCAGCGGGTCGGCGTTCAGGCCCTGCATCAGCGGCCGCCACGACTGGCCGGCGTCGTCGGTGCGCCAGACGCCGCCGTTGGCGCTGGCGGCGTAGATCACGTCGGCAAAGCGCGAGATCGCCAGCGAGGGCACGCGCCCCGACACCGCAGGCCGCGTGAAGGCCTGGCCGCCGCGCATCACCGACGGGCCGATGGCGACCCAGTCGGCGTCGACCGGCGCGGCGGGGGTGGGGTCGGCGGCCATGGCGAGCTAAGGCGTGCCGCCGGGGTTGCGCAGGCGCTCGCGGTACTGGCGCATCAGATCGGGCAGCGAAGGCGGCTCGGGCGGCCCGGGCGGCGGCAACTCGGTGATGTCACCCGAGGGCGGCTTCTGGCGCAGTTGCAGGATGCGCTGCGCGGTAAACCAGGCCAGGCGCGCGGCCGGGCCATCGCTGGGTTCGACAGGATCGGCCATGGATCAACCTCCTACGGGGAACACCAGGTGCAACTGACCACCCGGTGGCAACACCATGGTTGGGAAGGCCAGCGCAACCAGGCTGCAGACGACCGGGCGCCGGGCGATGTCGAACAGGCGGTCGCCATCCACGCGCAGCCAGAGCGCACCGCCGCCGGTGAGCAGCGCCCGGATCGTCGATGCCCCAGGCGGGTCGCAGCGCCAGCGCAGCGTGTCGGCCGCTGCCAGGTCGGTCAGGCCCGTGACGAAACGGCTCGTGCCGTCCAGGCCGACGGCCCAGGCCTCGACCAGCCTGGGTGCCTGCAGCCGGATGCGTTCGGCATCGAGCGACACCGTGAAGCTGGCCAGCAGGCCCTGCTGCGAGAAGGTGCTGAGCATGACCGCGGCGGACGTCGGCAACTCTGCCGGCCCCAGCCTGGCCAGCCGACCTAGGCGGATGTCGAAGCCAGGGCCCTGCGGGCCGGGCGCTCCGGTGGCGCCTTCGGGGCCTTGCGCGCCCGGTTCTCCACGCGCGCCGGCGCTGCCCGGCGGCCCAGGCGGCCCAGGCGGACCGGATGGACCTGGCGGGCCCGCGGGACCTACGGGCCCGGGCGATCCTTGCGATCCCTGCACGCCGGGCAAGCCGGGTGAGCCGGGTGAGCCCGACGGACCGGCAGGGCCTGGCGCACCGTTCTGACCGTCGGCTCCTGTCGGGCCGGCTGGTCCGCGAGGTCCCGCCGGGCCCGCCGGGCCAGCAAGGCCTGCAGCGCCTTGCGGGCCTTCAGGGCCTTGCGGGCCTTGCGGGCCGGGTACACCGTCCAGCCCGTTTGCCCCCGTCGGACCGACGGGGCCGACGGGGCCGACGGGACCTGCAGGGCCCTCGGGCCCTGGCGCGCCGTCCTGCCCAGCAATACCGGCGTCGCCCGGCGCGCCCGGTGTGCCTTCCGGACCGGCAGGTCCGGCCGGGCCCTCGGGCCCCATCGCCCCGCCCTCCCCGTCATAGCGCCAGCGGCCGGCGCCGTCCTGGTAGAAGCTGCCGCTGTGGCCGTGCCCGGCCGGCACCAGCCACAGGGCCGCGTCCTGCGCCAGGGTGATGGCGTCGCCGGCCCGCGTGATCGTGCCCAGCACGATGGCGTCGTCCTGCACCGCAACGTCAGCTGCCTGCACCACGACCACGCTCTGCGTGCGCTGCAGCGTGGGCTGGTCGTCCAGGCGCAGCGTGGGCTCGTCGGTGTTGGTGCCGGCCAGCACCACCGACCAGCTGCCCTCGCCTTCGGGCAGCGCCAGCGGCAGCGCCGCGCCCAGGGCCAGGCGCACGCCGGCCGTGGTGAAGGCCAGACCGGGCGAGAGCGTGACGCCGCCGTCGGCCAGCGCCAGGCGCAACCCCCAGGCGATGCGGCCCAGGCCCAGCGCGGTGCGCAGGTCGACCACGGCCTCGGCCAGGGTCTCTTGAACGTGGTTCAGGTGCGCCGGCGTCACGCGCAGGCCGTCGCGGAAGAAGGTGCGGGCGTCGGTGGTCATGGCGTGCGGTAGAAGACGGTGGCTGCGCTGAGGGTGACCTGGCCCGCGCTGTGCAGCCGCAGCCGCAGCTTCAGCGCATTGCTGGCGATCTCGCCGCGGGCGGCCGTGGCGGGGATCGTGGGCGTCAGGGTGACGGTGCCGCTGGTGGCCGACGGCGTGAAGCCCGGCGCCACCTGGGCCGTGCCGCTGCCTTGCAGCAGGGGCACGACGCCGGGGCGCTGGTCGTCGCTGCGCGGCGTGCCCAGCAGGCGCAGGCGGCCGGCGGGCACCAGGGCTTGGACGCCGCGCCGCGCCTGCACCGCCAGCGGCCGGAACGGCGGGCCGGGCAGGCTGCGGCGCAGGCGGATGGCATCGGGCTCGGTGTCGGCCACCACCTGCGTCAGCGGCCAGTCGCAACTGCCGCGGGTGGCGGTGATTTCCACCCACCAGGTGGCCACCGGCGGCACCTTGGCCGGCTTGGCCAGCTTGATCTCTGCCCAGACCAGTCCACCCGCCGGCGTGGGGGGCAGATCGGCAGGCACGAAGCGCGCGCCCGGCAGCGGCGTCAGGGGTTGATCCAGGTCGCCTTCGTACAGCACGGCGGCGAGTTCGGCGCCGCCGAAGCCCGCGGGCAGCACCAGCGGCAGGCGCACGCCGGACACCTCGGACAGCGGTGCCAGCCACCCGGCGGGCAAGCGCGCCGCGTAGCTGTGGGCGGCGTCCAGCACCAGCCGTGCGTCCAGGTTCTCGGCCGGGTCGGGCAGCGGCCAGCCGCGCCACGAGGGCAGCCGGCCCGACACCGCCAGCTCGGCCTGCACCACCTGCCAGTTGGCGCTGTCGGCCGGCAGCGGCAGCGCGGCGTCGACCTCGGCCTCGGTTTCGGCGGCCAGCACCAGGCCCGAAGGCGGCAATACCACGGCGTGCGCGCGCACATGGGCCACGCTCAGCGTCAGGCTCTGCCGGCAGGGCGTGCCGGTGCGCAGCATCACCTCGGGGTTGGCGCCCCCGCGCGCCAGCGCCGCCTGCAGTTCGGCGGCCAGGGGCACGATGAAGCTGGCCTCTGGTTCGTCGCCGCCCTCGGGCAGCACCAAGCGCACCGCGCCCGGGCGCGACCAGGCCAGCACGCCGCCGACCTCGATGGACAGGTCCACCGGTGCGCCCGGCAGCTTGACGCGCAGCTGCTCGCCCACCAGGGCGGCCGTGGTGGCGGTGGAGAAGGTCAGCTCCAGGCGCTCGGTCTGGATCTCGGCGAAGTTCACCAGGGTCTGCAGCAGCTCGCCTTCCTGCACCGTGGCCGCGGTGAACCCGCTGCCGTCCCAGCGCCGCATCGTGCTGAGCGTGCGACCGCTGGGCAGTTCCAGCGCCGCCACCGTGCGCAGCGCGCCGAAATCGATGACCACGACCTTGCTGTTCTCGCCCTGGCGCACCTGTGCCACCTTGGCCGCGGCGATGGTGCCGGCCTCGCGCACGGTGATCTGCGCACTGGCCGAGGTGACGATGGCGTCGGCCGGCAAGGTGGTGGCCTGCGTGGTCTGCACGTCGCCCGAGAGGCCCAGGCCCTGGCCGATCAGGACGATCTCGGTCAGGTAGTCCTTGGACCCGGCATGACCCCAGGTCATGCCCATGTCATAGACGAACAGGTCCACGGAGGCAGCCTCAGGTGGCGATGCCGTTGAAGGTGTAGGCCGCACCGAGGGCGACCATGGCGCCATCGAAATCGTTGCCGACCTCCACGCCCTTGCGCGCCAGCGACTGCTGCACCACCACGCGCTCGGCCTCGCTGAGCGCCTTGTCCTCGCCGTACTTGGAGACCAATGCGCTCATGGTGGGGTCGTCCTTGATGAAGTCGTCGTAGACGCTGCCCAGCTGCCGACCCTTGAACTGGCTGGACACACCGACGATGGTGTCGGCGGGCAGCGTTCGGCCGTTGGCGAACACCAGGTTGACCGTGGCGCCACGCGCCAGCAGCGTGCCCGCCTTGGGCGTCTGCGACACCACGCGCGGCGAGGTGTAGATGGCCTCGATAGGGCCGAGCAGGATCTCGTCGATCTGCACGGCGCCCACCACCTGCTGGTTGCGAATGGTCAGCGCGGCGACCTCCTGCACCGACAGGGCGACATTGGCGATCAGGTTCTCGTTGTTGATTCGGGTGGCCATCTCACTTGTCCTTTGCAACGGTGGTGGTGCCGACCTTCAGGCCCAGCTTGCTCAGCGCCGCAGTGGCCTCGGCCAGCGTCAGGCCGGCCAGGTTGGGCACGGTGACGTTGGGCGTCTCGAGCTCGGCGCTCACCACCAGCCGCACCTGGGCCGCGCCGGGTGGCACGAACGCGCCGGGCGCGGGCGACTGCGCCAGCACCACGGCGGTCTGGAAGCGCGTGGGCAGGTTGCTCTTGGGCACGGCCTCGCCCGCGGCGTCGAAGATCAGGTCCAGCGTCAGGCCCTGCCCTGCCAAGGTGTTGAGCGCCTGCAGCGCGGTGCGGCCGAACAGGTCGGGCATGACCTTCTGCGCCACGGTCAGCGACACCGTGGTCGTGGTGCTGGCCGGCACCGTGACGTCGACGCTGGCGTCGGTGCAGCCGGCGGCGGTGACCTGCAGCTGCCAGGTGCCGTCGGTCAGCCCGGCCAGTTGGTGCTGGGTCTGGCCGGGGAAAGGCGCGATGGCCGGGATGGCGCGGCCGCCGCCGGCCGGCACCGCCACCACGCGGGCATCGGCGCGCGGCTGGCCGCCGGCGTTGACCGTCACCAGCAGCGTATTGCCGCCGAGCGCGTTGACGGCGTCGTAGAGCGTGCCCACCGCGTCGACGATGGCGTTCCACGCCTGGGCGGTGACGGGGCGTCCTGGATCGGCATGGACGAGGGCCGGCTTGATGAGTGACATGGGGCGGTCCTGGTGGGGTTTCAGGCGGGAAGAGCCTCCGGCAGCGACAGCCGGGTGCCGTTGATGATCAGACCCTCGGGCTCGGCGCTGTCGGCGTCGCGCAGCACGCCGTCGCCCAGGGTCCAGCGGTCGTCGGCGTATTCGACGCCGAGGTAGACACCGGCCGGCCGCACGCGGTCCAGCGCCAGCCGCACGCGTTCGCGGATCTCGATCGAGCCTGCGGCGTCCAGTTCAGCAAAGCGGCGCGGCAGCCACAGCGTGCAGGTGTAGGCCTGGCGTTCGCGCCAGGCGAAGGCGATGTCGGCGGCCGGCGCGTCGGCGGCATCGGCAGCGAGCGCGGCGTCCCAGATGCCGGCGGCAAACAGCGGCTGCACGGCGACGTCGATGCTGCCTTCCTGGCTGCCGAAGTTGGCTTCGCGCACGAAGAAGCGCAGCCGCGTGGTGCCCACGCGCAGCCGGATGGGTGGCGTCAGGCCGCCGCCGTGCGGCAGCGGGCCGTCCAAGGCACTGGCCACCGGGCTGCACACGCCGAAGCGCGCCGCGCGGTCGCCGAAGGCGGCGGCGTCGTCGGCGTCGGCAAACACGAAGTCGACGCCGGGCACGGCCGCGGCTTCGTCGGCGAACACACCGCCATCGATGGCAAAGGCCAGGTTGCCGGCTTCCACGCCGTCGAACTCGACCATGCCCGAGGCGCCGAAGCGCAGCGTCTGCCCGGCACTCAGCGCTGCGGCGTAGACCAGGGCGTGGCCGGCGCCCACGTCCACCAGCATGGGCCAGATGCAGCGGTCGTCCCGCGCGGTGAGCATGACGTCGGTGGGCACCGGTCCGAAGCCCAGGCGCTGCACCGTGAACAGCTCGCGGTGGCTGCGCGGCGTGGGGCCCAGGTCTATGTCTTCCTCGGGGTTTTCTTCCAGTGCCAGCAAGTCGGTGCGCGGCGTGGGCGAGCCGGCGCCGCGCAGGCGGTCTTCGCAGTCCAGCACATGCCAGTAGTCGTCGGACGAGCGCCGCTGGCGCAGTGGCCGCAGCGCCAGCAATGCGGCGGCGGCACGCAGCAACGCGCCGCAGCTGGCGTTGCCTGCGCGGTGCACGGCGATCAGGTCGACGACAACTCCGCGCTGGCGTTCGATGGCGCCGGCATTGCGCGCCAGCAGCGCCAGCGCCGCGGCCATGCGGGCCAGCACCTGCTCGGGCGTTTCGCCGGGCAGCGCCGGCCAGGGCTCGGGGGCCTGGGCCAGCAGGTCGGGCAAGGCCGCCAGCGCAGCAGCCTGCGCCGCGGCGTCGCCGGCCAGATCGGCCGCCAGCCCGGCCGCGGCGGCGATGCGGCGGCGGCAGGGTTCCAGCAGGTCGGGCCGCAGGCCGTGCAGCGCTGCCAGCAACAGCAGGTCAGCCTCTTCGGCCACCTCGCCCAGGCGGTGCGCCGCGCGCACGCGGCCCAGGTCGGCCATCAGGCGATCGAGATGGCCCGCCAGGCCATGCACCACGTCGCCGAACAGCGTGCCGGGCTCGTCCAGCGCCAGGTGCCGCGGGAAGCGCGACAGGATGGTGGTGGCGCGGGCGCTGATGGTCATGGTCAAACGGCTGCCTCGGTGACCGCCAGCGCGCGGATCCAGGGCTGCTGGCTGGCGTCCAGGTCGATGCTCATGTCGTCGGCGATGGTCTTCAGTCCCTCGTCCATGAACTCGGCGCGGTAGTTGACGCTGCTGACGTGGTAATCCTCCTGGTCGGGCAGCAGGCCCAGCAGGGCCGGCGGCGTGATGCTGCCGGCCGCCGTGGCCAGCGCCGCGCCCAGGCGCGACAGCAGGTCGCTGCGGATGCGACCCAGTTCGGCACCGGCCTCGCGCGCCGCGTAAAGGCCCTGGCGCTCGACCTCGAAGCTGAGGTCCAGCGCCACCAGCGCGCCGCGCATCACCAGCTCCACGCCGCCATCGGCCAGACGCGGGCGCTTGGCCGCGGGCGTCATCAGGTTCAT
>JALHPY010000114.1 GCA_022842305.1 Rubrivivax sp.
CCGGCCCGAACCGCTACCCGCCGTGGCGCGACCCGCGGCGCCGGCCGTGGCCCCGGCAGCAGCAGCAGCGCCGGCCTCGGCGCCATTGGCCTTGGCCGCGCTCAGCCCCGATCTGCGGCGCCAGTTGCCGCCGCTGGCGCTGGGCGGATCGATCTGGTCCGAGAGCGCGGCGCAGCGCTTCATCATCGTCAACGGCCAGATCGTGCGCGAGGGCGAAGCCGCCGCGCCCGGCGTGGTGGTCGAGCGCATCGGCCCGCGCAGCGCGGTGCTGCGCTGGCGCGATCTGCGCATCGAGTGGCCGCTGTAGCCGCTGCGAACCCCCGCAGCCGGGGGGTGCGTTGCCACGGGCCGGGTGGGTCTTGCGGCGATACTTGTACCAGGGCAACGAACGTGATGAGGGCGATGAGGGCTGGGACTATTGCGTGTGCGCTGCGCGGGCTGTGCGCGGCGGCTTTCTTGCTGCACGCCTGGGCCGCTGGCGCGGCCGAAACCTGGGTCGTGGGCCCGCAGGGCGAGCCGCGCTCGCTCGCCGACGCGCTGCGCGACGCGCACGACGGCGACACCATCGAGCTGATGCCGGGTGACTACGCCGGCCCTCTACTCATCGAGAACCGCAAGCTGCACTTCCGCGGCATGGGCAAGCGGCCGCGCATCGTTGGCAACGGCAAGGCCGGCAACGCCAAGGCCCTGTGGCTGGTGCGCGGCGGCGAGGTGACGCTGGAGAACCTGGCCTTCCACAGCGCGCGCGGCACCAACGGCGAAGCCGCCGGCGTGCGCCAGGAAGGCGGCAAACTGCTGCTCAAGCTGTGCCTGTTTCACGACAACGAATACGGCGTCATCGCCGCCAACGACGAGAAGGCCGAACTCGCCATCGAATCCAGCGAGTTCGGCATGGCGCCGCGCGTGGTGGGCGGGCTGCACCACCTGTTGAACGTGGGCCGCATCGCGCGCTTGTCGGTCAGCGGCAGCCGCTTCCAGCAGGGCTTCGAAGGCCACCTGCTCAAGACGCGGGCGCGCGAGAACCTCATCACCTACAACTTCATCCACGACGGCCAGCGCGGCGGCGCCTCGTACGAGATCGACATCGCCAACGGCGGCCTGGCCACGCTCATCGGCAACGTCATCGGCCAGGGCGCCGACAGCCAGAACCCGGTGGTCGTGGCCTATGGCTCCGAGGGCCGGCACTGGGACGACAACCGGCTGCTGATGTCGCACAACACCTTCATCAGCTACGGCTGGCTGCCGGCCTGGTTTCTGCGGGTGTTCAGCGACAAGCTGCCCGACACCACCGAGGTCGTGGCCGTGAACAACCTGCTGGTCGGCGGCGGCCTGTTCGCGCTGGGCGCGCCCGGCACCTTCGAAGGCAACCGCCCGGCCACACTGGGCATGCTGCGCGACGCCGAGACCTATGCCTTCGAGCTGCCGCCCGATTCCACCTGGCGCAGCAGCGGCGTCGACCCGCGCAAGTTCAAGGGCCACGACCTGTCGCCGCGGGCCGAGTTCGAATGGCCCGTTGGCGTGCGCGCGCTCGCGCCCGAGCGCGGCCGCTGGGCGCCGGGGGCTTACCAGCGCTGAGGACCCCGCGCGATTTCATGCACCCGGGCTGAGGCGGGTGGGGCGCGCGGTTCGGACGCGCGGTGGGACGTTTAGCATCGGCCACCCCAGCCGCAACCGCCACAGCAGCCCCCGCCATGGACACCCGCAAGAACCATCCCGAGACCCTTGTCGCCCAGGCGCTGGGCTGGGTGGACGACGCCACGCGCGCGATCACGCCGCCCATCCACGTGTCGTCGACCTACCTGCGCGACCCCGACAACCAGTACCGCAGCGGGCGCGTCTATGCGCGCGCAGACAACCCGGCCTTCGACCAGGCCGAGGCGGTGATCAACGCGCTTGAGGGCGGCCACCAGGCGCTGCTGTTCGCCAGCGGCATGGCCGCGGCAACGGCGGTGTTCCAGGCGCTGGCGCCGGGCGACCACGTGCTGGCGCCCAAGGTCATGTACTGGTCGCTGCGCAACTGGCTGATGACCTTTGCCACGCACTGGGGGCTGCAGGTCGAGCTGATCGACATGAGCTCACCCGCCGCGGTGCAGGCCGCGCTGCGCCCCGGCAAGACGAAGCTGGTGTGGGTGGAAACGCCGGCCAACCCGCTGTGGACGCTGACCGACATCGCCGCCACGGCACAGGCCGCGCATGCCGCCGGTGCGCTGCTGGCGGTGGATTCGACCGTGGCCACGCCGGTGCTCACGCAGCCGCTGGCGCTGGGTGCCGACATCGTGATGCACGCCGCCACCAAGTACCTCAACGGCCATTCCGACCTCATCGCTGGTGCGTTGGTGACGCGCGCCGACGGCGAACTGTGGCAGCGTGTGCGCAAGATCCGCGCGCAGCTGGGCGGCACGCTGGGCTCGTTCGAGGCCTGGCTGCTGCTGCGTGGCCTGCGCACGCTGCACCTGCGCGTGCACGCCGCCAGCGCCTCGGCCCAGCGCATCGCCGAGCACTTCAGCACCGACCCGCGCGTGCTGGACGTGCTGTACCCCGGCCTGCCCGGCTTTCCCGGCCATGCGTTGGCGCGCTCGCAGATGCAGGGCGGCTTCGGCGGCATGTTGTCGCTGCGCGTGCGCGGCGGCGAGCAGGCGGCGGTGGACGTGGCCGCGCGCACCCGGCTGTGGAAGCGCGCCACCTCGCTGGGCGGCGTCGAGAGCCTGATCGAGCACCGCGCCAGCATCGAAGGCGTGGGCACGCCTGCGCCGTCCGATCTGCTGCGTCTGTCGGTGGGCATCGAGCACGTGGACGACCTGATCGCCGACCTGGACCAGGCCCTGCCCGCCGCCACGGCCGTCGATTGACCTGGCTCTGAAACCTATGCATGATGGGCGATGTAACTCAATTACATCACCATGTCCTTCGATCTGATCCTCTTCGGCGGCACCGGTGACCTGACCTGGCGCAAGCTGATGCCGGCGCTGTTCCAGGCCTTCCGCCACGGCAAGCTGCCGCCCGGCGGGCGCATCCTGGCGGTGGCGCGCGACGAGCGCAGCGACGACGAGTACCGCGCCTTCATCAAGGAGCGCTTCACCGAGGTCGAGGAAAGCAAGCGCCCCAGCGACGAGGCCTTCGCCGATTTCGCGCGCATGCTCAGCTACCGGCGCATGGACCTGTCCATGCCCGAGCACTACGCCGGCCTGAAGCGCTGGATCGACGAGCGTGGCGCCGACAAGGTGGTGTCCTTTCTGGCCACCGGCCCGCATCTGTTTCCGGTGATCTGCGAACAACTCGGCGCCGCCGGGTTGAACGGCCCCAACATGCGCCTGGTGCTCGAAAAGCCGCTGGGCCACGACCTGGCCAGCGCGCAGCGCATCAACCGTGTCGTGGCCTCGGCCTTCAGCGAAGAGCAGGCGCTGCGCATCGACCATTACCTGGGCAAGCCGGCGGTGCAGAACCTGATGGCGCTGCGCTTCGGCAACGCGCTGTTCGAGCCGCTGTGGCGGCGCGAGTGCATCGCCAACATCCAGGTGACGCTGGCCGAAAGCATCGGCGTGGGCTCGCGCGGTGATTTTTACGACCAGACCGGCGCGTTGCGCGACATGATCCAGAACCATGCGTTGCAGCTGCTGACCATGATCGCCATGGAGCCGCCGTCCAGCAACGACGCCGACGCCATCCGCGACGAGAAGCTCAAGGTGCTGAAGTCGCTGCGCCCGTTCACGCCCGAGATGGTGGCGCGCGACGTGGTCCGCGGCCAGTACCGCGCCGGCAGCTTCGACGGCAAGGCGGTCAAGGGCTACCTCGACGAAGTGCGCGTGCCGCCCGGCAGCCACTGCGAGACTTTCGTCGCACTGCGCACCGAGGTGCAGAACTGGCGCTGGGCCGGCGTGCCCTTCTACCTGCGCACCGGCAAGCGCCTGGCGGCGCGCGACGCGCAGATCGTCGTCAACTTCCGCCCCGTGCCGCACCCCATCTTCCCGGGCTCGGAGGGCGCTGCGCGGGCCAACAAGCTGGTGATCAAGCTGCAGCCCGAGGACGGGCTCGAGCTCCACCTGCTGGCGGCCAAGGGCGGCGGCGGCAACGAATTGCTGTCGCCGGTGAGCCTGGACCTGGACTTCGACAAGGCCTTTGCGTCCGAACGCGTGGGCGGCTACGAGAAGCTGCTGCTCGACGCCATCGCCGGCCGCCTGAGCCTGTTCGTGCGCAGCGACGAGCAAGAGCAGGCCTGGCGCTGGGTCGAGCCGGTGCTGCACGCCTGGACGCAAGACCCCACCGGCCCGCGCCCCTACGCGCCCGGCAGCTGGGGCCCGGCGGCGGCCAGCGCCCTGGTGGCGCGCGACGGCTGCGCCTGGGCCGAAGAGCAGTGATGTCGATGGGCGTGCGCCGGCGGGCGCGCGCCGGCGCCGGGCTGGTGCTGGCCGCGGTGCTGGCCTTGGCCCTGCTGCCGGCGGGCGCCGCCGTGATCGTGCTCACGCCCTCGGGCAACCTGTCCCAGGCCCTGGCCAGCGCCGCCGATGGCGACGAGATCCAGCTGCTGGCCGGCGACTACCGCGGCCAGGTGGGCGTGATCGAGCGGCGCCGGCTCACGCTGCGCGGCGTGGGCGGGCGGCCGGTGTTGCACGCCGAGGGCCGGCACGCCGAAGGCAAGGCGATGCTGGTGCTGCGCGGCGGCGACATCCGCATCGAGAACCTCGAATTCCGCGGCGCGCGCGTGCCCGACGGCAATGGCGCCGGCATCCGCCTGGAAAGCGGCCGCCTGCAAGTGGTGGCCTGCGCCTTCTTCGACAACCAGAACGGCATCCTCACCTCCAATGCGCCCGACGTCGAGCTGCACGTGCAAGACAGCGAGTTCGGCCGCGCGCCGGCCGGCACCCGGCTGCCGCACCTGCTGTACGTGGGCAGCATCGCGCGCTTCACGCTGCTGGGCAGCCGCTTCAGTGGCGGGCGCAACGGTCACCTGGTGAAGTCGCGCGCGCGCGTGCACGAGGTCCGCTACAACCAGCTGGTGGATGGCCCCGGCGGCAGCGCCGCCTACGAGCTGGAGTTTCCCAACGGCGGCCTGGCCACGGTGGTGGGCAACGTCATCGGCCAGAGCCGCGACAGCAGCAACCCGGCGCTGCTGTCCTTCGGCGCCGAGGGCAGCGACGGCCGGCCACATGGCCTGTTTCTGGGCAACAACAGCTTCATCAACCCGGGCCTGCGCCCGGGCTACTTCGTGCGCGTGCACGAGGCCGCGCTGCGCCAGGCCGTGCCGCGGGTGCTGCAGAACAACCTTTTCGTGGGCCTGGGCGTGGGCGACGCCACGCTGGACGACCTGGCGCGCGGCAACTTCATCGCCGCGCCCGCCATGCTGCAGGACGCCGAAGGATGGCGCTTCGCGCTGGCGCCCGAGTCCTGGCTGCGCGGCCGCGGCGTGGACCCGGCACTGCAGCCGCGGGCCGAGCTGCTGCCGACCGCAGAGTTCGTGCTGCCCGCAGGCCGCCGCCGCCTGCATCCCCCGGCGCGCTGGTCGCCCGGCGCCTTCCAGGAGTGACCGTGCTCGAACGCATCCGCGCTTCCATCCCCGCCCTGCCACCGGCCGAGCAGCGCGTGGCCAAGCTGCTGCTGGCCGACCCGCGCAGCTTTGCCACACTGCCGGTGGCCGAACTGGCCGCACGCTCGCACGTGAGCAAGCCCACCGTGGTGCGCTTCTGCCGCAGCGTGGGTTATGACGGCCTGGCCGACTTCAAGCTCAAGCTGGCCGGCAACGTCAACGAAGGCGTGCCCTATGTGCACCGATCGGTGGACGACGACGACAAGGCCGGCGACATCGTCGTCAAGGTCACCGACAACGCGGTGGCCGCGCTGCTGCGCTACCGCAACGCCGCCGCCAGCCAGGCGGTGGAGCGTGCCATCCAGGCGCTGGCCGACGCCGGCCGCAACGGCCGCCGCGTCGAGTTCTACGGCGTCGGCAACTCGGGCATCGTGGCGCAGGACGCGCAGCACAAGTTCTTCCGCCTGGGCGTGAACGCCGCGGCCGTCAGCGACGGCCATGTGCAGGTGATGAGCGCCACCATGCTCCAGCCGGGCGACTGCGCGGTGATCATCAGCAACTCGGGCCGCAGCCGCGACCTGCTCGACGTGGCCGAGATTGCGCGGCGCAAGGGTGCCAGCGTGGTGTTCATCACCGCCAGCGGTTCGCCGCTGGCGCAGGAGGCGCGCCATGGCACGCAGCAGGGCGGCCAGCACATCCTGCTGGCGGCCGACCACCCCGAGGACGCCGACCGCTACAGCCCGATGGTGTCGCGCCTGCTGCACCTCTTGATCATCGACATCCTGACCACCGGCGTTGCGCTGCGCCTGGGCTCGGCGCAGTTGCGGCCCCTGCTGCAGGAGATCAAGAAGAACCTGCGGCAGCGCCGCTATACCGGCGGCGAGCGCGGCGCCGAAGAGGGCGCAGGGGTCTCGGAGGGCGGACAAGGCGCGAGCAACTCGTCCACGCCGTAGAGCTGGGCCAACTGCGTGAGCTTGGCCGGCGCGCCCAGCAGCTCGAAACCGCGCCCGGCCGCGCTGGCCAGGCGCCGCGCCTGCATCAGCAGCGCGATGGTCGAGGTGTCGTAGGCCTGCAGCGCCGAGGCGTCGATGCGCAACGTATCGCCGGCCTCGGCCACGGCGACAGGCAGGGTCTCGGCCAGCGCCGCGGCGTGGTCCAGCGTGGCCGTGGCGGGCAGCTGCAGGCTCATGTTGGGAGTGCTCAGCTCTTGGAAGCGCCCTTGTTGCGCTCGGTCAGCGTGGCGATCAGGCCGTCGATGCCGCCCTTGGTGAGCTCTTGCGCGAACTGCGAGCGGTAGTTCTGCACCAGCCACAGGCCGCCGACGTTGACGTCGATGATCTTCCAGGCCTCGGCCATCTTGTCCAGGCGGTAGTCGAGCTTGATGGGCTCGCCCTTGCCGCGCACTTCGGTCTGCACGACGAGCTGCGAGCTGCCCTGCACCGGCAGCGTCTTGGTGACCTCGACCGTCTGGTCCTTGATCTGGGCCAGTGCGCCCGAGTACACGCGCACGAGCAGCGTCTTGAACTCGGCCATCAGCCGCGTGCGCTGCTCGGGCGTGGCGCTGCGCCACTGCACGCCCACCGCCGAGCGCGTCATGACCTCGAAGTTGACGTGCGGCATGACCTTGGATTCGACCAGGGCCAGCACGCGGTTCACTTCGCCCGCCTGTATGGCCTTGTCGGCCTTGGCGGTGTCGATGACCTCGCTGGAGATCTGGCGCACCAGCGCATCGGCGCTGGTGGTGGCCTGCGCCGGAGCCAGGGCCAGCAGGCCCAGGGTGAGGGTTGCAGTGGAAATCAGCTGTTTGAGCACGGGGTTCCTTTCGTCGGGCAGCCCGCCGGTCGGCGGGGCCATGGGTGCTTAACGCGCCAGCCCCCCTCCCGGTTCACCGGGGCGCCGGTTTCGCAGTCGGGCGGGCGGTGGACGGGGCCGTTGGCGCGGCGCTGGCCGGTTCGTCTTCGAAGTCTTCCAGGGGCGGCGCGCCGTCGTACACGGCGTCCAGGCGGCGTTGCAGGTAGCCATCGCGCACGAAGGAATACTTGTCCAGCGCCACCGAATCGAGCAGCGTGGTGGTGGCCAGCAGCCGGGCGCGCAGGTCGACCAGGCTCAGCAGCGTGACCGCCGTCTGCCCCGCGTCCGTGGGCGGCAGGTTGGACGCCGAGGCCGGGCGGTCAACCACCCAGCCGGCGGTGTCGCGCAGCGTGGACGGGCCCAGCAGCGGCAGCATGACAAAGGGGCCGGTGCCCACGCCCCAGCGGCCCAGGGTCTGGCCGAAGTCCTCGGAGCGGCGCGTCAGGCCCATCTCGGTGGCCGGGTCGAACAGGCCACCCAGGCCGAAGAAGGTGTTGGTGAGCACGCGCATGCCCATCTCCAGGCCCAGTTGCAGCTTGCCCTGGAGCAACTGGTTGGCGGCCGACCAGACGTCGCCGATGTTGCCCAGCACGTTGCCCACGCCGGTGCGCACCGGCTGGGGCACGGTGTCGCGGTAGGCTATGGCCACCGGCTTGAGCACGGCTTCGTCGACCGCGTCGTTGAAGGCGTAGACCTTGCGGTTCCAGTTCTCCCAGGGGTCGGCCGGCGAGGTGGCGGCCGGACCACCCGGCACGCTGGCGCAACCCGTCAGCAGGGCCAGCACGGTCAGCAGGGTCGCGCCCGCCAGGCGCCGCAGCAAGGGGTTCATCACTTGGGCACTGCCGCGCCGGCGTCGGCCGGGCCGACGGCTTTTTCGGTGAGGAATTGGCCGATCAGGTTTTCCAGCACCACGGCCGACTGCGTCTGCGCCACGGTGTCGTCGGCTTCCAGGTTCTTGTCGTCACCGCCGGGCTCCAGGCCCACGTACTGGTCGCCCAGCAGGCCGGCGGTCAGGATCTTGGCTGCCGTGTCCTTGGGATACTGGTAGCTGCGCTGGATCTGCATCTCGACCACGCCCTGGTAGGTCTTGCTGTCCAGATCGATGTGGGTCACGCGGCCGACGGTGACGCCGGCGGTGCGCACAGGTGCACGCACCTTCAGGCCGCCGATGTTGTCGAAACTCGCCTTCAGTGTGTAGGTGTCGCCACCGCCGATGCTGCCCAGGTTGGCCGCCTTCGTCGCCAGAAAGACCAGACCCAGCATGCCCATCAAGACGAACACGCCGACCAATGTCTCTATGCCTTTTTTGCCCACGTTCCTGCTCCTGCCCCTGCAGTCTTGCTCAGGGCGTCGAAAACATCAGTGCGGTGAGGATGAAGTCCATGCCCAGCACCCACAGCGAAGAGATCACCACGGTGCGCGTGGTGGCGTAGGCCACGCCCTCGGGCGTGGCCTCGGTCTCGTGGCCCTGGTACAGCGCCACCACGGTGCACAGCACGCCGAACACGCATGACTTGAAGATGCCGTTGCCGACGTCGCGCCAGACGTCCACGCGCGTCTGCATGATCGACCAGAAGTTGCCCGCGTCCACGCCGATGAGCAGCACCGCCACGACCCAGGCGCCGATGATGCCGACGACCGAGAACAGGATGGCCAGTATGGGCATCGAGACGATGCCGCCGATGAGCCGCGGCGCGAGCACGCGCACCTTGGGGTCTATGGCCATCAGCTCCATGGCGGCGAGTTGCTCGCCGGCCTTCATCAGGCCGATCTCGGCGGTGAGCGAGGTGCCGGCGCGGCCGGCGAACAGCAGCCCGGTGACCACCGGCCCGAGCTCGCGCACCAGCGCCAGGTTGACGATCAGGCCCAGGCTTTCGGCCGCGCCGTAGGTGACCAGCGCGTAGTACATCTGCAGCGCCAGCACGAAGCCCACCGCCAGGCCCGAGGCCATGATGATCACCAGCGAGCGGTTGCCGATGGCATGCACCTGCGCCACCACCAGATGGAAACGGCGCAGCGAGGCCGGCACTGCGCGCAGCAGTTCCAGGAAGAAGAATGCCGCGTGGCCCCAGCCGCGGAACTGGTCCAGCGCAATGGCGCCCAGGCGTTGCAGCGGATTCATCGGCAGGTCAGCCCGAAGTCGGCGGCGATCTCGGGCGCCGGGTAGTGGAACTTCACCGGGCCGTCGGGTTCTCCGCGCACGAACTGGCGCGTCTCGGGGTCTGTCGACGCCATCAACTGCTGGGGCGTGCCTTGGGCGACGATGCGCCCGCCGTTGGCCAGCAGCACCACGTAGTCGCTGATCGCCATGCACTCGGGTACATCGTGGCTGACCACCAGCGAGGTGGCGCCGGTCACGTCGTTGAGCGTGCGGATCAGCTTGGCGGCCACGCCCATGCTGATGAGGTCCAGCCCGGCGAAGGGCTCGTCGTACATGATCAGTTCGGGGTCCAGCGCGATGGCGCGGGCCAGCGCGATGCGCCGCGCCATGCCGCCCGAGACTTCGCTGATGCGCAGCGCGGCGGCGCCGCGCAGGCCCACGGCGTTGAGCTTCATCAGCACGATGTCGCGGATCATGGCCTCGGGCAGCGTGGTGTGCTCGCGCAGCGGGAAGGCCACGTTGTCGAACACGCTCAGGTCGGTGAACAGCGCGCCGAACTGGAACAGCATGCCCAGGCGCCGGCGCAGCCGGTACAGCTGCTCCTTGTCCTGGGTGTTGATGGCTTCGCCGTCGAAGACGACGCGGCCGCCTCCCGGCTTGTACACGCCGCCGATCAGGCGCAACAGCGTGGTCTTGCCACAGCCCGACCCGCCCAGGATGGACGTGACCTTGCCACGGGCGAAGTTCAGCGAGATGTCCGACAGGATGGTGCGACCGGCGTCGTAGCCGAAGGTCACATGGTCGATCTCGATGAGGGTGTCTGAAGCCAAGCGCGTGCAGGGCCGTGCGGGGTTGCCGCAACGGTGACCAATCCGGGATGAGAGTTATTCTCGCATGCAGGGCTAACCCGGATGTGTCGCCGCGGCAAAGCCCTGGGGGCGGGTTGTGACGGCGGGTTTCAGCGCGGCAGCGTGCTCGTGCCCATCAGGAACTCGTCCACCGCGCGCGCCGCCTGGCGGCCTTCGCGGATGGCCCACACCACCAGGCTCTGGCCGCGGCGCATGTCGCCGGCGGCAAACACCTTGGCCACGTTGGTCGCGTAGGCGGCCGCGGTCTCGGTGCTGGCCTTGGCGTTGCCGCGGCCGTCCTTCTCGACGCCGAAGGCGTCCAGCACGCTGGCCACCGGCGCCACGAAGCCCATGGCCAGCAGCACCAGGTCGGCCTTGTATTCCTGCTCGCTGCCGGGCACCTCGATCATCTTGCCGCCCTGCCACTGCACGCGCACCGTCTTCAGCGCCGTGACACGGCCCTTGCTGCCCACCAGTTCCTTGGTGGAGATGGCGAACTCGCGCTGGCAGCCTTCTTCGTGGCTGGAGCTGGTGCGCAGCTTGATCGGCCAGTAGGGCCAGGTCAGCGGTCGGTCCTCGACCTCGGGCGGCTTGGGCAGCAGTTCGAACTGCGTGACGCTGGCCGCGCCGTGGCGGTTGCTGGTGCCCACGCAGTCGCTGCCGGTGTCGCCGCCGCCGATGACGATGACGTGCTTGCCGGTGGCCTTGATCTGGCCCTTGAGCTTGTCGCCGGCGTTGACCTTGTTCTGCTGCGGCAGGAACTCCATCGCGAAGTGCACGCCGTCGAGATCGCGTCCGGGCACGGGCAGGTCGCGGCTGGTCTCGCTGCCGCCGGCCAGCAGCACGGCGTCGAACTCGGCGTTGAGCTGCTCGGCAGTGATGGTTTCCTTGGCGTCGTTGGTGACCTTGCTGTCGCCGGGCCAGGCCCCCACCAGCACGCCGGTGCGGAAGACCACGCCCTCGGCCTGCATCTGCGCCACGCGGCGGTCGATGTGGCTCTTCTCCATCTTGAAGTCGGGGATGCCGTAGCGCAGCAGTCCGCCGATGCGGCTGTTCTTCTCGAACACCGTCACGGCGTGGCCGGCACGCGCCAGTTGCTGCGCGGCGGCCAGGCCCGCCGGGCCGCTGCCGACCACGGCCACCTTCTTGCCGGTCTTCAGTGTGGGCGGCTGCGGCTGCACCCAGCCTTCGGCCCAGGCGCGGTCGATGATGGCGTGCTCGATGCTCTTGATGCCGACCGCGTCGTCGTTGACGTTCAGGGTGCAGGCGGCTTCGCAGGGCGCAGGGCAGACGCGGCCGGTGAACTCGGGGAAGTTGTTGGTCTGGTGCAGGGTCTTGATGGCCTCTTGCCAGTCGCCGCGGAAGACCAGATCGTTGAAGTCCGGGATGATGTTGTTGACCGGGCAGCCGCTGTTGCAGAAGGGCGTGCCGCAGTCCATGCAGCGCGCACCTTGCTGCCTGGCCTGGTCGTCGGCCAGGGTGATGACGAATTCCTTCCAGGTCTTCAGCCGCGCCTGGGGCGGCTCGTAGCCTTCTTCGAGGCGTTCGTATTCCAGGAAACCGGTGACCTTGCCCATGGTGTGCTCTGTAGACCTGTTGATTACTTGTTGGCGACGGCGGCGGCCGTGGACTGCGCCTTGTGCGTGACGGCGGCGGCTTCGGCACGCGCCGCGCGCTCGGCCAGCACGCGCTTGTATTCGTGCGGGTAGACCTTGACGAACTTGCCGCGCGCGTCGGCCCAGTGGTCCAGCAGTTCGCGCGCGCGCAGCGAGCCGGTCCAGCGGTGGTGCTCGTCGATCAGCTGCTTGAGCAGCACTTCGTCGGCGGTCTCGCGGTGCAGGCCCACGGCCGGGCCGGCTTGCTCGTCGCGCGGCAGCACTTTCTCCAGCGCCACCATCGAGGTGTTGCAGCGGCTGCGGAAGTGGCCGTCTTCATCGTAGACATAGGCCACGCCGCCGCTCATGCCGGCGGCGAAGTTGCGCCCGGTCTTGCCCAGCACGACCACGGTGCCGCCGGTCATGTATTCGCAGCCGTGGTCGCCCGTGCCTTCCACCACCGCGGTGGCACCCGACAGGCGCACCGCGAAGCGCTCGCCGGCCACGCCGCGGAAGTAGGCCTCGCCGCTGGTGGCGCCGTAGAGCGCGGTGTTGCCGATGATGATGTTGGCCGGGGTGTCGCCGCGGAACTCGATGCTGGGGCGCACGGCGATGCGCCCGCCCGACAGGCCCTTGCCGGTGTAGTCGTTGGCGTCACCGATCAGGTACAGCGTGATGCCGCTGGCCAGGAAGGCGCCGAAGCTCTGGCCGCCCGTGCCTTCCATCTGCATGAAGATGGTGTGGTCGGGCAGGCCCTCGGGGCGGTGGCGGATGAGTTCACCCGAGAGCATGGCGCCGACGCTGCGGTTGCGGTTGCGCGCGTCTTCCATGAAGTGCACCTTCTCGCCGCGCAGGATGGCGGGCTGGCAGCGCTCGATCAGCTTCACGTCCAGCGCCTTCTCCAGGCCGTGGTCCTGCTCGCTTTGCTGGTAGCGCGGCACGTCGGCGGCCACCTGCGGCTGGTGGAAGACGCGGCTGAAGTCCAGGCCCTTGGCCTTCCAGTGGGCGATGCCCTTGCGCGTGTCCAGCAGGTCGCTGCGGCCGATCAGGTCATCGAACTTGCGGATGCCGAGCTGCGCCATGATGGTGCGCGCCTCTTCGGCCACGAAGAAGAAGTAGTTGACGACATGCTCGGGCTTGCCGGCGAAGCGCTTGCGCAGCTCCGGGTCTTGCGTGGCCACGCCCACCGGGCAGGTGTTGAGGTGGCACTTGCGCATCATGATGCAGCCTTCCACCACCAGCGGCGCGGTGGCGAAGCCGAATTCATCGGCGCCCAGCAGGCCGCCGATGACCACGTCGCGGCCGGTCTTCATCTGGCCGTCGGCCTGCACGCGGATGCGGCCGCGCAGGCGGTTGAGCACCAGCGTCTGCTGCGTCTCGGCCAGGCCCAGCTCCCAGGGCGTGCCGGCGTGCTTGAT
>JALHPY010000115.1 GCA_022842305.1 Rubrivivax sp.
TGAGGTCGAGGCGGAGATTCAGGCGGCGCGGCAGGAGCGGCGCGCCAGACAGGACGCCTGATCGGTGCCCATCCTGTGCGTCTTGTTCTCGATACCAATCTGCTCGTCTCGGGCGTGATCGCCGCCGGGCTGCCGCGGCGGCTTGTCGACGGCGCCAAGGCCGGGGAGTTCGAGCTTTGCACGAGCGAGGTGTTGCTGGCCGAGTTGCTCGATGTGCTGTCGCGGGAGAAGTTCGCCGCAAGGCTCAGCCAGGCCGGGCTCATCGCCTCGGGCGACAAGCGCGATCTCTTGCCGATGGGCAGCCTCCAGGGCATTCCGATCATCACCGCGCAAGAGGCAAGACCTGACCCCTGCGCCGCCTGCGCCGCCTGACCCCGGCGCCGCCGGCGCCGAGACCGAGGTCCCCGTAGAAATCCGCTGGCGCGTTCGTATACGTTTACCGTATATTCGATCAAACTGACCACCGGATCGGTCCTGGCATGGGTGCCATCCCCCTCGTGATGCACCAATGTCCAAGCGGAGGACGGATTTGATCGAGAACTTTGGTGAGCGGCTGGCGCAACTGCGCAAGGCCGCCGGCTACACCCAGGTTGAGTTCGCCGCTGAGGTGGGCATCACGCAACGCATGGTGGCCTACTACGAGGCACCGAACGCGCAGCCGCCGGCGCGTCTGCTGCCGCAGATGGCGCAGGTGCTGGGTGTGGGTGCCGATGTGCTGCTGGGCATTGCGCAGCAGCGCAAGGTCAAGCGGCTGGCCACCAGTAGCCTGGAGCGGCGGCTCTTGGCCATCGAGAAGCTTGACCCCAAGGCCAAGCAGCAGATCACTCAGCTGCTGGACACTTTCATCGAGCGTGAGAAGCTCAAGCAGCGCGCAAATGCACAGGGTAGTGCGCCGGGAGCCTGACGATGACGACAATTCAGATCGAGTTGCCCGAGGCTACGGCGGAGGCCGCGCGTGCGGCAGGGCTGCTGACGCCGCAGGCGCTGGATCGCCTGCTGACCGATGCGCTCAAGCGCCAGGAGGCCGCCGACTCGCTGCTATCCATCGCTGACCGCGTGGCTGCCGCAGGCATCGAGCCGATGTCAATGGAAGAGATCAACGCCGAGGTGAAGGCAGCGCGCGCGCAGCGCAGGCAGCGCGGCCAGGCTTCGGATCAGGTGTCTTGAGGGCTGTCATCGACACCAATGTGCTGATCGCCGGCATTCTGTGGCGTGGCCCTTCGCATGCGCTGCTGGAGCATGTACGCGCCGGCACCGTGAGCCTGGTCAGCAGCCCGGCACTGCTGGCTGAACTAGCCGACGTGATCGAGCGCGCGAAGTTCGATGCCATCCTCACGCGCACGAACACGTCGCGTGAGCGTTCGCTGGCCGAAGTGCGGCGCCTGGCCGAAGTGATCGAGCCGCCACCGCTGCCGCAGCCGGTGTGCCGCGATTCCGACGACGACGAGGTGCTCGCGCTGGCCATCGCCGCCAAGGTCGAGCTCATCGTGTCAGGGGACAACGATTTGTTGTCGCTGCGAGGCTTCCAGGGCATCCCCATCCTCGCGCCTGCCGATGCCGTCGGGCTCGTCGGGGCAACAGGCAAGACTTGACCCCGAGGCGGCCCTGACCCCGAGGCGACCGTCGCGGCGAGCCCATGGGCTACCCGGGCGGGACCAACATGCTGAAGGTGTGCCAGGTCCGGTAGGCCAGGTCTACGCCACCACGCTGCCCACCATCGCCGCCACCTGCGGCGCCATGCCGGTGGGGCGCAGTTCCAGCGCCGGGTGCAGGTTGCGGAACACGCGGAACAACTCGTCGGCGAAGCTGTGGCCGACTTCGGCGATGCCGGTGAAATCGATCTCGGCGCGGCGGAACTGCGGCAGCCGCGCCGCCACGCGCCGGGCCTCGGCGCGCGAGGCCAGCACCGTGTCGCCCATCAGCTGCAGCGGCACCACCGTGTGCGCAAAGCCGTAGCTGGCGCCGTCCAGGCTGTGCGCGCGCAGCACCGCGTCCAGCGTGCGCGGCGTGTCCAGCTGGATGGCCAGGTAGACCGAGGTGCCGACGCGGGCCGCCGGGCGTGCCGTGCGCCAGCGCCGCTCGTCCCAGCTGCGGCACTGGAAGGCCGCCTGGTTGGCGTGCAGGTCAAACACATCGGCCAGGCGCGAGGTGAAGAACAGGCCGTGGCCACGGTGGCGCGCCGGGTCGCTGCTCAGCCGCCCCTTGCTCAGTTCCAGCATGGCCAGCGCCGGCTCGGGCAGGTCGAAATCGCGCGCCAGGCGCTCGAACAGGCCGCAGCCGTCGTCCGACACCAGCAGCTGCAGCTGCAGCGGCGTCTGCCGCATCGACACCGTGACGCTGCTGCCGCCGCTGTGGTCGGCGGCGTTGTTCAGCAGTTCGGTGAAGGCGTGCTGCGCCATGCGCCGCGGCTCGGGCGGCAGATCGAAGAAGGGCGCGAAGTCGTGGCGCCAGGGCAGGTCTTCCTGCAGCCCGGCCAGCGGGTAGCGGTGCACCACCTGGCGCAGCGGCCCGGGCAGCCACAGCGGGTGGCGCGGTGTGCCGGCCGCCTGCAGCCACTGCGCGGCGCACAGGCGCCGCAGCAGTGCAAAGGCGCGGCGCCGGGTGATGCCCAGGCGCTGCTCCAGCAGGGCCGGCAGCGCATCGCCGTGGCGCACGGCGGCGGCGGTGATCCACTGGGTGATCGGGGCGAGTTCAATGCGTGCCATGCGAAGCCTCGTCTGCGGCTCCGAAACTGAGGGGCCGGGTGCTGAGTGTGGCCAAGGTGCCGGCCCGGGTGGCCCCGGATAAGCCGGCGCAATCGCAGCCAGTTCTGCGCCAGCGCAGCCCTGGCCGGCAGCGGCGGGACCTAAAATCACCGGTCTTCCCTGCCCGACAAACCCTCATCCGGAGCCTGCCATGCCCCTCGTCTCGATGCGCCAACTGCTGGACCACGCCGCCGAACACGGCTATGGCATCCCCGCCTTCAACGTCAACAACCTCGAGCAGGTGCAGGCGGTGATGTCCGCGGCCAGCGAGGTGGGGGCGCCGGTCATCCTGCAGGCCAGCGCCGGCGCGCGCAAGTACGCCGGCGAGGCCTTCATCAAGCACCTGATCCTGGCCGCGGTGGAGTCCTACCCCAAGGTGCCGCTGGTCATGCACCAGGACCACGGCCAGAGCCCCGACGTCTGCCAGGGCGCGATGGCGCTGGGCTTCAGCTCGGTGATGATGGACGGCAGCCTGGAGGCCGACGGCAAGACCATCGCCAGCTACGACTACAACGTGGACGTGACGCGCAAGGTGGTGGACATGGCGCACGCCCTGGGCATCACCGTCGAGGGCGAGCTGGGCTGCCTGGGCAGCCTGGAAACCATGAAGGGCGACAAGGAAGACGGCCACGGCACCGACTCCACGATGACGCGCGAGCAGCTGCTCACCGACCCCGAACAGGCCGCCGACTTCGTCAAGCGCACCCAGCTGGACGCGCTGGCCATCGCCATCGGCACCAGCCACGGCGCGTACAAGTTCAGCCGCAAGCCCACGGGCGACATCCTGGCCATCGACCGCATCAAGGAAATCAACCGCCGCATCCCCAACACCCACCTGGTGATGCACGGCAGCTCCAGCGTGCCGCAGGACCTGCTGGCGCTGATCAACCAGTACGGCGGCAAGATGCGCGAGACCTACGGCGTGCCGGTCAGCGAGATCCAGGAGGCCATCAAGTTCGGCGTGCGCAAGATCAACATCGACACCGACATCCGCCTGGCCATGACTGCCGCGGTGCGCAAGTTCCTGGCCGAGAATCCCGAGAAGTTCGACGCGCGCGAATGGCTCAAGCCGGCGCGCGAGGCGGCCAAGGCCATCTGCAAGCAGCGCTACCTCGAGTTCGGCTGCGAAGGCAAGTCCGCCAGCATCAAGCCGCTGAACCTGCAGGAAGTGGCGGCGCAATACGCCAGCGGCAAGCTGGCGCAGACGGTGCAGTGATGCGCTGACGGGGCGGCGCGCCGCGCCACCCCGGGCTGCGGCCTGGTCAGGCCGTGGCCAGCACGCCTTCCAGGCTGTGGTTCTGCGGCCCGCGCGAGGCGATCTTGATGGCGCCGACGCGGTTGCCCAGGGCCACGCTGCGTTCCAGGCTCCAGCCGCGTTCCAGGCCGTAGAGCAGGCCGCCGCGGAAGGCGTCGCCGCAGCCGGTGGGGTCGACCACCTCGGTGGCCACCACGCCCGGCACCTGGGTGCGCTGGCCCTTGACCCACAGCTCGCAGCCCTCGGCGGCCAGCGTGACGACGATGCCCTTGAGGTGCGATTCCGACATCATGGCCAGCGACTGGCCGGTGCGCTCGCACAACATCCGCGCCTCGTAGTCGTTGACGGCCACCCAGCTGGCCAGGCCGACGAATTCGCGCAGCTCGGCGCCGTCGAACTGCGGCAGCTGCTGGCCCGGGTCGAAGACGAAGGGGATGCCGGCCTCGTGCATCTGGCGCGCGCGGCGGAACATGGCTTCGCGCCCGTCGGGGGCGACGATGCCGATGGCCAGGCCGGCCGGCAGCGGGCCGTCGATCAGGTGCGCGTTGTTCATCGCCCCGGGGTGGAAGGCGGTGATCTGGTTGTTGTCGCGGTCGGTGATGATGATGGCCTGCGCCGTGTGCAGCTCGGTGTCGTTGCGCACCAGCGAGGTGTCGGCGCCCCAGGCCTGCATGCGCGCCAGGTAGTCGCCGCCGTCGATGCCCAGCGCGGCCATGACCACCGGCGCGCCGCCCAGCAGGCGCAGCGTGTAGGCGATGTTGCCGGCGCAGCCGCCGAACTCGCGCCGCATGGTCGGCACCAGGAAGGACACGTTCAGGATGTGCACCTGCTCGGGCAGGATCTGGTCGGCAAAGCGGCCGGGGAAGGTGGTGATGGTGTCGTAGGCGAGGGATCCGCAGATCAGGGCGGGCATGGCTGCTCCGTTGTGGGGTTTTGGGGTGGGCGCGGGCGCCGCTCAGGGGTAGAAGAGTTCGATGGTGTAGCCGACGATGGTCTCGGGCGCGCCGGTACTGGCCGCCTGCAGCGTGGCCTGCAGCGCCAGTTCGGCGCCGCCGGCCAGGGTGGTCTGCGTCATCCCCATCTCGGACATCTGCACCACCTTGCGCGCGACCACGCGGCCCTGGCTGTCGGTGAGCGTGATGTCCAGCGCCGGCAGCGCCACCTCGAAGCCGGCGCGGTTGCGCAGCGCCACCGACAGGCGGTAGATGCTGCTGCGCTCGACCCGCACCAGGCCGCTGCTTTCGACAGCCAGGCTGTCGATGGCGCGCGCCGCATCGACCTTGCAGCCTAAAGCGGCGCAGGCCTGCTCCAGCAGCGGCCGGGCCTCCGGCAAGCGCGCCGCGGCCAGGTCGCGCCACTCGTAGGCGGCCTGCGCCGCCAGGCCCACGCTGCCCAGCAAGCACACCAGCACCAGCGCGACGCGCACGCCCGGCCGCTGCCAGCGCTGCGCGCGTTCGGCCTGCCGCACGAAGGACGGCCGGTCGTCGGGCTCGGCGCGCGGCTCCGGCGGCTCCGGCGGCGCGACGGGCGGCTGGTCGGCGACACGCAACGGGGCTGCGATGGGTTCGTTCAGTGCGGCCGCAAAGCTGGATTCCTCGAACGCGCGTTCGATGGCGCTGCGGTGTGCAGGGGGTGGCGCATATGCCTCTGGCGGCCGGGCAGCCGCGGCGGGCTGGGGCGGTGGCGGTTGGGGCGCCGCAGCGCCCAGCGGATCGCCGAAGCCGCGACGCGGCTCGCCGGTCTCGATGTCGGTGAGCGACCGCGAGGCGTCGAAGACCTCGGAGCAGCGCCCGCAGCGCACCCAGCCTTCGGACACGCGCAGCTGGTCGGGCACGACGCGGAACATGGTGCCGCAGGCGGGGCAGCGGGTGGCGAGTCCGGTGTTGGGCATGGGCATGGGCGTTGGCTGCAGGCTCAGGCACCGCGCCGGGCGCACATCAGCACCCAGCCGTCTTCGCGGTCGGCCACCGCCAGTTGCAGCGCGGGTGCCGGCAGCGCGGCGTAGGCGGCGGCGATGTCCTCGGCCTGGCGTTCCAGGATGCCGGCCAGCACCAGCCAGCCGCCGGGGGCGACGTGGCCGCTGAGCAGCGGCGCCAGCAGCTTGAGCGGGATGGCCAGGATGTTGGCCA
Organism: Rubrivivax sp.; assembly: GCA_022842305.1. Lineage (GTDB taxonomy): Bacteria > Pseudomonadota > Gammaproteobacteria > Burkholderiales > Burkholderiaceae_C > Rubrivivax. The sequence continues at coordinate 6,129 of JALHPY010000115.1, forward strand.
GCACCACGCCGTACAGCCCCCGGGCGCGCTCGGGCAGGCCGGGCTCCAGCGCCACGCCGTTGCGCGCTGCGTTGTCGCGCGTGGCCAATACCGCGGCCGGGTCGATGTCCACCGCGTCGACCTGTTGCGCACCCATCAGGCGCGCGGCTATGGCCAGGATGCCCGAGCCGCAACCGTAGTCGAGCACGCGCGCCAGGTCGGCGTCTGCCGGGTGGCGCGCCAGCCAGCGCAGGCACATGCGCGTGGTGGGATGGGTGCCGGTGCCGAAGGCCATGCCCGGGTCCAGGCGTAGCACTTGGCGCGCGCCGGGCGGGGGTTCGTGCCAGCTGGGCACCACCCAGAACTCGGGCGTGATCTCCACCGGCGTGAACTGGCTTTGCGTCAGCCGCACCCAGTCGGCGTCGGGCAGCTCGGCCAGAGCCTGCAGGTGCAGGCCGGCGCTGCCGTGCTGGGCCAGCAGCAGCGCAGCGGCGGACTCGGCCGCGGTTTCGGTTTCGAACAGCGCGCGCAGGGTCGAACGCTCCCAGCCCGGCGCGGGCGCGGCCATGCCGGGCTCGCCGAAGAGCGCGCGCTCGGCCTCGGTGCCGGCGTCGGCGTCTTCCACCGACACCGACAGCGCGTCCAACTCGTCCATCAGCAGGTCGGATACCGTCTCGACCAGCCGTTCGGGGGCGCGCAGGACCAGTTCGAACATCTCAGCTTTCCATGGCGCCGTTCGGCACCCGCGGCGCATGAATCCGGCAGAACCCAGCAACCGCCGCGGAACCGGCTCCGCCGGGCCGCTGGCGGTGCCCCCTGGGGGGAGGCGCCGAAGGCGCTTCGGGGGGAATCATTTCAACGGCGGTGCTGGCCCAACCAGCCTTCGAGGTAGTGGATGCTGGTGCCGCCCTCGATGAACTTGGCGTCGGCCATCAGTTCGCGGTGCAGCGGGATGTTGGTCTGGATGCCTTCGACCACCGTTTCCGACAGCGCGGTGCGCATGCGCGCCAGCGCCTGCTCGCGCGTGTCGCCATGGCAGATGATCTTGCCGATCATCGAGTCGTAGTGGGGCGGCACGAAATAGTTGGTGTAGACGTGCGAATCCACGCGCACGCCCGGCCCACCGGGCGCGTGCCACAGCGTGATGCGGCCGGGCGAGGGGGTGAACTTGTAGGCGTCCTCGGCGTTGATGCGGCACTCGATCGCATGGCCACGCATGGTGATCTGGCGCTGCGTGAAGGGCAGCTTCTCGCCCGCGGCCACGCGGATCTGCATCTGCACGATGTCGATGCCGGTGACGAGTTCGGTGACCGGGTGCTCGACCTGCACGCGCGTGTTCATCTCGATGAAGAAGAACTCGCCGTTCTCGTACAGGAACTCGAAGGTGCCGGCGCCGCGGTAGCCGATCTTCTTGCAGGCGGCGGCGCAGCGGTCGCCGATGCGCTCGATCACGCGCCGGGCGATACCGGGGGCCGGCGCCTCTTCGATGATCTTCTGGTGGCGGCGCTGCATCGAACAGTCACGCTCGCCCAGCCACACCGCGTTGCGGAAGGTGTCGGCCATGATCTGGATCTCGACATGGCGCGGGTTCTCGAGGAACTTCTCCATGTAGACCTGCGGGTTGCCGAAGGCCGCACCGGCCTCGGCGCGCGTGGTCTGCACCGCGTGGATCAGCGCGGCTTCGGTGTGCACCACGCGCATGCCGCGCCCGCCGCCGCCGCCGGCGGCCTTGATGATCACCGGGTAGCCGATGGCCCGCGCCATGCGGATGTTCTCTTTCGGGTCTTCGCCCAGGGCGCCCTCGGAGCCGGGCACGCAGGGCACGCCCGACTTGATCATGGCCTGCTTGGCCGCGACCTTGTCGCCCATGGTGCGGATGGATTCGGGCGTGGGGCCGATGAAGACGAAGCCGCTTTTCTCGACGCGCTCGGCGAAGTTGGCGTTTTCGCTGAGGAAGCCGTAGCCGGGGTGTATGGCCTCGGCGTCGGTGACCTCGGCCGTGGAGATGATGGCCGGCATGTTGAGGTAGCTCAGGGCACTGGCGGCCGGGCCTATGCACACCGCCTCGTCGGCCAGCTTCACGTACTTGGCTTCGCGGTCGGCCTCGGAGTAGACGACCACCGACTTGATGCCCATCTCGCGGCAGGCGCGCTGGATGCGGAGGGCGATCTCCCCTCGATTCGCGATCAGGATCTTCTTGAACACGGGCGGCCGCCTACTCGACCATGAACAGCGGCTGGCCGAACTCCACGGCCTGCCCGTTCTCGCACAGGATGCGGCTGATCTTGCCTTCGCAGTCGGCCTCGATCTCGTTCATGATCTTCATGGCTTCGATGATGCACACCGGCATGCCTTCCTTGATGGCGTCGCCCACGTCCGCCAGCGGCTTGCCGCCCGGGCTGGCCGAGCGGTAGAAGGTGCCGACCATGGGTGACTTGATCACGCGCCCGGCCGGTTCGGGCTCGGGCTCGGGTGCGGCCGGAGCGGCGGGTGACATCACCGGGCCGGCCGGCAGCGCCTGCGGTGCGGCGCTGGGGTAGGGCGGCGGGGGCGCGTACACCACCGGTGCCGCCAGTGCGGCCTTGACGATGCGCACCTTGCCTTCGGCTTCGGTGATCTCCAGTTCGGAGATGTTGGATTCCGACACCAGGTCGATCAGGGTCTTGAGTTTTCGCAGGTCCATGGGGGTCCTCTTGTTCGATCGGCCCGGGGCCGACGGGGGGCTGTGGGCGGCTGTGCTCGGCGCGCCAGCGCTGGGCCGGCGCATTTTCAGGCTCAGGGCCTGGATTGGCGGCATTGGCCGTGATCGGGTTTGTTCTGTGTCTAAACTCGTTTCAATTTCATTGACTTCTGGCGGCCTGTGCGGCGCAGGCCGAGCGCTGGATGCTGGCCAGCGTGACCATCGATTTCAGCAGCGAACGCCGGACTTTACGCTTTTTTGGGATCCGTTCGACGCTGCTGAGCGCAAATTGCGCGAAGGCGGCCCCATGGTCCAAAAGGCCTAGAACTCGGCGGCCCAAGTCCTCAACTCATCCAGGCTGGTCTGGCCCAGACGGCGGCGCACGATCTCGCCCTGGCGGTTGATGATCACGGTGAAGGGCAGGCCGCCCTTGTCGTTGCCCAGCTCGCGGCTGAGCGTGCTGCCGTCGAATCCGGCCAGGCCGATGGCATAGCTGACCGGGGTCTTGGCCAGGAATTCTCGCACCGCCTTGAGGTTGTCCAACGCCAGGCCCACCACGCGCCAGCCGCGGTCGGCGTACTCGCGCTGGAAATGGTCCAGCTCGGGCATCTCGCGCACACAGGGCACGCACCAGGTGGCCCAGAAGTTCAGCACCATGGGCGCGCCGCGCAGGGCTTCCATCACCAGTTCACCGCCGGCCGGGTTGGGCAGGCGGGTCTGCCACAGTGTGGCCGGCGCGGGCTCGCCGCGCGGCCCCTTCACGGGCGCGGGGGCGGCCGGGGCGGGGGGTGTGCCGCGTCCGCTGCCGGCCTGCTGCCAGGCCACGCCGGCCACGGCTGCCGCGGCGCCGGCGCCGCCCAGTATCCACAAGCGTCTGTTCATGGGTTCTCTGCCATCAGTCGTTGCAGCGCGGCCAGGTTGCCGCGCCAGGGCCGGCCACGCGCGTCGGGCTTGAGCGCGCCGCGTTGGTCGTCCAGGTCGTGCAGCATCAGGTGCACGGTCACGGGCTCGCCCAGGGCGGCGCAGGGGCTGGCCAGGGTCAGCACTTCCAGCGGCTCGCGTCCGGGGCGGTCCAGGGCACCGGTGTCGAAGGACTCACCGGCGTTGATCAGGGCGATCTCGGCCGCCTTGGGGTCGTCGCAATACAGGTCCAGGTGCACCGACGACAGCCGCGTGGCCGTGCCGCGCCACACCGCGCCCGACAGGTGTGGCCGCCAGGCCGCCAGCCGGCCCATCCACAGCAGGGCCACGGCGCGCAGCGCGGCCAGTTCGGCCGGCTGGGTGTCGGCCAGGAACAGGGCGATGTGTTCGCGTGCCGCGTCCTCCACCGCCTCGTTGCTGGGCAGCTCGGTGCGCCGGCCCAGACCGCGCGCCACCTTGCGCTTGGCCGCGGCGTACTCCATGCCTTCGTCGACCACCAGGCGGGCGACGCTGGCGGCGATGCCGTCGTCGTCTTGATCCTTCACGGCAGCTCCACCGCGCCCATGCGCGCCATCACCGTGGCCGAGCGCGACAGCACGTAGGGCGAGCCCGGCCGCTTCTCGAAGCGCTTGGGCGCCGGCAGCATCACCGCCAGGCGCGCCGCGGCTTCGGGGCCCAGGCGCGCCGCGTCGGTGCGAAAGTAGTGCCGCGCCGCGGCCTGGGCGCCGAACACGCCTTCGCCCCATTCGACGTTGTTCAGGTAGATCTCCAGGATGCGCTGCTTGCCCAGCAGCCCTTCGAGTGCCAGCGCCAGCACGAATTCCTGCGCCTTGCGCAGCACCGTGCGCTCGCCGCTGAGCAGCAGGTTCTTGGCCAGTTGCTGGGTGATGGTAGAGCCACCCACCAGCTTGGGCGGGCGCGCGTTGGGGCGCTGCACCACCCGCTGCTCGGCGCGCTGGTTGCGCGCCCAGGCCTTTTCGATGGCATCCCACTCGACGCCGGTGTGCTCGGTGAAGCCGGCGTCCTCACTCGCGATCACCGCGCGCTTGAGGTGCACCGAGATGGCCGCGCCGTCCACCCATTCCTGCGCCCAGGGCAGGCGCTGCTGCTCGACCAGCAGGCGCCAGGCCTCGCTGCGCTGGAAGGCGGTGGACTCGGGCGCCACCCAGCGCATCAGGCCGATGCGCAGCGCAAACACGATCTGCAGCGCCAGGCCGCACAGCAGCAGCAGGGCGGCCACGCGCGCCAGCTGGCGCACCGTCGGCGACAGCGGTTTCATCGTCCGGCCGCCATCTCGGCGCGCAGCGCGGCCAGCACCGGGGCGGTGAGCGGGCGCACGCCGCGCCACAGCGCAAAGGCCTCGGCTGCCTGCTCGACCAGCATGCCCAGGCCGTCGCGCGCCTGCGCGCCGTGTGCCCGGGCCCAGTCCAGGAAAGGCTGGGCCGCCGCGCCGTACATCAGGTCCACGGCCAGCGCGCCTTTGCCCAGCACCGTGGCCGGCACCGGCACCGCGCCGCCCTGCAGGCTGCTGGCGCTGGCGTTGAGCACGACATCGAAGCCGGTCCCCGGCGCCTGCAGCGACGCCGCGGTCAGTGGCACGCCGTGGTCTTGCGCCCAGGCGGCGTGGCGCGCCACCAGCGCCTGCGCCTTGTCGGCGCTGCGGTTGGCCAGCACCACCTGCGCCGGCTGTGCCGCCAGCAGGGGGCCCAGCACACCAGCGCCAGCGCCGCCGGCGCCCACCAGCAGCACGCGGCAGCCGGCCAGGGGGCGGCCCGCGCCCTGCTCGATGTCGCGCACCAGGCCGATGCCGTCGCTGTTGTCGGCCAGCCAGCCCGTCGGGTCCAGGCACAGCACGTTGGCGGCGCCGGCCAGCGCGGCGCGCTCGGTGTGCCTTGGCGCCAGCGCCAGCGCCTCGAACTTGAAGGGCACGGTGACGTTGCAGCCGCGCAGGCCCTGCGCCGCCAGGGCCTGCAGCCGCACGCCAAAGCCGTCCAGCGGGCACAGCTCGCGCTCGTAGACCAGCGCCTGGCCGGTCTGGGCGGCGAAGGCGGCGTGGATGAAGGGGCTGCGGCTGTGCGCCACCGGGTTGCCGAGCACGGCGTAACGGTCGAGGGGGTCGCGGGGGTCGGTGGTCATCGCTGGGCCTCGAGCGGCTGGGCGTCGAGCGCGCCGTCGCGCGTGAAGCGGAAGCGCGAGGTCACGACGATCTGGTCGGCCTGCGCGCGCATGGCGGCGCTGAAGGGGCCGAAGGGCGCCGCCGCCTGCACGATGGCCAGTGCCTGCTGATCGAGCCGGCGGCTGCGCGAGGCGCGCACGATCTCGGCCTCGACCACGCGGCCGCTGGCGTCGACGGTGACGTTCATGGTCAGCTCGCCGTAGAGCTTGCGGCCGTTGAGCTCGGGGAAATTGCGCGTGCCGCGCTCTTCGATGCGGCGGCGCAGCGCGTCGTAGTACAGCGCGTAGACCTCTTCGCGCGTGGCCGGGCTGATGTAGCGCTTCTTGGGGCGCGCGTTCTCGTCGTTGACGCGCTTCTCGATCTCGGCCAGCAGTCGCAGCAGATGCTTGCGGCGTTCGTCCTCGTCGCGCTGTTGCGGGGTGCCGGTGTCGCGGCGCTGGTCGGGCGCCGGCAGCACGGCGATCTCGCGCCGGATCTGCGCCAGCAGCTGCTGTTGTTCCTGCTGCAGCCGGTCGATGCGGCGCTGCGCCTCGTCGGCCGAGTCACCCAGCTGCATGGTCGCGGCAGACGGCAGGGGCGAGGTGGCGCGGCCCTTGAGCGCCTCGCCGCCGCCGGCCAGGTTGGCCTGGGCGATGGCCTGGGCCTTCAGCGGCGCCTCTTCGCCGCGCGCGTTGACCAGGATCACTTCGAGCGGCGTGTCGCGGAAGGCGCGGTTGAAGCGCTCGGGGTCGACGAAGCGCACCGTCAGCAGCGCGCCATGCACGGCCGTCGAGGCCACCAGGGCCCAGTGCATCGCCGACAGGTCGCGCCAGTTCATGCGCCTGGCTCAGGCGGGGGCGGCCTGGTCGGCGTCGGGCGCCGGGGTCGGCTCGCCCAGGTCGATGGCCAGGTGCAGCGCGCCGGCGGGCTCGATCTCGTCGTCCTCGGCCAGGTCATCCGGCGCTGCTTCGGCCGCTGCCGGCGGCGCATCCAGGCGCTGCGCCAGCGAGGCGTGCAGGTCCAGCGTGAGCAGGTCGATGCCGGTGATGCGCGCGGCCACGCGCGTGCCGCGCGGCAGGCTTTCGCAGCCGGCCACGCGGAAGACCAGCGGCAGCGTCTCGGCGCGCACCAGGCCGTCCTTCATGACCGCCGCTTCGAGCTCGGTCACGCCGTTCTGCTGCAGCCAGCGCAGCGTCCAGTAGCGCTCGATGCCCTGCTGGAAGTCGTTGTAGGCGCCGTAGGCGGCGTCGAAGGCCGAGATCACCGAGAACAGCGCCGCGTCCTTGGGCTTGAAGGGTGCCACCAGCGCCGC
>JALHPY010000116.1 GCA_022842305.1 Rubrivivax sp.
AGGTGCGAGCGGTCCCACTCGGTGAGGTCGGCCCACTGCTTGCCGGCCAGGCGCCCCAGGCCGTCCATCATCGTCATGCTGAAGCCGCGGCGCAGCGTGTCGGTCCAGGCGTTCATCAGGCTCAGCCGCATGGTGCTGTTGGCCAGGCGCCCGCTCCAGTTGTTCCACAGGTGCTCGCCGGCCCAGCGGTTCAGGTCGGCCGCCATGCTCTCGGCGATGATGCCGTGCGTGGTCAGAAACTCGCGCTGCTCGCTGCTCTTGGCCGTGCCCGCCACGTCCTTGAGCACCTGCCAGTACGGCAGCTTGTTGTAGCCCGCCGTCACGGCCAGGGTGCCGAGGTCGGTGATGCTGCTGATCACCGCGCCGGCCAGCTTGCCGAAGACCTGGATGTTTCGAATGTGCTGGCCTACCGCGGCCAGGCTCGCGCTGTCCGGGCTGCCGGCCGCGCCGTCGATCAGCCGCCAGTAGGACTCGGCCTTGTTGCCGAAGACGCGTTTCTCGCCGCCGTCGGCCTGCTTGGCCAGGTCGGCCTGCAGCCGGAACTGCGCCGCCGGGTTCGGCCCCCACTGCTCGACCAGGCCGATGTCACGCGAAAGACCGCCCACGTGCGAGACCATCGCGTCGTACATGCTGCCGCTGCCGAACTCGCCCATGTACCGCAGATAGGCCTCGCCGTCCTTGAAGTGGATCTGGCGCGACTCGCCGCCGCGGTTCGATCGAGCACCGGTGCCGGTGAACTGGCCCGGGATGGCCTTGTTGAGGCCGTCGGTGCTGATCGTGTCGAAAGCCGCGCGCAAGAAGTCGAGCACCTCGGCGTCGGCCATGCGGCTGCCGTCTTCGCGCACGTAGCGCGATCGGTCCAGCGCTGGCAGGGTCTTGGCGGCCCAGGCCTCACGGCCGGCCGCGCGCACGCGGGCGCTGTCGTGCGGCTGCGGTAGGTAGCCGTAGACCAGCTTGCCCACGTCGCCGCCGGCCGCGTTGAAGCGCTGGCGCATGCCCTCGATGGTGTCCAGCCAGGCGCGCGCCGCGGCGGTGGCCATCTGGTTGCCAGTGCCGGCCTTGCCGTTGCCGAACACCTCGGCCACCAGGTCGCGCGTCATCTGGGGGTTCTGCGCGTCGAAGAGGAACATCAGCGCCTTGCGGCCCGCCGTGGCGCCCTGGCTGTCGCCGGCGGCGTCCATCAGCGGCATCAGCTTGGAAAGCGTTTGGCGCCGGATGCCGTCGATGTACTGGTTCGTCTGCTCCACCACCTTCACCAGCGCGCTGTGCCGGTTGCCGCCGAACTGCCCCTGCGCGTCTCGCACCTGCTGCTCGACGGCCGCGGCCTTCAGGGCCTGGCGCTGCACATTGGCCACCTTGCGCGCGGCCTCGGCCTGCACGTCCTGCATGGCGGCCGTGGCTGCGTCCAGCGTGCGCTGGTCGGCGCTCTTGCTCTGCCACTGTGGGTCGCTGCTGGCCAACCGGCGGGCCGTGGCTCGAAGCCGGTCCTCGATCCCCTTGATCTGGGCACCTGTTAGGGGGCGGCCTGCCGCGGCGGTCACCGCGGCGATACAGTTGGGGCTCATCGCCATATGCTGACCTTCCTCAAGACCATCGCCGTCATCTTCTGCATGACCCTGATCATTCCGATCATGGTCTGGGGCGGCAGCGGCTCGTGGCGGTACGCGCTGCACGCGCTGAAGTGGTACTGGATCTGCATGGGCGTCATTGCGGTGCCCGCGCTGCTGCTGGCCGCCATCACGCTGCTGCCGCGCCTGTACGAATAAAGCAGGTGGCCGCGGCCTCGAGCAGCGGCACGTCGGCGAGATCGGCCTGCATTTCTTCGCGCATCGTCGCCATCAGCTCGCGCAGCGGCACCGGCGCGTCCATGCCGTCGAGCTGAACCGGCAGATCGCCGCGGGCAGTTTCAAGGTCGGCTACCGCGCGCTCCAGGCCGGCCATCACGAGATCCTGCGTGGCAGTCGCGCCAGCGCGTGCGGGCGGTGCAGGTGCCGCGTCTTCCACTCCCGCCAGCGCCCGCAGCGCGCGGATGCCCGGCGCTTGCAGCACAGCATCCATGGGCTGGCCTGTGGCGTCTTCAACGGCAGCCACGAGCGGGTCGCGCGGCGCAGCCTCGGGCTCAATGCGTTGCGCGGGCGCTGGCTCTGCGCGCGCCAAGGCTGCAGCTTCTACCTCGGCAGCCAGCGCCGTGCGCGCCTGGTCGATGCGCGCATTGAAGCCGTCCAGAGATTGCGCGTCCTGCAGCGCCACCGGCACGGCTTCTGCCACGTCGACGCGCTGCCCAGCAGCCATCTGCTCCAGAGCCCGGCTCACCCCGGCTTGATGCTCGGCCGCCGCAGCCATGTCCAGCGCGGGCGTCAGCCGGTGCGCCTCCACGTTCTCGCGCAGCAGGCCAGCTCGGGCGGCGTCTTCGACTTCCTGCGGGATCACCGGCGCGTCGGCAGGCCGGGCCCGCGCGCCGCGCATGGCCATCGCCCCGAAGCCCAGCGGCAGGATGGTGGAGAGGGCCAGGCCCACCGGATTGAACGGGTCGAACTGCTGCGCCTGCTTGCTGTAGTCGGCCGCCTCGAGGATGGCGCGGTTGGCCGCGTTCTGGCCGACGAACGATGCCGGGCCGCCGGCCACCGCCAGGCCTACCGTCTGCGCCCAGGTCCGGCCGGCCACTGGCAGCGCCAGGCCTGCAGCGGTCACCACGCCGGTGACGGCGCCCACCTTCGAACGGGTGGCCAGGTCGACGCCCTGCCGCGCCAGCGCATCTGACTGCGTGAAGCCTTCCTCGGCGCCGGCCACCGCCGCACCGGCCAGCGGGCCCAGCGTGACGGCCGCGCCCACCGCCTTGGTGGCCACCCGGAAGAAGTCGGCCACCACCACCTCGGCCGCGTGCGACGTTGTGGCGTCGGGCATGTAGCCCTCGGCGACGCTGCGGAAGGCGCCGCCGACAGGGCTCATGAAGTCGGGGCCTTCGCGCTGCATCTTCAGCGCTGCGTCGATCTGGCGCTGCCGCTCTTGGCGGTCAGGCATGCCGCCCAGCATGTCGGTGTAGGACCCGGCGGTGATCTCACCGAAGGCGCCCATCACGTCGGCGGCCGAGCCCACCACCTCGTTGATGCCGGCGGCGAAGCCGCGCGCCGTGGCGTCGACTGTGCCCCACAGGCTGAAGCGCGGCGCCTGCACGCGCGGCGCGCGCGGTCGCTGGGCCATGTCGTTGAGCACCGTGTCGGTGCCGGCCTGGAATGCAGCGTCCAGCATCAGCGCACCTCGATGATCACCGGCCGGCGCTGCGCGTTCAGCACCAGACCACCACCAGCGCTCACGGCGTACCGGCCCTGCCCTGCGTGCACCAGCTGCGCCTCGGGCACGCCCGCCACAAAGTCGGCCAGCGGCATGGGCGTGGTGCCCACGTAGACCTTACCGTCGGGCGCCTGGCTGGCCAGCGCCGCGGGCGTCAGCGCGCGCAGCTTCTTGTCGAAGTCGTTGGCCGTCACGCCGTAGGGCAGCGGCAGCTTCTTGCCGCCGCGCTCGGTGATGCCGCCGGTGGCCAGCGTCACGGCCTGGCGGTTGCTGCCCTTGCCTTCGGCCTCCAGGCCAGCGCGCACCAGATAGGCCGCCTCGATCGTGGCCTGGCGCACCTCTTCGTTCGGGTAGGCGTCGCCGATGATCTTGGCGATCTCGGCCTTCCAGCCGCTCTCCATCTTGGTGTCTGGCGCCACCGTCTTGTCCTTCAGCGCCTGCGCGCCGCGCAGCACCAGCTCGGACGTGTAGCGGCCCTCTGTCGTCTTGGCGCCAGCCATGGCCAGCGACAGGCCGAGCGCCTGATCTCGCGGCGCCAGCTGCCGGCCGAGTGCTGCGGCCTGCTGCGGGCCTGCAACCTGGGCCAGCTGCGCCACGGCGCCGGCGCGCTGCTCCACCGGCAGCACGCTCAGCATCTTGCCCACCTGCTCGGCCTCGGCCTTCAGCAGCGGAGATACCACCTGCCCGGCCTGTTGGCTGGCCAGCTGCGCCTGCGCCACGCGCTCGCCCAGGCCTGCCAGCAGCGAGGGCACGTCGCCCACCGCCAGCGGTGCCACGCGGTCGACGATGCCGCGCTCCAGCGCCGCCAGCAGCGGGTCGGCGGCGTAGTCCTTCACGGCCTGCTGGTGGATCTGCTCGAGCTGCGCGACGCGCTTCTCGGCGGCCGGGTTCGTGCCGGTGGCGTTGAGCTGCGCTCGGGCCTCGGCCAGCATCTGAGCCTGCGCCTGCAGCGGCTGCACGCCGAAGCTCGTGTTTTCGGGCGCATGGCGCAGCGCTTCCTTGAAGGCCGCCTGGTAGGGCGTGCCGGCCGTGGCCTTCGACACCTGCTCGACATACTCGGGCGACAGCACCTTGCCGCTGGAGATGATGGCGTTGGCCGCGGTGAACTGCGACTCGGCCATCCGCAGCGCCCGCTCCTGCTCGGCCTGGCGCCGGCGCGCGTCCGACTCGGCCCGCTGGATGTTGGCCACCTTGTAGCCTTCCAGCGCAGTGAGCAGCTGCGTCTTGCGCTGCGGGTCCATGTCGGCGAACTCGTCGCCGGCCAGCTGGACAGCCACCGCGTCGAGTGCCTTGTTGTCCCTGCGTGCGCCGTTCACCAGCGAGCTGGCCAGCGTGTACCTGCTGGTTTCCTTGAACCCCTGCCGCAGCCGCTGCAGCTCGAGCTGGCCCAGGCCGCTCTGCGGGCCCAGCTGCTCCAGCGAGTCGGCCACCATCTTGTCGGCGGCTGCCGGGTCTTTGAGGTACAGCCGCCCGGCGTATTCCAGCGTCTGGTCGATGCCGGCGCGCACCTCGCCCTGGTTGCGCTGCGTCACGGCCTTGGACACCTCGCGGCCGAAGCGGCCGACCTTGCCGGTGAGCTCGACCTGGCCCAGCGCGCGGAAGGCCTCGGGCAGGCTCTCGGTTGCGGCCGTCACGCGGTCGCGCGCGCGGGTCTGGAATTCCTCGGTGGCCCTGGCCTTGTCGATGGTGCCGGTGCGCACGCCCTCGGCCACCTCGTCGGTGATCGTGAGCAGATCGTCCTGCGCCGACTGTAGCGCGGTCAGGGCCTGCGCCTTGTCGGCCGCCTTCTGGGCCTGATCGGCCTCGATCTCCTGCCGGCGTTCCTCGCGTGCCATGTCCGCGCCGATGCCGCCCAGCACGTTGGCCACCTGGCCACCGAAAGCGCCCGCCGGCGTCTGCGTCTGGTTGAAGCTCACCGGGCGCGCCACCTGCTCGCCCAGCCCCTCGATGCCTGGAATGCGTGCCATGCGTCAGTCCCCCGAACCCTTGTTGCCGGTGGTCATGCGCGCGAAGGCTGGATCCGGCTTGCCCTTCGGGTTCTTCCAGCCCTTGTAGGAGACCTCGAGCAGCGACGCACCGGCGTTGCTCAAGCCCTGCGCCCTGGCCAGCTTGGCCGACTGCTCCATCGCGCGCGCCGTGCGCTCGCCGCCCAGCAGCACGTTGGCCGCGTCCATCTCGCCGGCCTGCTGGATGTCCTGCTCCACGCCCAGCGAGAACTCGTCGATCTTGGCGCCGCTGGCTGCCGTGGCTGCCCGGGCCGCGCTGCGCTGCCGCGCCGTGGCGCGCAAGACCCTCTCGGACTGCTGCGCGGCCAGGTCGCGCTGGCCCGCTGCCTCGGCCTTGTTCTGCTGGGCCTGCGTGTCGGCCTGGATCAGCGACGACGCCGCACTGAGGCCGCCGGCCATGGCCATGATCTGCGTGGAACTGATGCCCATCTCTACCCCTGGTTGACCGTGAAGTTGCGCACCACCGCCAGCACCGTCCACGGGTAGGGCTGGTCCTGCACGATCTCGATGGGTGCCTCGCCGATGGCCCACCCCAGGTCGGTGATCTGCTTGATGCCGGTGAACGGCGCGATGGGCTCGTCGAGGATGCCGGCGCCGAACTGCCGGAAGCCGATGTTGTCGCCGTTGACCTTGCAGCCGATCGTGTTCAGGAAGCGCACGTAGATCTGGTTGTTGGCCTGGGCCTGGGCCTGCGAGGTGCCGGTGCCTGTGCCCACCTCGGGCGCCTGCAGCCGGATGCGTGCGCTGTAGCCGATGCCCGCCGACAGCGTGGTGGCCGTGCGCGGCAGCGTGATGACGCCGGCGCCGCTGACCACCGCGCTGCCCACGTGCACGCCATCGGCCAGGCACTGCACCGTCTGTCCTGCGAGGTGGCCAAAGCCGGGCCACGTGTCCGACTCGGCGCCGGCGACTTCCTTGCGGCAGTCCTGCCCGGGCGGCGCATCCCAGTTGATGCGCTCGATGTAGCGCGCCGTGGCGCCGTTGATCGTGCGGCGCACCAGCGCATAGGTGGCATCGACGGAGCCGTCGGGGATGGTGGCCAGCCACTCGACGAAGCCGCTGGCGTTGCCGCTACAGAAGGCCACCGTGTTCTGCTCGTCGCTGTACGTCACGGCCAGCAGCCTGCCCGCGCCGGTGGCAACCCACATCACCTGCTCGGGCGACTGCTCCCAGGCCATCGAGCGCACGCCGTCGGCCAGCAGGTGCTCGCTGAAGACCGACACGTCGATCATCGAGAACCCGGCCACGTCCTCGCGCTTGAGGCGCCGGATCGCGCGGCCGCCGCGCTGCACCACCAGCATGTCCTTGCCGGCTTCCTCGGGCCGCACGGCGTCGCTGCCCCATTTGCTGATCTTGCTCAGCTGCGCGTTGAGCTGCGTGATGGGCTTCTCGATGCCGCCGCGCGTCTCGTACTCACCGCCGAAGGTCAGGGCCACCAGCGACTCGACGCTCACCAGATATTCGATGACGTTGATGTCGTCGCTGTCGATGGTCTTGTAGACCGCGGCCGCATCGTCGGTGCCGGGCGTGAAGTCGAAGAACAGGCCCGACTGGCTGCCCCACTGGCTCTGCGGGAACTTGGCCGTGCCAGCGAACCACAGCCGCTGCTGGAACAGCGTGCAGGTGCGTGGGTAGCCGTCGACGTCGTTCCACACTGGCCCCTTCAGCACCCAGGCGTCGGCCGGCGCGGCAGTGATGCCGGTGAGTTCGCGCCGGATGATGCCGGTGGCCACCAGAGCCAGGTCGGTGCTGACGATCTCCACCAGCCCGCCGTTGATCTCGACGAAGCGGACGTTGTCCTCGGTGCGCCAGGCGTTCGCGCCAGCGGTCAGCGTGACGCTGGCGCCGACCGGCTTCTCGACGCTGGGGGTCAGCGTGGTCTGCGGCGTGCCTTCCAGCAGCCAGGCCGGGCCGGCGGCCGCGAGCGCGTCGAAGGCTGCCGTCACGGTGGCCGTCACGCTGGAAGTGGACCCGAACGCTGTGATCGTGGCCAGGCCGTTGCCCCAGCCGATGACGCGGCCCACGTCGGCCGGTTGGTAGAACGCGCCGCTCGCGGTGATGCTCCGAAACGTCCCGACAGTGCCGTTCGAGATCGTCATCGTGATGCCGCTGCGCCGATGCCCACCCTCGTAGATGGCCGCAGGGTTGAATGGGCACGGCCCCACGCGCCACGATGTGTCGCCGAAGCGCTGGATGCGCTGCGGGTAGACGCTCTGGTGCGTCAGGATCAGCGTGTCGGCGCCCTGCGTGAAGTCAAGCGAGCCCACCTGCGCCGCTGTCCAGGGCGTGGCCACCTCATAGGGCGCGCCGGGCGATGACTCCACCAGAGCGCCGTTCTTCCAGATTCGCAGGTACAGCTCGCCCAGCTCGAGGATGTAGGCATCGGTGCGCGAGTAGACGAACGGGATGATGCGCACAGTCTGCGCGGCCACCTTGATCGGGCCCTTGAAGTCCAGCGACGGCCGGATGGTCGCGCCACCCTGGCGCAGCACCACGATGTTCTCCAGCTTCTCGGCGCTGGCGTTGTATTTCTCCAAGTCGACGCGGCCGCGCAGCCTGGGCGAGAACTCGCCCGCGGTGAAGTTCGTGGTGATGGTCTGCAGCTTGGGCATCGGTCAGATCCCGCGGCCGCTGTAGCCGTAGCCCGGGCCGCCGCCGCGCACCTGAATGAAGGGCGAGTCGTTCCATTCCTCGGGCGGGTTTTCTTGGCCGTCGATGCTCTTGGCTCGCTTCAGCGCCCGCTCATATTCGGCATCCTTGGCTTCGGCCAAGCTCGTGCTCTTGGTGATCGGGTAGGCCAGATCCTTTTCCATCCGCAGCGTCATCACGTGCACCAGCTTTGCGTCGAACTGGCCTTCGGTGATGTCCGCCACGTACACCACCGGCAGGCTGTCGGTGTTGGCCAGGATGCGGTTGGCCTCGAGCTGGTAGTCGAGCTGGCAGCCGTCGTAGCCCACCTGCATCAAACGCAGCATGTCGCCGGGAACTGCGAACTGGTAGCGCCAGCTGAAGGCCGGCGGCGCAACCAGGGGCGGCAGAAGCACGCGCGTCACGCAGCAGTTCCAGGGATGCGAGCGCAGCACGTCGAGCTTGGCCGGCGGGTAGATGTTGGCGCACAGCAGTGCGCGCTGGCTGCCCTCTTGCAGGGTGGCGATCGGGAAGTCGCCCAGCTTCAGGAGCGCCGCAGAGCAGATCGAAACGTCGGTGGCCATGCTGGCGTCCCTCCATGAAAAACGGGGGCGCGCGGCCCCCGTTCAGTGCAGCGCACGCGCCAGGGCATCAAGCGCCCAGGAACGGCACCTCGATGCGAATGACCTGGTTGGCCGGGATGGCCGCGCCGGCCACGGTGCCGTAGATCTCGGCGTCTTGGTCCAGGACGTAGCGCTGACCCGCCGTCAACTTGGTGCCGGTGTTGGCCTGGATGGTCTGCGCGGCGTTGATGGCCGTGGCCGCCAGGATGGCCGTGGCGTCGATGGCCACCTTCGTCACCGGGTTCCGCAAGCCCACCGCCAGCGTGCACGAGACCGTGCCGGCGCCGTTGCTCAGCGTCACCGGGCAGAGCAGCCGCACGCCCTTCTTCAGCACCACGCCGAAGCCCACGGTGTCGGCAATCGCTGCGCCAGCGTGCACCAGCGGCATCTCGCACACAGCCACCGAGGTTTCGCCCTGGCTGTCGAACAGCACCTTGCGGCCGGCGGCCACCTCGGCGGGGAATCGACCGTTGATTTCTGCCATTTCAGTTTCTCCTGTGTGGCTGGGTTACTGGAAGGCGATCTCGACGACCTTCTTCTCGTCCTGGCGGCCGGCGCCGTAGCTGGCCCCCATCGAGACCTGCCAGGCGTCTTTCTTGTCACCGCGGCGGGTGACGTTGCCTTCTTCGTAGCCCTTGCCAAAGTGCATGCCGGACTTGGCCCAGGCGATCGTGTAGTACACGCCGCCGGTCAGCTCGATGCCGTTGAACGGGATCCAGTTGAAGCCCATCCAGCGACGGCTCACGTCGCCTTCCTGAAGCATCTTCACGGCCAGATAGTCGGCGCTCGTCAGCGTGGTGTCGCTGAGGATGTCTTCCATCATCTCGTCGTTGTAGACGATGTAGAGCTCTTCGCCGGCTTCCTTGTCCGCTTCGTTGCGACGGAAGATCTTCTTGGTGGTGATCAGTTTGGCCTTGGTGAAGCCGCTGGCCGACACGGCCACCTTCTGGCTGGCCGGCAGCGCGATGGTGCTGCCGTCCTTGGCCAGCTGCGAGGCGCGCGCAGCCCGATAGATGATGTCGTCGATGCGGCGATTGCGGCGGCTCATGAGGTTGGTCATGTAGTCGCCGCCGGTCACCGGATTGACCAGCATCCTCGGGATGTCGTTGCGGTCCAGCGGCACGGCCCGGTAGAAGTCGGCCATGTTGACCACGCGGGCCTGGTGCGTTTCGGGCGACCACTCGGTGTCACCGTGGCGCACGTTGTTGGCGTCGAGCAGCGCGCCGTCGTCGCCCAGGAAGTTGATGGTGAACGACTCGCCGGCGATGGCGCCGCGGTCGGTGACTGCAGCCATCAGCCGAGAGTCTTTCTGGCTGGCCTCGGTGCGAACAGCGGTATCCCACTGCTGCACGAACCACTGAGGGATGGTGGACATGATCCGAACTCCGAAGGTTGAAGGTTCAGCCTGGGTTCAGGGTGTCCGGCGGGCCGGGCCTGCTCTACGGCTGCTGCGACCGGCTTGTCGTGCCGCAGCGCTCGGGCGTTGGGTCAGGGTGTCCGCGCGCCACCGCGGGCCTGTTCATGGGCTCGCAGTGTTGGCGCAGCGGCTTTGGCTTTCCTGACCGATCACATGGCCGGCGCGCTGCCGTGCAGCTTCTCGGCCAGCAGGCGCGCGCGTTCGCTCACCTGCTTGTGCTCGGGGTGCTTCGGGTCGCGATAGGCCGGGTGCGCCATCAGCTGCTCCATCGTGGCCGCGCGGTTGCCATCGCCGCCACCGCCACCTGGCGGGCGGTCCTCGCGCATCTCGCGGCCCAGTGCCGCGGCGAACTGCAGGAACACCGGGTCGGTGCCCAGCTTCTCGTGCAGCTGGCCCTGCAGTGCCTCGGGCACGCTGGCCACCGCGCGCTGCGCCGCACTCAGGTTCTGCTCATAGTCGCCCGGAGAAGTCCACACCTTCTGCAGCTCAGCCCGTGCCTGGTCGGCCGATACCTTGGCCGCACCGTCGAGCATCTGGGGCACCAGCTCGAAATACTCGCCGGCGACAAACTCGAACTGGGCCTGGGTGAGCCCGGCCTTGTGGGCGCGCTCACGAAAGGGCTGCAGCACCTCGCTGACAGGCACGTCCTTCAGCGTGTCGGGCACCTTGAAGGTGTAGGCGTCCGGTGTCTCGGGCGGCAGATCGCCGGTGCCGATGCGTTTGGCTGCAGCCGCGTAGCCCTCGCTCAGCTTCTTGCTGCTGGCGGCCAGGTCGAGCTTGCCGTCGGCGCCCTTGACTTGGTATTTCTCGGGCAGCCAGTCGAACTCTGCGGGCGCGCCAGGCGCCGGCGCAGGGGCTGGCGGCTGACCGGGAGCAGGCGCAGGGGCCGGTGGTGCTGGCGTGCCAGCAGGCGGGCGCAGCAGCGAGTCGGCGCCAGCCGGGGCGGGTGCGGGCGATGGGCCCGGCGCCGGTGCGCCAGCAGGGGCAGGCGCTGGGCTGGGTGCAGGTGCACCACCACCGCCGCCAGCGTCGCCCTCGGGCGCGCGCAAGGGATGGCTAGAGCGTAGAAGCATCGGAGTTCTCCGCGGGCGCTGGGGGCAGAGGATCGTTCACGCCGCGCGCCCGGTTGCAGCGCAGCACGATGTAGTCGAGCAGCTCGCGGTGCGCCGCGCCGCGGTACGTCTTGAGCACCGCGTCGATGCCGCCGTCGGTGTGCACGCGCGAGGTGCCGAAGCGCTGCAGCAGGGCTTCGAACACCTCGGCGCCCCGGCGGTCGTCTTCGAAGATGGCCAGGAACAGCGCGTCGACGCGGGCTTGCTCGGTGTCGGGCGCGTCCATCACCAAGAGGCCCTGAGAAGCTCTTGGTTCGCATCACGGATGACAGGACCTTGAAAGACGTTGCACGCCTGCGTCAGGCTTTCGCCGGGCGGGTGGAATGGGTCTGACTCGTAGCACCACACCAGGGCCAGATCGACCTGCGCGCCTGCCATGTCTGCCGTCATGCGCTGAAACTGGCTCGCCAGATGCTGCACGACGCCGACGCCGGCGCTGCCGTTGGGGGTGCCGGTCGGCGCGCGAAGCGTTGCGGGTGAGTTTTGCCCGCCGGGCAGCGCGGTGATGGTGTAGTCCCCATCGAGGCCGCCTGCGCCAACAACCCGCACGACATCGCCAACCTCGCTTGCCCAGTTGGTGCTGACGCTGACCGTCGCGGTGCCGGCAAACACCACGATGCTGGTGATGGTGCGCGGCTGGTTGCCGTACTCACCAACAACGAATGCCTGGCCTCTGGACTGCGCGGCGCTGCGGCTTGCGGCCAGGCACGCGCTCAAGCCGCGGCTGTTGAAACTGGAATAGCCCAGGCCGCCGTACCAGTGAATGCACACGGAGTTGTGCGGGTTGTCGCGCAGCTGCTGCGCCACCCAGCGGTCAAGAGGCTGGATGATGGAGCCGCCCACAGCCGGCTGCCAGTACGAATTCGGTCCGTTTCCACTCATGCGAAGGCGCGTCGGGTCGATGGCGGAAACCACGCCATCCCACCAGGCCAGGATCGTGCGCAGCTCGCTTAAGTCATAGGTACCCCCAGTCGTGAGCACCGACGCGCCGCCAACGTTGTAAGCGGCCGCGGTCTGCGTGCCGTAGGCGGTGTTGACACCCCACATTCCGTTGTCGCTGGGCGTGGCGTTGTAGTCGTTGACGTGGTTTGTTTCGTTGCCGAACTCCCAGCCCCACACAGCCTCGGCCAAGTCAGCGCGGGCGCCGCCGGTGTACCGGTTCACCAGCTCTTGTGTGATGGTGGTGGCGTAAGTGCGGGTGTTGCTGGCCGGCGCCAGCCACTGCCGGCAGTTCTCGCCCACCAGGTCGGGAATGGTCGGCCAGCGGAAGAACATGCAGACGATGGCGCCCATGTTGGCGGCCTTCAGCTTGGCCAGGAAGCTGTCGATCTGGGCGTAGTGCAGCGCGCGGTCGGTGGCGTTGGCAACGTTCCAGGCCTTGTTGTTCTGGATGCCGACAGTCCACTGCGCGGGGTAGAACGGCGTTGCCTTGATGCGCACCACGCGAGCGCCCACGGACTGCGCATAAGCAATGAACGCGTCCTGCTCAGCGCCTGGGGTGTAGGCGCACGCCGTTGGGCTCACCTGGCCGAAGATGCGCGTGATGGCGCCGCCCCAGTTCAGGCCGATGTTGCGGAAGCGCTGCCCGTTGAGTTGCAGCCGGCCGCCGCTGACCGTGAGCCCGATAACTGGCATTCAGCTTCTCGCCGAAATCACCAAGCCGTTGGGGCCCACCATCGTGCCCGGATTCAGCCGGAAGCGGTAGAACTT
Source organism: Rubrivivax sp. (assembly GCA_022842305.1). GTDB lineage: Bacteria > Pseudomonadota > Gammaproteobacteria > Burkholderiales > Burkholderiaceae_C > Rubrivivax. Next base: position 12,788 of record JALHPY010000116.1, read on the forward strand.
GCCGCAGCTCGGGATGCGCACTGCCAACCCGTTGGCATTGTTGATCTGCGCATTGCTGAAGACCTGCGCCTCGCCAAAGTTGGACGCCGCGTCGTCGATGGCGAACTCGATGGCCAGCGTGCAATCGCCGGTGAGCGTGCCGAAGCGCGAAAGACGCATCAGCACGTTGTCGCCGATGGCCGGATGCGTGGCGGTGAACGTCGAGGCCTGCGAGACGGCCGTGCCGTTGATCTGCAGTGCCCCGCCGCTCCAACCGAGGACGGACTGCGGCGCAACGGTCGGCGATGATGGAATCCAGGCTGGCATGTTTCAAACTCCCCGAGCAATGGTGTG
>JALHPY010000117.1 GCA_022842305.1 Rubrivivax sp.
CCAGCCGCTTGGCGATCGCCTCGATGTCCTCTCTCACTACGTGCCCACCTTCCTACGTGGACACGTAGGCTCTCAGGCATGCACTCCGGGTTCAAGGGCGTGGTTCATTGACCGCTTACGTTTCTGCGCAGCAGGGTTGTCAATGGTCTTGACCTTGTCGACCCCCTCGAATGCGGGTGTAGCAAAGAGCCTTTCGTGCGGACATTTACCGACACGGCGCCTGCTGAACTTGCAGAATTCAGGTCAGACTGGAGTAGGGGATCGACAGGTGGGAACTCTCAAACGTGGCCTGGTGGTGTTGGCTGCCGCACTGCAACTGTCTGCGGCAAGCGCGGCGCCGGTCGCCCTGACTTCTGATGGTGCATGGTTTGATTTCGTGGTTGGTGACGTCGGCGACGTCTGGCGCTCGCCACTCGATGGCGAACCCATCAGTTTCACGCTGACCAGCGCTTCCAGCTTTACCTTGCGTCTGGTGGATGTCGGCTTCGCGGGTGACCGTGTAGAGGTCATCTCAGGTGGCACAAGCGCGCTGGGGACCACATCCGACGTGCCGGTCGATGACACCGTCTTCGCGTTCACGCCCGACGACGCCTGGCTCGCCCCTGAAACCTGGAGCCAGGGCTCGTGGTCCTTGGGGGCCGGAACCTACAGCTTCACGGGCAGCGCCACCGCGTCGCCGTTTGGCGGCGGCGCCTGGGCCATCTCGGCATTGGCCGATGTCAGTCAGTCGGTTCCTGAGCCCGGCACTGCGGCGCTGATGCTTCTCAGCGGCCTGGCGCTGGTGTCCGCAAGGGCGCGGCGCCGTCGCTGATCAGCGCTGGCGCTCGACTGCCGCTGGCCGGCTGGCGCTGGCAGCGGGCGGCAAGGCCGGCCCGAACACCCATGCTTGGTAGTTGGGCGCATCGTTCAAGCGTGCCAGCGCAGGCTCGAAGCCATTGCGCTTGATCGGCTGCCCCTCGGCCAGGCTGAAGACGCCGATGATCTGGCCATCGGGGCTCCTGTGCAGCCCCCAATCGTTGCGGCCCGTGAACGGGTCATGCGGAATCTGCCGTAGGTGCCGCCGCAAGCCGGGAACACGTGCATCGCGCAGCAGTTCGTCCAGAGAGCGGGGGCCCAACGCTGCCTGGCCCGGGGTGGTGTTGACGTAGCTGAGCATGGCCTGCCGGAACGTCTGGCCGACGTGCAGCAGTTCTTCTTCGGCATCACGGCGCGTCACCTGCGCGCCGGCTTGCAGTGCGTTGGCGGCAATCAGGCCTATGACGGCCACCGCCAGCAGCACCAGTAGCAGGGCCAGCCCGCGTTGCCGCACCTTCACCATTGCGCAAAGGGTGTGCCGTCGCGCGCGTTGCCCGGCGCGCCGCTTCGCAGGTTGAAGACCTGGCCTTTGAAGCCCTCGGGCACCGGTTCGATCTGCCAACTCTCGGAGGACTGGGTGATGGGATCCATCGGCAGGGCGGTGAGGTAACGCTTCTCCACCAACTCCGTCAGGCTTTCGGGGTATCGGCCGATGTCGCCATAGAACTGCCCGATGACGGTGCGCGTGAGCCGCAGGTTGTCACGCAGCACGGCCTCTTTGGCGGCATCCACCTGGCCGAAGTAGCGGGGCACGGCCAGCGTGAGCAGCAGCGCTGCGATGGCGATCACCACCATCACCTCGATCAGCGTAAAGCCGTCGCGCGGGCGTGGGCGTGTTTCCATGGCGGTCACCAGCGGCGGTACGGCACGCCGTTGAGCCCGGTCAGTGGCGAACGGCTGTAAACGTCGTAGACATCATCACCTTCGGCGGGTTCCTTGGCCTCGCTGGCGTACGAGCGCTTGGCCCATGTGTCTGCATCAGGCAAGCTGCCATCGTCGTGCAATACATCGCGGGGAATGCGCCGCAGAAACTTCAGCTTGGGGCCGGTGGGGGTGCGCCGGTCGTCCACGCCATCCACCAACACGTCCAGGTTCGGCGGGTAGCCGGTGGCCCCGGCCGGGCGGGCGATGCGGCCCTGGTCGGAAGCCAGCTTGTAGGCGTCGATGGCTGCCCGGATCTCGCGCAGCGCCAGGCGCAGTTCACGCTCCTTCTGGCGCTGCGCCTGCACCTGCGCCACCGGCAGCACGATGCTGGCCAGCACACCCATGATGGCCAGGGTGGCCAGCAGTTCGATGAGCGTGAAGCCCCGCACCCGATGTTGCATGCTCGGTCAGGGCGAAATAGTCAGCGCCAATGGCTGCGGTGCCTGCACGGGCACGCTGCCGCCCCCGGATGCAGCAGCCGTAACCCCAGACAGCGAAAGACTCGTCGGCGATGCTGCAGCCAGCGCGCGGAAGGTGAACGACACCAGAACGCCGCTGCCACTGGCGCCACCTCCACCCGGCTTTGAAAGCCCGACTGCGACCTGACCTGCTGGTTCGGGCCTGCTGGTGAACTGGCTGGGCGCGCCACCTTGCCGCATGAAGTCACCTTCGTTGGTGGCCACGTGCTGCAGGGCCGATGGGTCGTAAGTCAGCGTGAGCGGGAAGTCGGACAAGGGTGTGTCACTGCGCGCCATGACCTGCAGCGTGACGGTGTCGCCCACCTTGATCTGCCGTGGCGCCAGCCAGGTCAGCGCTGCGGGGGGCGCGGCTCCGTTGGTCGTCGGCGTCGCTGGTGATGCCGCAGCAGCGCCCGGTGCAGCCACCGCGGGGTCTGCGGCCTGACCGTTGGCAGGGGTCGGGGATTTCGGCGCCTGTGCCGGCGCAGCCGCGAGTGCAGGCGCCAAGGAACCGCCTACCCGCTGACCCACGCTGGCCTCGGTGCCCGAATCGAACTCGGCCAGGCTGGCTGGCGGGCGGGGAATGTTGCGGATGATGCGCGGGGTGATGGACAGCACGATTTCGGTCTTGCTGTTGTCATCGGCCTGGCTGCCGAACAGGCGGCCCACCACGGGCAGGTCGCCGGCACCAGGCAGCTTGTAGGCCGTGCGCCGGTCTTCGTCGTTGATCAGGCCCGCCAAGACCTGGTTCTCGCCATCGGCCAGGCGCAACACGGTTTGTGCGCCACGCGTACCGATCTGGAACGCCAGCGAGCCCGACTTGGTCTGCACCTGGTTGATGATGTTGCTGACTTCGAGGGATACACGAATGCTGACTTCTCCATCGGGATAGACGATGGGTTCGACGTCGAGTTTCAATCCCACGTCCACGTAGTTCACCGAGTCGGTGGAGAAGCCGGTGGACGTGAGCGTGGTGGTGATATTGGGCACGCGTTCACCGATGAGGATCTTGGCCTTCTCGCGGTTGCGCGTGCGGATGCGCGGGTTGGCCAGCAGATTGGCGTCGGTCTCCTGCTTCTTGGCATTGATGGAGGTGCTGCCCAGCTGTGCGCCGATACTGCCCGAATCGAGGTTGCGCAGGTCGCGCAGCGTGATGGCGCCGCCGCTGGTGGCGGCCAAAGGTGACAAGCTCAACTGATCGGGCAGCCTGATGCCCAGGTCTTGCAGGCGCGTGCGCTTGACCTCCAGGATCTCGACTTCGAGCATCACCTCCGGCTCGGGTACGTCGTGCAGAGCCACCAGTTTCTCGACCAGCCGGATGGCAGCAGGGCTGTCGCGAACGATCAGCAGGTTGAGCTTGTCGTCGACCACCACTTCGCGGGTCTTCACAATGGCCTTGACGGTTGCCGCCACAACCTTGGCTTCGGCGTGCGACAGGTAGAAGCTGCGCACGCTCAGGGGCTGATACTCGCGCTGCTTGTTTGCACTGGCGGGATAGATCAGCACGGTGCTGTCGTCCACGATGCGCTGCTCCAGCTGGTTCGTCAGCAGCAGCATGTTGACGGCCGCTTCGATGGTGGAATTGCGCAGAAAGATCGATGTCTTCTGGTCGCTGCGCACGTCCTTGTCGAAGAGAAAATTCAAACCGGCCGTGCGGGCGATGATGTCGAACACGGTGCGCAGGCTGGTGTCCTTGAACTCGATGGAAATGGGCTTGCGGAAGGAAGCGGCCAGCGCCGTTTCGACCACCGGCCGCTCGGCAGCCTTTTCAATCTGTTGGAGCAGTTTCCGCGCCTGCGCGTGACGCGGCGCCTCCACCAGTACGGGGCGCAGCTTGTCTCGCGCCGCATCCGTGTCCTTGCGGGCCAACAACGATTCGGCTTCGGCTATCCGCGCCGTCCAGCGGCGTTCGTTGTCGATTGCGCGCAGGCCGGCCAGCGCACGCTCTTGGCCGGCCTGTAAGGTCAGCGCCTCTCGAAACAGTGCTTCTGCATCCTCCGGTCGACCTTCGTTGCGTGCGGCGTCTGCACGGTCCAGCAGACCCTGGATGGCGCGATCGCGGTTGAGGATGTAGGCCATGCGGTACTGCGCTGACGTCGGGTCAATCTGCACGGCTTCCTGCAGCTTGGCCAGGCCTTCGCGCGTTTGGCCGCTGGCAATGAGCAACTCACCTTGCTCGACGGCGCTCTGCGCAGCGCATCCCACCAGTCCAATGGTGACCAGCAATGCAGAGAAGAACCAGACCCGGCTTCGAACTTCCTTCACTCCCACTCCCCGATGGCAATCTGTTGTCTGCCGTCGGCGCGGACCAGCGTCAGCGTCGGTGGCTTGATGGACTCGACTTTGTAGCCGCCTTCGACAGAATCGCCTTCGCGGACGATCAGCGCCAGGTCGCCACGGCCAAGGTAGACCTGCCAGCCTTGGTCGTCCCGGCGCTTGCCCAGGTATGCAAACGGTGGCGGCTGTGGAGCAGGCGGTGGGGGCAGGGCCGCCGGAGCAGGGGCCACGACTGCCGGTGGATCCCAAGCTCGGCTGGCAAACAGGTCCGTGACGGGTGCGCCGGGCTGGCGCTTGGCGATCAGCTGGTGTCTGGGGACCAGCTCGCGCACGATAACCTCCGTACGGGGATCTGCTCCCACTGGCGGTGTCGGGGCCTTGTTCTGACGCCGCGGCACTTCTGACAAGACGGGCGTCTCCACACGGCGCTGGTCTGTCGCCACAAGCCAGCCCAGGCTGACGAGCAGTGCGATCCACAACAGCCAGCGCAGGTGCTTGGGGTTGGTCATCGCTTCACCGCTAGTTGGGGTGCTGCCGGCCAGCGCCAGAGCGTCAGCCGCAACGTGACCTCAGTGTCGGCGCCCTGCGCCTGATCCCGTTCGAAGGACAAGCGGTCCACCGAGGCGTTCGGCAACGCGCGCAAGACGTCTTCGACGAAATCGCGCGTCCTTGGATATGCAGCGACAAAGCTGAACGTGATGTCGGTGTGTTCGATACCGGACGGAGCCTGGCGAGACTTGGCGTACTGTGCTCGCGGAAGCTTGATGCCGTGCAGCCGGGCAATCTCGACAATTTGCTTCACCTGCGAAGGGCCTGCGTCGGCGTTGCCCAGCGTGTTGCGCAATTGCTGGCCGGGCTCGGGAACCATTGGCTCAACGACCGCCGGCGCTGGGAGGGCGCGGGCCCTGGTGGATTGGAGCTGAGCACTCAGGAGATCTGATTCGCGCTGTGCGGGCCCGATTTGCAGGACCGCCAGGGCGCCGGCAATCATGGCAAGGAGCGCGATGGCTGGCAGTGCCCAGCCATGACGGTGCAGCCAGACTTCCGCCGACAGGCGCGTGGGCCAGCCGGGCCGCGCCGAGGCGTGCCGGACTGACAGCGCGGGCAGGTCTTGGGAGTCCGTCGATGCCATGTCCTTTGCCCGTCACTGCCGAAAGGGTGTAGGGCTGATGGACAGTGTCATCCGCACCGGTTGCCCGGGTTCCTGGGCGCGGAGATCATGCTGGCCCAGATCGACGGAGGCGACCGCGGTGTCCTGGCCCAAAGCCTCGGCGTAGGCGAGCAAGTCTTCCAATGACCTTGCTTCAGCCGTCAGGTTGATGCTGCCCGCGCGGGCGTCGGGTTCGAGAGCCAGCAGAGCAACCTTCGGGGTCGCGCTGCGCTCAATGACATCCAGCACATCCGACCAGGGCACATTCAAGCGCGCGGTTACAGCGTCCATCTGTCGGAGGGCCTCTGCAGGAATGACGAGCCCCAAGGGCCGTGGCGCAGGCCGGGTGACGGGGGCCCGGGCTTGGTCAAGGGCAAGCTGCAGGCGCTCTCGCTGCTGTTCCAGCTCCTGCAAGTGCCAGGCCAACCAGGCCAGCAGGGAAGCGGAGAGCAGAAGCGCCATTGCCAGGCCCGTCTGCTCCCACCGTGTGCCGCGACCCAGCAAGCGATGCCACCAACGAGTCTTGCCGAAGCGGATGCGGTCGGGCTTCATGGCGAGGTGCCTGTGTGCAGCCATCCGGCGAGGCCCATTGCCGCGCTGGCCTGGGTTTGGGCAGGAGCGCTGCTGATCGACATCACCGTCAGCGGCTCGGTAGGCAATCCGCCGGCCAGCGCGGAGGACCGCTCCAGTTCGGCGGCCGTCTCAGCCTGCAGCGCAACGTCATCAAGGCCCAGCGGGACGACAGTCGTTCTGAGGTATGTCGGTTTGCCAGCCAGGAAGTACAGCAGATGCAGCGCTTCGGGCTCGTGGATCGCGACCCATCCATCGGATGGCAGCTTTGGCGCGTTCAGCGCAAGCGCCAGGCTCAGGCTGGTAGCGAGCTGCAACGTTGCCTGCCTCTGGCTCGCCAGTGACCATGCCCACGAGTCGATGTCCTGCGGCAAAGCAGCGCAAAGAAACGGGTGCCTGGCTTGCCAATCTGCTGCCACGACCCACCCGGGATCGCCGCCAAACAACTGCTCTGCACGCGACTGAACCAGGGCTTGGAGATCGGACAGCGAGCGAAGGCCTTGCGGGACCGTCTGAACCCAGTGGCGGGCGAGACTGCTGCCGGCAACTAGGTGCATGGCAGAGAGCGGACCGAGAGACGTTGCCTGGAGCTTCATTGCAGCTTGCTCGAACCGCGCGCCCTTGGCAAAGAGCGCAGCACCTTGCGGGTCACCGCCGTTGAGGCGCCACTCTGCCTGAGCCTGCGACAGGCCCATGAAGAGCACATCACTGCGACGAGGCCACACGACGGATCTCCTCCAGGGTGGTCTTGCCGGCGCTCACGAGGTCCAGGCCGATCTCGGTAATGCTGCGCATGTCCTGGCCGGTGACCGCCGCGTCTCGGACCTCACGCATGGAACGCTTGGTCAGCAGCATCTCGCGGATGTCACCATCCACCCGCAGGATCTCTGCAATGGCCTGACGGCCGCGGTAGCCCGTATTTCTGCACTCACCGCAACCGACACCTTTTCGGAAGTTGAAGCCCTGAACCTGCGTGCGGGCGAGCCCGAGCCGAGACAGTTGGGCGTCATCCGGCACGTCATCGCGGCTGCAACTGGGGCAGTTGAGGCGTACCAGCCGTTGGGCCCAGACGCCGTTGATTGCCGACACCAGGGCATAGGTATCCAGCCCCATGTGGGCGAAGCGCCCAAAGACGTCAAGAACGCTGTTGGCGTGAACCGTCGAAAGAACCAGGTGGCCGGTCAGTGCGGACTGCACGGCAATCTCCGCGGTTTCGCGGTCGCGGATCTCCCCGACCATGATGATGTCCGGGTCGTGCCGAAGAATCGAGCGCAGCCCCCGTGCGAACGTGAGCTGCTTTTTCTCGTTGACGGGAATCTGGAGCATGCCATGCAGTTGGTACTCCACCGGGTCTTCGATGGTGATGATCTTTTCGCGGCCGGTGTGGAGCTCCGACAAGGCAGCATAGAGCGTCGTCGTCTTGCCCGAACCCGTAGGTCCGGTAACCAGCACCATGCCATAAGGTTCATCAAGCAGGCGCCGCAGCCTGGTTCGCGTGTCGAGGTCGAATCCCAGGGCGTCCAGGCTGAGTCTCCCGGCCGACTCGATGATCGACTGCTTGTCCAGAATGCGGACGACGACGTCCTCGCCGTGCACGCTGGGCATGACCGACACGCGCAGATCGACGTCGCGCTCGCGCACCCGGACACGGTAGCTGCCATCTTGCGGAACGCGATGCTCTGCAATGTCCAGACTGGAGAGCACCTTGATCCGGGACACAACCTGCTCGGCCACATCGCGTCCAGGCACGTCCTTGACGGCGTCGAGCACGCCATCGATGCGGTAGCGCACCGTGAAGCCGCTGTCGGTCGACTCGAAATGCACGTCACTGGCACCGGCTCGGTGCGCGTCCAGCAGGGTCGAGTTGACCAACATCGAGGCCCGGCTTCCTGCTTCTGCCACGGCGGCGAAGGAAAGGGTTTCAACGCTTCGAGAGCTTTCTGCCGTCGTGGGGTCGTCCTCAAGCGTGTCCAAAGCGCTGGACGCCTGTTCCCAGTGCTGCAGGAATGCGCGCACATCCTCCGGAGCCGCGAGGGCCAGGCCGCAGCGCCCACCGCACTGATGCTGGAGTTGAAGGACCCGGTCTTCGTCGAAGGGGTCGCTGAGCAACACCATGGTGACTGCGCTGGCCGAAGCGGGGCCCGCCGCAACCAGCAAGGCGCACTGTTGCTGCTGTGCTGCGGCCAGCGGCATGCGGGCAAGGTCCGGACGGAAGCCGGCCAGACTGCCGCTGTCCAGGTAGTGCAGCGAGAGCCGTTCTGCCAGCAGCCGAGCGGCATCGCGTGGTGTCAGGGACAAGCGGTCCGCCAGTGCCAGCACCGGCGGCAAGCCATCTCGCGACACCTGGCGAAGTCGGGCCAAGTCTTCGCGCGTGAGCACCGGCGCGACCACCGTCACTGCAGACTCCCGGCGAGATCAAACACGGGTATGTACAGGAAGATGACCACTACGCCGACGATCAGACTGATCAGGATCATCAGGATTGGGCCAAAGGCCTTGCTGAAGCGTTCGATCCACAAGGCCGTCTCATGCTCATGAAACATCGCGGCGCGCTCCAGCATGGGTCCGAGTTGTCCACTTTGTTCACCTACCTGAAGAAGCCGAAGGGCCAATGGCGTAGAGAGTCCGGCCTGTTCCAGGCTGGCGGAAAGTGGCTCACCGCCTTCAACCTTTCGCAGTACGTCGGCCAAGGCTTGCCGACGAGCCCCGAAGACAACTGCAGTGGCCAACTTCAAGGCGTCCCTCACGGGAAGCCCCCCGTCCAACAGCATACCCAGCGTTCGATACAGGCGAGACACTTCGATCGTAGCCACGCGGCTGGCTGCGCCGGGCAACAGGCCCAAGAGTTGGATCCAGCCCAGGGTCTCTTTGCGAGGCTGGTACCAAAGCCAACCAGTGAGTAGAGCCCCGACCAGCAGGGCCAGGCCCGGCAGCCAGAACTGATTCAGCAGCCGTCCGACGTCTAACAGCGTCTGCGAGGCCCATGGTAGAGGCCTGCCGCTGGACTGGTAGACCGCCGCGAAGCGCGGGACCACGTACGTCATCAGGAACAGGGTGACCGCTGAGCCCACTACCAGCAGGATCATGGGATAGATCGCCGCGCTGGCCATGCGCTCTCGTAGGGTGCGCAGATGCGACTCATAGGCCACGAACTTGGTCAGCGAAGACGGAAGGCTGCTGGTTGATTCAGCCGCACGAACGATGCCGACGAAAAGCAAAGGAAAGACTTCGGGCTGTCGGCTCATGGCGGTGGAAAGCCGTTCACCATTGCGCAGACGGACTGCCAAGGCCTCGAAGACAGCGTGGGCAGCAGCACCGGACTGGCGCTCAGCCAAGCCCTCGATGGCGTCGATAAGGGGCAGTCCTGCACTGAGCAGCATCTGCAACTCTTCGGCAAACAGCGAGAGGTCAAAGCGATCACTTCGGCCCTTGTGGCCGGCCGCAAGGGCCTTTACCGAGATAGGCGTCAGACGAAGCTTGACGGCCTGCTGTCGGGCGTCCGTCACGTCGGACGCCTCTAGTTGGATCGTCTTGAGCTGTGATGCGGCATCGGCAACGCGTACTTCGTAAAGCAAGACGGCACCTGCTATCGGTTGGTGATGTCGGCTGCGTCGCCGGTGCCGCCTGTCGCTCCGTCCCGGCCCAGGCTCGTGATGTCGATGTCCCGTCCATTGGTGCCGGATGCCTGGTAGCTGTAGGGACGTCCCCAGGGATCCGAAGGCACGGGTTTATCGATGTAGGGCCCGTTCCACTTCGCCACACCTGAAGGCGCGGTGCGCAGGGCGGAGAGGCCCTCCTCGTTCGTCGGGAAGCGGCCGACATCCAGCCTGAAGGCCCCGAGGGCCCGGCTGAAGCTTTCGATTTGCGAGCGGGCCACCTGTTGCTGCGACTTCTCGACCTGACCAAACAGTCTGGGGCCCACGTAGGCGGCCAGCAAACCGATGATGACCACCACCGCCAGCAACTCGAGCAAGGTGAAGCCGCGACATGACGAGGAACAACTGGTCCGGCCCGGGTTGTCCAGCCCCATCACAGAGGCTTTCCTTGGCTTGAAGAATTCTGAACGCGCCGGCGGCACTGACTTCTCTCCCAATGGCGCTTCCCAAAGAAGGTCTTGCCGATCAGACCGCCTTGGCGGACTCTAGCTACTTTCTCCGAGGGGGTAAACGATGCCGCACCCTGATCCCAGGGCACACCTCGACTCACTCGCAGCCCCTCAGACCCATCACGACTGGTCAAGCTGCGACAAACGGGTTGAACAGGTTCACGCCCGTTCCCGCGAAGTCGGCGGTGTTCCTGGTCACGACAGTCAGTCCGTTGACCAGTGCGATTGCGGCAATCTGCTTGTCCAGTTCGTGCTCGGTATGCGGTGCGCGCAGTCGGCCCCAAACCTGAGCGGCATCGCCATCGAAGGCAAGGATGAAGTGAGGGGCATGTTGCGGGCCGCCCACCACCGCGTGCTGGCAGGCACGGGAGCGAATCAGTTCGCCCCGCCGTTGACCTCGTCCACCTGCCCGTTCAGCGTCCAGTAGTCGTACAGCACGCCCAGCAGCAGCAGCCCACCGGTCAGCAGCCAAAGCAGACCGGTGAGCCATTTTCCGAGGTAGAAGCGGTGGATGCCGAAGATGCCCAGGAAGGTCAGCAGCACCCAGCTGACGTTGTAGCTCTTGGGGCCCGCCACGTAGCGGCGGTCGGCGTCGCGGTCCATGCCGGGGATCAGGAACAGGTCGATGATCCAGCCGACGAACAGCAGGCCCAGCGTGAAGAACCACAGCGTGCCGGTGAGCTGGCGCCCGTAGTAGAAGCGGTGCGCGCCCATGAAGCCGAAGATCCAGAGCAGGTAACCGATGGTCTTGCTGTGGGTGTCGGGATTGGCGGTCATGGCGGATCCTGTCGTCATCGAGGGGGAGTGGACGGGCTCGAGTGTCACCCGAACAGCCCCGCCACGACCAGCACGACCAGGCCGATCACCAGCGCCAGCAGCATCACCAGCGCCGGCACTGCCAGCGCTGCCGCGACGGTCCAGCCGCGCGGCGGCGCAGCGCCTGCACCTGCTCCGGCGGGCCCAGGCTGGCTTCGAGCAGGCGCACGTTGCGCTCGTTGGCCTTGAAGGCGAAGTCGAACAGGTCGCCGGCGACTGGCACGGCGCCAATGATCAGCTCCAGCGCCACGTTCAGCCCCATGCGCAGCAGCACGCTGGCGGGCACGCGCAAGCGTGCGGCCTCGACCACGATGTACGACGACAGCAGTGCGGCGACCACGTCGCCCAGCCCCGGCACCAGGCCGATCAGCCCGTCCAGACCGATGCGGTAGCCGCCCGGCAGCGGGATCGAGCTGTCGAGCAGCCAGGCCAGGCGCTTGAGCCGAGCGCGCACGGCGGCCTGGCGCTGCGGCGGTTGCGGATCGGGCGCTGGCATCGTCGAGAGGGTCCGAGGTGGGAGGCTGGAACGCCCGGCCGCGGCCGGACAGTGGCCGGACAGTGGCCGGACAGTGGCCGGTTCGTGACTGGTCAGCGGCGACGGTACCTGTCGCGCTACACGCATCGAGTGGCCATCTCCAACAGCCGCCTGATCGCGTTGGACGAGCACGGCGTGACGTTCCGGTGGAAGGACTACCGGGTCAAGAACGGCAGCGAGGGCCGCACGCGCCACAAGACCATGACGCTGGAGCCGGACGAGTTCATGCGTCGCTTCCTGCTGCACGTGCTGCCGGGAGGCTTCCACCGGATCCGCCACTATGGGCTGTTGGCCAATGGCAGCCGCAAGGCCAGCCTGAGCCTGGCGCGCGAGTTCTTGAACGCACCGGCCGCCGCCGCCATGTCAGCCGACGGGGGCGACCTCACGATCCCGCCGCCGACGTTCGTATGCTGGCACTGCGGCTGCGCGATGGTCATCCTGCAGACCTTCACGCGCGGTCACGGGCCAGCGATCCGCGCACCGCCTTCGGGGCAGGCGCGATGAACATCACGCCCATTCGCCGAACGATGCTGGCGCAGCTCCTTTGGCCGCCGGCTGGGCTGCCTTGCGTCCATCACCACCGGAGGCACTGCGACCACGCCCGCGCCGCTCCGAGAACATCGCTCGCTGGCGTCGATCGCGTCACCGGCAGCCGCTGCGGCGGGATGTCGAACGGCGACTTCGGGCTGCGCGTCCGACCGGCCTGCCTCAAATCGCCATAGCTCCGAGGCATCGATCGAACCACTGCGGCATGCCCCGCGGTTTCCTCCCTTGGGGCTTGTCCGACACCTGCCCTCAGGACGGTGGCATGCGCCCGGCCGTGGCGTGCGACGGGCAGGTGTCGGACAACCCTAAACAGTTACTGCCGCTGGCGGTCGACCGCATCCGGTCAGGCGGGTGTCGATGGCAGCGAGGTCGACCACGGGTTCAAGATCATCGCCATGATCGTGGCGCAACTCGCCGTTGAGAAGCTACTCGCGTTTCTGAGCAAGATCGAGGCGGCGGCCCGGCGAGTCCGCGCCACGTTCGGCGAGACCCAAGCAAAGCTGCTGCTGGACTACCAGTAGGACCGGCCGCCTCGGGCGGCTCAGGCACAAAGAAAAACGGCTGTTGGAGCGATCCAGCAGCCGTTCGTCGTTTTTCAGAGGGCGGTGCGCCCTTCAGCCCCAAGTTCAGCCACAAGCTGGCGTGACTTGCGGTAAGGCATAAGCTGGCAATAAAGCCGTCTGATGCCTGACCTGTCAACATCACTGGCGCCGCTGCGCGCGGCGGCCTGGTGCGACCGGCAGGAATCGAACCTGCGACGTGGCCTTCGGAGGGCCGCATGATATCCACTTCACCACGGTCGCAAGGTGGAC
>JALHPY010000118.1 GCA_022842305.1 Rubrivivax sp.
TGCCGGCATTGACGAAGGTGGACGGGCCGCCGAGGTCCGGGCTGATCTGGTTATTGAAGGCGTTCTGGTCGAGCCAGGTGCCGTTGTTGTTCAGCGTCGTGCTGCTGCCGGTGCGCAAGCGACCAGCCCCGTCGGAGGCGTTGGTCCAGGTGGTGGTGCCGTTGAAGTTGACGGTGCGACCTGCGGTGATGTCCTTGAGGCCGCCGTCGCTGATGGCGAGGGCGCCATTGATCGTAGTGGTGCCGCTGCCCGTCATCGTGCCGCTGGTCCAGGTGGACGCGCCCGCCACTTGCAGGTTGCCTGTGCCCGCCAGCGTGCCGCCGGTCAGGTTCAGCGCACCGATGCTGGACGCCGCAGCAAACGACAAGCTGCCTGCGCTGACCGTCAAGGCGCCCGTGCCCACGAAGCTGTTGATGGTGAAGCTGGTGCCGACTTGGGTATTGAAGGCGCCCAGGATGGCGTCGTCGGCCGCGCCGGGCAGGATGCCGCCGGTCCAGTTGGCCACCACGTCCCAGAAGCTGGTGGGGCCGCCGCCGACGTACGTGCGCGGCGCGGCGTTCAGGCCGGTGGCGCCCAGCGCCAGCAGCGCGGCCAGCGCCAGGGGGGACAGGCGGCGGCGGTGTTGGCAAGACTTCATGGCGGGCTCCGTGGACAAGGCTTCTCAGGCAAAGCGGAAACTACGACGCATGCGCCATCGTGGCTTCCGCTGGGCAGGGGGTATCGGAGGTACAAACCACCGCGCGCTCAAGGTCGAGGCGTGCGAACGGGGGCAGGCCGATCGGTCGGAACTTCGGCCGCCTGCAGTATGCGCAGGCCGGCGTTACGGCAGCGTCACGATCGGAGGGCAAGCCCCCCCTTGAGTTGGGGGGTACGCGGAACATCGCAGGCAGCCTCTTCCAGGCTGCGCCGCGCGCAGCGCCCGCCGCATATCCGGCCAGGCCGCAGGGCCTGCGCGGGTGCGGCATGCTCGGGGCATGACATCCATCTCCTGCACCCCCAAGATCAAGCGGCTTGCCGCCGTGGCCGCGCTGTGCCTGGCCTGCGCCGGCGCCCACGCCCTGACCCCGCAACCCGTGGTGCGCGGCCTGCACGAACCCTGGGCGCTGGCTTTCCTGCCCGACGGCCGCATGCTCGTCACCGAGAAGGGCGGGGCGTTGCGCGTGGCCACGGCCGACGGCAAACTGTCGGCCCCGCTGGCGGGCCTGCCGGCCATCAGCGCGGGCGGCCAGTGCGGCCTGCTGGACGTGGTGGCGGACCCCGGCTTTGCCACCAACCAGCGCATCTTCTTCACCTTTGCCGAGCCGGGCGAAGGCGGCAACAGCACCGCCGTGGGCCGCGCCCGGCTGGTGGGTGCGCCGGGGGCCGAACGGCTGGAAGAGGTGCGCACGATCTTCAGCCAGCGCCCCAAGATGAACAGCCGCAACCACTGCGGCAGCCGCATCGTGTTTAACCGCAGCGGCCACCTGCTGGTGGGCCTGGGCGACCGCTTCGGCGGCAAGGACGAAGCGCAGAACCCGGCCAACCACATCGGCAAGGTGGTGCGCATCACCGCCGACGGCGGCCCCGCAGCGGACAACCCGTTTGCCGGGCGCGCGGGCGCGGCGCCCGAGGTCTTCAGCCTGGGCCACCGCAACATCCAGGGCGCGGCGCTGCACCCCGCAACCGGCGAGTTGTGGGCCAGCGAGCACGGGCCGCAGGGCGGCGACGAAATCAACCGCGTCGAGCCCGGCCGCAACTACGGCTGGCCGCTGGTGACCTACGGCCGCAACTACGGCATTGGCACGCGAATCGGCGAAGAAGGCCCCAAGCCCGGCTTCGAGCAGCCGCTGCGCCACTGGGCGCCCACCTCGGTGGCGCCCTCGGGCCTGGTCTTCGTGACCAGCGAGCGCTACCCCGGCTGGAAAGGCAGCCTGCTGATGGGCACGCTGCGCGCGCAAAGCCTCATCCGCCTGACGCTGGACGGCAACCGGGTCACCGGCGAGGAACGCGTGATCGACGGCCTGGGGCAGCGCATACGCGACGTGCGGCAGGGGCCGGATGGGTTTGTGTACCTGCTGACGGAGGGGAAGGAGGGGCGGGTGTTGAGGTTGGTGCCTTGAGGGGCCTTGCCAGCCATGCCATCAGCAACAGCTGATCAGTCCTGTATCTCGTGCTGGTTCAATTCCGACGCGCCCATCCAGTAGCACAGCAGCGGGGCGGGGATGCGCATGATCTGGGTGGGTGTGCCACCGCCCTGGGGCAAGCCGGTCATCAGGCCAAAGTCGTCCAGCGACTTGGTGACGACGTAGCCGCGCGTGATGTGCTTCTGCTCGCACAGCTCGATCAGCCCTTTCAGCTCGCGCGCACCGGTGTGCTGGGCGCGGTACTTCACTTCAAAGGGGATGATCTGGCCGCCCACTTCGGCCACCAGGTCGACCTCGCGGTCCTTCTTGCCGCGCCAGTAGGTGAAGCGCACGCTCTGCGCGTAGTAGCGGGCGAACAGGTGCTTGAAGACCGCCGTCTCGGTGGCCACCCCCAGCGCGGCCGGATCCTCGAGGATGGACTTGCCCTTGAGCATCACGGCCGGCGCGATGGCCGCATCGGCCAGGTAGATCTTGAACCGGGCGCGCAGCACATCCTTGCCATAGCCGAACGGCGCCAGGCGGTAGATGAGGTGTGTGGCTTCCAGCAGCTCGATGAAGTTCTGCGCCGTGGGCCGCTTCACCTCGAGGTTGGCGCACAGGTCCACCATGTCGAGCAGGCCGCCATCGTGCATGCACAGGTACAGAAAGGTGTGTTCCAGGTCGAGCACACGCCGCACGCCGAACAGCGCGGTCATGTCGCGCTTGAGCACCTTGTCGATGATGTCTTCGCGCAGCAGGCGCTGTGCCTGGGTGATGCTGTCGACCTGCGCGGTCTGCGGGAAGCCGCCACGCACCAGGTACTCGTGGAAGTGGCCGACATACGGCGCCGCAGCCTCGGCGGTGCGCAAGAACTCAGGCGGCTGCCAGTCGATCAGGTCACGCAAGGAGCGCAGCCTGGGCAGCGCCGGCAGCGCGACGTTCTTGATCTGCAGGTACTCGAAGAAGGACAGGGTGGTCAGGCGGATGGTGTGCCAGCGCCCGACGCCGGACTCCTGGCCAGCCGCCACCAAAGGCATGGCCGAGCCGGTGAAGGCAATGCGCCGGCTCTTCTGGAAGTCGACCTGGTGCTTGACCCAGGTGCCCAACTCCCATCCGTTCTGGCGGATGAACTGGGCCTCGTCGAGAAAGATGTACTCCAGGCCTTCGGCCTTGGGTTCGCGCTCTCGCCAGGCATCGAGCACGGCGTCGATGCCGGCCAGTTTGAGGATGGGGTGGTCGAAGGTGGCGTACAGGATATTGGCCGGCGGCACGCCCGCCTTCAGCTGGGCGTCGATGGCCTGCAGCATCAGCGTCGTCTTGCCGATCTGGCGGGCGCCTGACAGCAGCACCGCGCGCGGCGAAGGCGGCGCGGTCATCCAGGTGTTCAGCTCATGGAACGCAGCCCGTCGCCACTGGGGAAGATCGGCAATGGCCTCCTGGCGCCACCAGGGGTTGAACTGGGACAGGACGGCGATCAGCTCTTCGCGGGAGACCTTCATGGGACAGGAATCTACCTGCGAGATCGATTTAAGTAAAGTATGATTTATCTATAGTGGCATCGGAAGATCTTTTACGGCGAAAGGTGGCCTCTGGGGTGCAGGGGGTCTGGTCGGGAAGTGAGGCCACGCCGCGCGCTCGCGCATCGGTGTGTTTGGGAAGCGCCGGAGCTCCGCTTCGCTGTCTCCGAGGCCGTCCCGCAAGCGACAACGGGGACGGCCAGGCACGGCGTCTCAGACCCTTGAAGGCATGAAGAAGAGGGCCGAGGCCGCCCAGCGCCCTCAGCACAGTGGAGTGCGACGAGATCCCCTTGGCCTGCAGCTCCTGCGCCTCCTTGTGATGGTTCAGCACTGCCGTCCAATCCGGCATCCGCTTGGCCAGCGGCCTTGAATAGCTCGACAGGCCGTGGCGACGCGCCCCAACCGTGGGCCAGAATCAACCGCTCAGCCTAAACCCTCTACAGCCAATCGCTGGCGATATCTGAAGCTCTCTTCAAAGGCAAGCGAATGAGCTGCAGGGCAGCTGTCCTAAATCCAAGATTACGGAGACCATTGCGATGAGCCGCTATTGTGGGGAGAGAAACTCCGAGCCCATCCTGGAGGCAGCACAGCAATGGCGCGCCCAGGCTTTGATTGGCGAAGGCTCGGTCTTCACCGCGAAGAAGCTCTGGACCGCTCCACTGTTGGAAGCACTCGATCAGTACTTTGTGCAGAGACCCGACTTGGGTGACGCCAAGTTCCTACAGAAACTCGAGCAGCAACTACAGCCTACAGATCCAGCCGCTAAGCAGCTGGTCGCCGAGATGATGTGGCTGATGTACCTCTGCCCGAGCAGTTTGACGCCAACACACAAGCGGCAAACCGTGCAGACGGTTTGGAGTTGGTCCGGTGAACCCTTCCCATCCGAGTCGCAGTGGATGGCCGAGAACCGGCTAACCGGCATCGGCAGTGCGGGGCCCGGCTTCAATCAGAACCAGTGGCGGGAACTTGTTTTCCTGATCAATCTGGTTCGGCGCTTTCGCACGTTGCAAGTGAGCGAGCAACAGCGCCTGACTAACGACGGGTGGGCGTTCGACGAATGGCTCAAGTTAATTCCTGATTGGGAGAGCCGGCAGCTAAGGCACATGCTGCTCTTCCTGCTCTTCCCCGATGACTTCGAAAGGATTTTTGGCCAGAACGACCGCAAGGCGGTCGTTCGACACTTCACGAAGCGCGATCGCAAGGATGTGAATCGCATGAGCGCTATCCAGCTTGACCGCGAGTTGCAGACCATTCGAAAGCGGCTGGAGACCGAACACGGAACGACTGAGTTGGACTACTACGTGCCACCGCTCAGGGATGAATGGAAGGGCGAGACCATTGCCGCTGCCGCGGAGGGTCTGACTGCAGACCATGTTCGCTTTGCACTGCAGGAGATCGACCGAGTCGGCACTCCTAGCGATGCTGTCTCGACGGGCTACGACCTTGTTCACGCGGGCAATCGATATCCTCCCAAGTTGGTGCTCTCGCTCGCCGTAAAGCATGCGACCGGCGAGCCGCTGGATCGCGCCGCGTTCAGTGGCGGTGAGGAGTCATCGGCTTTCCGAATACTGCGGCGACTTGGATTCGAGATCGTCCCTAAAGCGGCAGGTGGGGGCGAAATTGCAGAGCTGCTTCAGCGCTTTTGCGCGCAGGCGGAGGAAGGCACGCGGCTGGCCGTTCAGGACTACGTCAGCGAGTACCGTGGGCTCAAGGTCAAGGTCAGTTTCGGACAGGGCAATTTCGCAAGGATTCCTTGGATCGCATTCCTGGGAGAAGGACAGAGCGTTTCGCAAGGCGTCTATCCCGTGCTGTTGCTCTTCAGAGACGAACGCCAGCTGTTGCTCTGCTACGGCATCAGTGAGACGAATCCCCCAACCATCTCTTGGGGAGACCTCGGCGAAACCCTGACCGTACGGCAGTGGTTCAAGCAGCGGTATGACCGAAATCCTGACCGTTATGGGGACTCGCTGGTCTGCGCCGCATATGACGTAGTGCAACTCCTGCCGGTCGACGACCTGCAAAGGCTGCTCGACCAAATGATCGACCGGTATCAGCGAGTACTAACACCAACAGGTGAAAGCCTGCCAGCAGATCCTGAAGAGCCTGAAGCGGCTCCTGCAATACTGTCTGTTCGCGTTGATCTTCGCGAAACTGCATCGGCCTTTGCGCAGGCACTACGCGCAGCGGGCGTCACCTTCGGTGCTCGGCACGACATCGTCGCACTGACTTTTGTCGCGAGCCTCGCCACAAAGCCACTGGTAATTCTGACGGGACTGTCGGGATCGGGCAAGACTCAAATCGCTGTCCGCCTTGGGGAGTGGCTGGGGCCTGGACGCCTCCATGTCGCGGCCGTTCGCCCTGATTGGACAGGCTCGGAATCCCTTTTCGGATACGAGGATGGATTGAAGGCGTCAGTGGACGGTCGCGCAGCATGGTCGGTGCCAGGGCCGCTCGAGTTCATACTCAGTGCGGGCGCCGATCCGCAGCACCCGTACTTGCTGTTGCTAGACGAGATGAACCTCGCGCACGTCGAGCGTTACTTCGCTGACGTTCTTTCGGGCATGGAGTCCGGGCAGCCGTGCCTGCCCAACCTCCGCCGAGGCGATGATGGTTCATGGCGGCAGCGCAGCAACGGGCCGGCTCGCATTCCGTTCCCCCGCAACCTTTGGATTGTTGGTACGGTCAACGTTGACGAGACTACCTACATGTTCTCGCCCAAAGTCCTCGACCGTGCAAACACGTTTGAATTCCGCGTCGAGACCGGCGACCTGTCGGGCAACGCACGCAAGCCCCAGCGCTGCGCTACGGGCGATCCCGAATTGGTGCGAGGCCTTCTGGCAGTGGCGCAGGACGATCACTGGCACTTGACTCACCAGGCCAGCTTCCACACAGAACTCACGTTGTGGCTCAGCCGCCTTCATCAGACGCTCTGCCGATACAACCTTGAGTTCGGCCATCGCGCTTTCTACGAGACGCTTCGGTTCGCTTCACTTGCGCATGCAGCGGGGCTCATAGAGGCCGAGGCTGTACTCGATCGCATCGTCATGCAAAAGGTGCTGCCACGTTTGCACGGCTCTCGCCGAAGGCTCGAACTTCCGTTGCTGGCGTTAGCCCACTTTTGTCGTGACCTCCCCGAAGTTGTGGCCGGCGATGAGAAGCTACCGCTGCTGAGCCCGGAAGCCGTGACCGATACCGCTGCGCGACTGCCCACTTCGCACGCAAAGATTGGCCGCATGCTTCGCAACCTGCGCGCGAATCAATTCGCTAGCTTTACCGAGTAAGACGTGCCGGCCGCGCAGGAGGTTGTGCTGGACGTGAAAGGGCCGCACGGGCATTCGAGGACGCGTCTTCGAATTGCAACGCTGCCCCGGTCTGCGAACGGCAGGGCAACTCTTTGGGGTCCAACGGAAACGTCGACTTCTTTGGAAGTTGCTTTCGCAATCGAAGTCTTGGAAGGCCATGAGTATCGATATGAGTGGATGGGAGTCGATCCGACGTTGGATCGCCTGCAGGTCGACCCCGAGGAACTCTTCCAGCCAGACGCCATGGACGGGCGGGCCGGCCGCTTGCGCCCCGGCTTGTCGACAGGCGTTGTGCAAGTGGTTCTTCGATGTGGCGAGCGAGTCCTTGGACAGTTGGAGATCGAGGTCCGCTCGCGCAAGCTGACGTACCAGTCGGAGTATCGATGGATGCTGCGCGACATCGCTGAGCGCATGACCGAGCTCGTGATGGATCGCTTTGCCGCCAGTGAGGCGCGGTTCACACTTGACGAAACGCGCGACGCAGAGACTCTGTATCAGCGATTCGCATTTCTCAGGGCCCTGTTGGATAGCGAGTCGTTTCAAGTCGCTCTTGCCGAAGTTCTTAGGCGGCCACATACCGCCTGGGAAGTCCGCGGGGAGTGGGTGAGGCCTGGTGCGGGCCTACGGGCGGATTCGCACGTGTTGCGACAACTCAGTCGCGGTGGTGCACGCACGGCCTGGGAGGCTGGTCCCATCTCGTCTTTGCCCGCATTGATGGAGCGGCGCCAAACCGAGGCCACACACGACACGCCGCCGAATCGATTTGTGAAGTACGCGTTGGAGCACTGGCGCCAAGTACTCGGCGACATCGATCGCGGGCTCTCGCTGTCCGAGCCTTCCCCGGCAACGCTTCGCGGTCGCCGCGAGGTGGCTCTGGTGATGGGACAGATCGACGAGGTCCTTCACCACGATCTCTTTTCAATGATTGGGCCGCTGGCGCGATTCCCCGCCGACGATCAGGTCCTGCACAAGCGCGAGGGATACCGAGATATCTTTAGAGCGTATGTCGAGTTCGAACTCGCCGCCCGCCTGTCATGGAGCCGAGAAGCCGATACCTACGGCGCGGGGCAGCGTGACGTTGCCACCTTGTACGAGTATTGGGCGTTCATTCAGTTGGCCGACATGATCGCAGAACTCGTGGGAAAGACGTTTGACATGACTCCCTTGTTGCGAGTGCACAGTAGCGGGCTAAACGTCGTGCTGCGGTCGGGCGTGGAAACTGTATTGCGCGGCGAAGTGGAGAGGAACGGCCGCCTCATGTTGGTTGAGCTGTGCTTCAACCGCACTTACGGCGCAGGAGGCGCGCTCGCAGGTTCTTGGACGCGCCCCATGCGCCCGGACTACTCTTTGCACATCACACGAGCCGAGGACGAGCGCGCCAGTTTCGAGCCTGTTGTGCTGCACTTCGATGCCAAGTACCGCGTTGACTTCGTCAAAGAGCTCTTTGGTAGTGACAGCGACCTTGGCAACGAAGAGGCCGACGGCGCCACGACCACGGGCAGATTAAGCCGAGGTGGTGCAGTGCGTTCAGACCTACTCAAGATGCACGCGTACCGAGACGCGATACGGCGCACGGCTGGCGCCTACGTTCTCTACCCAGGTGGAGACGCGGAGCTCGATCGCCGACCGTTTACCGAGTATCACGAGTTATTGCCAGGTCTTGGCGCGTTCGTACTGCGCCCAACGGACATGGGCACAGCCAGCGGCACGATGGCGCTTCAGCGCTTCTTGACAGATGTGTTCGATCATGTGGCCACCCGGCTCACAGATCATGAGCGAGGTCGATTCTGGTTAGGCGAGGTCTACGGACGACCAGTCGCTACAACTTTTGGGTCTGGCCTTGAAGTGCCGCCACCAGAGACGAGCGTCTTGTTGGGCTACGTGAAGAGCCGCGAGCACTGGTCGTGGATCATGCGGCGCAAGACCTATAACGTCCGCACGGAGGAACGAACAGGTGGTGTGCGTTCGGATGCTGCATTGCTGCAGAGCCAACTGCTTCTGCTTTACTGCCCGGAGTTGGAGCAGCTCGCTTTGGCGCGAATCGTATCCGACGCTGAGCGGATTTCTCGGGAGAGTATGAAAGCGACGGGATATCCGAAGCCGAGCAGCGACTATTGGTGCGTTCAGTTGAGTTTTATTACGCGCGCTGATTGGGCGGCTGACCTGTCCGCATCCCGCATTGCCCGCCATGTTGGAGAGTTGGGGCTGGCACGCGGGGCACCATTGCGGGTTAGCTGGGGATCCCTGCGGGCACTGTCGAGTGATTGAGACGAAATAGCGGCAACAAGAGGAGTTCAGCGGACTATGGATGTATCCCGCCTTCCACAGTCCTGCGGGCCCGGATACTCAGACGCCGAAACTTGGGTGATGCGTGAAGCCGTTCAGGAACTCGACTGTTAGACGTCAATATTCGCCGCCCTCAACGCATTGCTCTCAATGAAATCGCGCCTGGGCTCCACCTCATCGCCCATCAGCATCATGAACACCTTGTCGGCCTCGATCGCATCGTCGATCTGCACGCGCAGCAGGCGGCGCACCGTGGGGTCCATGGTGGTTTCCCACAGCTGCGAGGGGTTCATCTCGCCCAGGCCCTTGTAGCGCTGGCGGCCCACCGCGCCTTCGGCCTGCAGCATCAGCCAGGCCATGGCGGCGCGGAAGTCGCCGGCCTTCTGTTCCTTCATCTTCTCGCCCTCGCCGCGGCGCACGATGGCGTCCGCGCCCAGCAGGCCCAGGAAGGAAGTGCCGGCGTCGGCCAGCGCGGCGTAGTCGGCGCCGTGCACGAAGTCCTGCGTGATGACGCTGCTCTTGATGTTGCCGTGGTGGCGGCGGCTGATGCGCAGCAGGTGCTTGTCGGTGCGCGCGTCCAGTTCGGCAGTGACCTGCGCGTCCTTGATGGCGGCTTGCAGCGTCGCGGCGCTGTTCTCGGCTGCGGCCAGGGTGTCCAGGTTCAGCGTCAGTCCGCCGCCGATGGCGCGCAGCGCGTCCAGGTCCATCCAGTTGCTCAGGCGCTCGATCACGCCGCTGGCCACCAGGTAGCTGCGCGCCAGGCTCTCCAGCGCGCTGCCGCTGATGGTGGGGCGGCCGCCCTCCTGCATGCCATCCGGCAGCACGGCGGCGCCATCCAGTGCCACCTTCAGCAGGTAGGCATCCAGCTCGTGCCCGTCCTTCAGGTACTGCTCGTGCTTGCCCAGCTTCACCTTGTACAGCGGCGGCTGCGCGATGTAGATGTGGCCGCGCTCCACCAGCGCCGGCATCTGGCGGTAGAAGAAGGTCAGCAGCAGGGTGCGGATGTGCGCGCCGTCCACGTCGGCGTCGGTCATGATGATGATGCGGTGGTAGCGCAGCTTCTCGACGTTGAAGTCTTCCGCGCCGATGCCGGTGCCTAACGCGGTAATGAGGGTGACGATGCTGTCGCTGGTCAGCAGGCGTTCGTAGCGCGCCTTCTCAACGTTGAGGATCTTGCCGCGCAGCGGCAGGATCGCCTGGAACTTGCGGTCACGCCCCTGCTTGGCGCTGCCGCCGGCGCTGTCGCCCTCGACGATGTAGATCTCGCACAGCGCCGGGTCCTTCTCCTGGCAATCGGCCAGCTTGCCGGGCAGGCCCAGGCCGTCCAGCACGCCCTTGCGGCGCGTCATCTCGCGCGCCTTGCGCGCGGCTTCGCGGGCGCGGGCGGCGTCGACGATCTTGCCGCAGATGATCTTGGCGTCCACCGGGTTCTCCAGCAGCCAGTCGTTCAGCAGCTTGCCCACGATGTCTTCCACCGGGCCGCGCACTTCGCTGCTGACCAGCTTGTCCTTGGTCTGGCTGCTGAACTTGGGCTCGGGCACCTTGACGCTGACTACGCAGGCCAGGCCTTCGCGCATGTCGTCACCGGCGATCTCGACCTTGGCCTTTTCGGCGATCTTGTTTTCGGCGATGTAGTTGTTGATGATGCGCGTCATGGCCGCGCGCAGGCCGGTGAGGTGGGTGCCGCCGTCGCGCTGCGGGATGTTGTTGGTGAAGCAGAGCACGTTCTCGGCATAGCCGTCGTTCCACTGCATGGCCACTTCGACACCGATGTTGGTCTGCTGGTCGCTCAGCTTGTCGCCCATGGCGTGGAAGATGTTGGGGTGCAGCACCTTCTTGCCCTGGTTGATGAAGCCCACGAAGCCGCGCACGCCGCCGGCAAAGGCAAAGTTGTCTTCCTTGCCGTTGCGTTCGTCCACCAGGCGGATCTTCACGCCGTTGTTCAAAAAGCTCAGCTCGCGCAGGCGCTTGGCCAGCACGTCGTAATGAAAATCGATGTGGCTGAAGATCTCGTCGTCGGGCAGGAAGTGCACCTCGGTGCCGCGCTTCTCGGTGTCGCCCATGATCTTCATGGGGCTGACCTCGAAGCCTTCGCGCAGCTCGATGTTGCGGTCCTGCGTGAAGCCGCGCTTGAACTCCAGCGCGTGCACCTTGCCTTCGCGTCGCACGATCAGGCGCAGCCACTTGCTCAGTGCGTTGACGCAGCTCACGCCCACGCCGTGCAGACCGCCCGAGACCTTGTAGCTGTTCTGGTTGAACTTGCCGCCGGCGTGCAGCTCGGTCAGTGCAATTTCGGCGGCAGAGCGCTTGGGCTCGTGCTTGTCGTCCATCTTCACGCCGGTGGGGATGCCGCGGCCGTTGTCGGTGACGCTGATGCTGTTGTCGCTGTGGATGGTGACGACGATGTCGTCGCAGTGGCCGGCCAGGGCCTCGTCGATGGCGTTGTCGACCACCTCGAACACCAGGTGGTGCAGGCCGGTGCCGTCGGACGTATCGCCGATGTACATGCCCGGGCGCTTGCGCACGGCTTCCAGGCCTTCCAGGATCTGGATGCTGCCTTCACCATAGGCCGCGCTGGCCTCGCTGCCGGTGCTGGCGGCCGCGCCTTCGGCGCTGGGCACCGCACGCTGGGTCACGCCGTCGCTGGGCTGGGGGGTCTTGGGGTCGCTCATCGGGGGCTCTCTGGGGGTCGGGGCGGCGTCTTGCAGCCCCATCAAAAACGCTGAAGCGGGCCGCGGCCCGCTGCTGCTGGCTGGCGTTGCGCCGGGCTAGATGCGCATGGGCATGACGACGTACTTGAAGCCGGGTTGCTCGGGGATGCTGAACAGCGCGCTGGCGCTGCTGTCCTGCAGTTCGAGCTTGACCATCTCGTGGCTGGCGTTGGCCAGCACGTCGATGAGGTAGGTGACGTTGAAACCGATCTCGATGGCGTCGCCTTCGTAATCGATCTCGATCTCTTCCTTGGCTTCTTCCTGTTCGGCGTTGCTGCTGGCAATGCGCAGCAGGCCGGGCTCGATGTTGATGCGCACGCCCTTGAACTTTTCGCTGGTCAGGATGGCGGCGCGCTGCAGGCTGGCCAGCAGCGGCACGCGGCCCAGCACCACGGCGTTCTTGTGGTTCTTGGGGATGACGCGGTTGTAGTCGGGGAACTTGCCTTCGACCAGCTTGGTGACGAACTCCATGCCGCTGAAGGCGAACTTGGCCTGGTTGTTGGCGAAGCGCATCTCGATGGGCGTGTCTTCGTCCTTCAGCAGGCGCTGCAGCTCGAGCACGGTCTTGCGCGGCAGGATGACCTCTTGCTTGTTGGGCATGTCGCTGGCCAGTTGCGCCTGCGCCAGGCCCAGGCGGTGGCCGTCGGTGGCCACCAGGGTGAGCGTCTTGCCTTCGGCGATGAACAGGATGCCGTTCAGGTAGTAGCGGATGTCGTGCACCGCCATCGCAAAGTGCACCTGGTTGACCAGCTCGCGCAGCGTCTTCTGCGGCACGCTGAAGGTGGGGCCGAAGTCCACGCTTTCGTTGACCAGGGGGAAGTCGTCCGCCGGCAAGGTCTGCAGCGTGAAGCGGCTCTTGCCGCCCTGCAGCAGCAGCTTGTTCTGCTGCGCGGTGAGCGTGACCATCTGGTCGGCCGGCAGGCTGCGCAGGATGTCGATGAGCTTGCGCGCGCCCACGGTGGTGCTCAGCTGCCCGGCGTCGCCGCCCAGATCGGCGCTGGTGCGCACCTGGATCTCGAGGTCGC
>JALHPY010000119.1 GCA_022842305.1 Rubrivivax sp.
GACCGCCGCCGCGCCCGCGCCCGCGGCCGGCGCCGCGACGACATCGCCTTGGGCAGCCCCGACGCCGACGCTGACGCCGAAGCCTCCGAGGACGGCGAATCCTTCTTCGACCCCGGCTGGTTGGCCGCTGGCGACGCGCCGGCCGACAGCCGTGCCCAGGCGGGCCGCAGCGCGGGCAACGAGGCGCTGGCCCAGGAAAGCGCCCTGGTGCGCGTCTACCGCACCTATGCCACGGCGCGCGCGGCCATCGGCGTGGGCCTGGTAGGCGTGCAGGGCGTGGGCAGCCTGATCGGCACCAGCAATTCCGTCGGGTTGACGCTGGTGTCGCTGGTGTACGCGGTGCAGGCTTTCACGCTGTGGCTGCTGCCGCGCTTCTGGCCGATGGGACAGCCCTGGACCGGCGCCGCCTACCGCCGCCGCCACTGGCTGGCGACCATCGGCGTGGACCTGCTGGCCTTCACGCTGCTGCACCTGCTGGAAGTGGATTCCACCTTCAACTACGCGGCACTGCTGGTGCTGCCGGTGCTGATGGCCGGCGTGCTGACGTCGCGCCTGCTGGCCCTGGGCACGGCCGCGGCGGTGTCGCTGATGCTGCTGGTCGTTGCCCTGCGCGCCACCTTCGGCGGTGCCACGCCGGCGCTCATGCTGCAGTCGGGACTGGCCGGACTGGGCCTGTTCATCATCACGCTGCTGGCCGGTGAGCTGGCCGGCCGCCTGGCGCGCGAGGAGCGCGCGGCACGTGGCAGCCGCGAGCTGGCGCGGCAGCAGGCACAGCTCAACCGCCTGGTGATCGAGGAGATGGCCGACGGCGTGCTGGTCATCGACCGGCGCCTGCACGTGCGCGCCGCCAACCCCGCGGCGCGCGCCCTGCTGGTGGCCCAGGGCCTGGGCCCGCTGGCGCCCTTCACCCTGCAGGCGCGGCCGGGCTGGGAGGCCTTGCAGGCCGCGGCCGAGCAGGCGTTGGCCGAGAGCGACTGGCCCGATGGCGGGCGCGACGTGCAGCTGAACTTCGGCGACGGCCACACGCGCACGCTGCGTCTGCGCGTGCGCTTCATGCGCGGCGCCGCGCTCGGCCTGCCAGCGCCGGCGGGCCAGGCCGAGGGGAGCGAGCCCTTTGCCGTGCTGCTGATGGAAGACCTGCGCACGCTGCAGGCGCGCATCCGGCAGGAAAAGCTGGCGGCCATGGGCCGGGTCTCGGCCGGCATCGCGCACGAGATCCGCAACCCGCTGGCCGCCATCGCCCAGGCCAACGAGCTGTTGCTGGAAGACGAGCTCGACGCGCCGCAACGGCAGCTGGCGCAGATGGTGGCCGACAACGTGCAGCGCCTGAAGCGGCTGGTCGACGATGTGATGGACGTGGCCCCAGGCGCCGAGCCGCCGCTGCGCATCATCGACGCCGTGCACACCGTCGGCCAGGCCGCGGCCGACTGGGCGCGCACGGCGCAATTGCCGGTGGGCGCCGACAGCCGCCTGCGCGCCGACCTGCCCCTGACCGCGGTGGACGTGGAGTTCGACCCCGAGCACCTGCGCCGCGTGCTGGTCAACCTGCTGGACAACGCGCTGCGCCACGCCAGCGCCGCACCGGGCAGTGTCTTCCTGCGCCTGGCTGCGCGCGACGATGCCTGGGTGCAGTTGTCGGTGCTGAGCGACGGCGCGCCCATCACCCCCGATGTCGAGCGCCACCTGTTCGAGCCCTTCTTCTCGACGCGCAGCCGGGGCTCGGGCCTGGGCTTGTATATTTGCAGGGAGCTTTGCGAGCGCCACGGGGCGAGCATCGAGTACCGCCCGCGCCCCGCCGCCGAGCGCCTGCGCAATGAGTTCGTGGTGAGTTTGCGCCGCGCCCTGCCGCCGCCGTCCCGCCGTCCCATGACTTCCGAACCGGGTTGAACCCCTTGTGAGCAACCCCGCAAACCCCCGGCTGCTGGTCGTCGACGACGAACCCGACCTGCGCACGCTGTATGAGCTGACGCTGCTGCGCGAGGGCTATGACATGGCCAGCGCCGGCTCGGTGGAAGAAGCCTGGGCCCTGCTGCAGGAGCGCGGGCCCGGCGGCTTTCAGCTGGTGATCACCGACATGCGCCTGCCCGACGGCACCGGCCTGGACCTGCTGCGCCGCATGGACGAAGCCGGTCGGCGCGAGAAGACCATGGTCATCACCGCCTACGGCTCGCCCGAGAACGCGGTCGAGGCGCTCAAGGCGGGCGCCTACGACTACCTCACCAAGCCGGTGGACCTGCGCCAGTTCCGCGCTGTGGTGGCCTCGGCGCTGGGGCGTACCCCCGCGCAGCCGGCGGTGGCGCCGCCGCGTGAACCTGCGCCGCGCGTGCCTACGGCGCAGCGCACGTCGCTGGAGCGCATCGTCGGCGAATCGTTGTCCATGCACCAGGTGCGCAGCCTGGTCGAGAAGGTGGCGCGCAGCATGGCGCCGGTACTGGTGCAGGGCGAGTCGGGCACCGGCAAGGAACTGGTGGCGCGCGCCATCCACGATTGCTCGCCGCGTGCCGCCGGGCCCTTTGTCGCGGTCAACTGCGGCGCCATCCCCGAATCGCTGCTCGAGGCCGAGTTCTTCGGCTATCGCAAGGGCGCCTTCACCGGCGCCACCGAAGACCGCGAAGGCTTCTTCCAGGCTTCACAGGGCGGCACGCTGTTCCTCGACGAGATCGGCGACCTGCCCCTGGCCATGCAGAGCAAGCTGCTGCGCGTCATACAAGAGCGCGCGGTGCGCCCCATCGGCGCCGTGGCCGAGGCTCCGGTGAACGTGCGCATCGTCAGCGCCACGCACCGCGACCTGGGCGCCGAAGTGCAGGCCGCGCGCTTCCGCCAGGATCTGTATTACCGGCTCAACGTCATCCGCATCACCGTGCCGCCGCTGCGCGAACGCGTCTCCGACCTGCCGGCGCTGTGCGGCGACATCATCGAACGCATTGCCCGCGATGCCGGCGTGAGCCCGGCGCCGGCGCTGGAGTCCGACGCGCTGCAGCACCTGCTGCGCTACAGCTTTCCGGGCAACGTGCGCGAACTCGAGAACCTGCTGCACCGGGCGCTGGCGCTGTCGGGCGGCCCGACCATCGGCCGCGGCGACCTCGGGCTGCCTGAAGAGGCCATGTTGGAACAAGGCCCCGACAGCCGGCCCGCGCCGCTGCAGACCTCGGCCGCGGCCAGCGCCGAGGCCCTGCCCGAACTGCCCAGCGACCTGGCCGCCTACCTGGATGCGGCCGAGCGCGAGATCCTGGAACGCGCGCTCGAACGCCACCGCTACAACCGCACGGCCGCAGGCGCCAGCCTGGGCCTGTCGCTGCGCCAGATGCGCTACCGCATGGCGCGGCTGGGCGTGGGCGTGGCCGACGACAACGCCTAGGCGCGGCCTGCGCATGGCGCGACGCCAGGTCTGGCGCGAAGATTGGTGGACACCGGCGCGGGCGGTGCCATCGCCCAACTTCGGCCCGCGGCCTGAAGGTGTGGCCGTCACGCTGGCGCTGATCCATTCCATCAGCCTGCCGCCGGGCGAGTACCGCGGCGATGCGGTCGAGCGCCTGTTCACCAACCGCCTGGACGCAGACGCCCACCCTTACTTCGAAGGGCTGCGCGGACTCACGGTTTCGGCCCACTTCTTCGTGCGACGCAGCGGCAGGGTGCTGCAGTTCGTGCCCTGTGGACAACGTGCCTGGCATGCCGGCCGCTCGCAGTGGCGCGGCCGCGAGAACTGCAACGACTGGTCGGTGGGCATCGAGCTCGAAGGCCTGGAAGGGCAGCCTTTCGAGCCGGTTCAGATACAAAAACTTGCAGACCTGTTGCGCGCGCTGAGGCGCCGCTATCCCCTGGCAGAGGCCGTGGGCCACGAGCACGTGGCACCCGGACGCAAGGCCGACCCGGGCGCCGGCTTCGATTGGCGGGCCTTGCGCAAGGCATTGCGGGGCGCCGGGCCGCATCTGCCGGTGCTCGAGCGCCGCAAGGCCTGAAACGACGCGGCCTTTCGGCCCGAATGGCGCGTTGCGCCTTGCCGCATGGGCCTGCCCGGCGCGCTGCGCTGGATTGGCGCGGTGCGGCCCGTTGCGGCGCTGCGCGGGCCGGCCGCAGCGCCGCAGCGAAGGCTATCCACCAGATCCGGGAAATCTCTGTCAGAACACTAGCCGTAGTGGCTTGATGGGGGTCAACACCCCAGATATAGTGTGTGTGGGGTGACGCAGTGATGACATCGCGAAGCCACGGGCAGGCCTTGCGAAAGCACACGCTGTGCGTTTCCTGTGGGTCGCCTGTGGCCTTCCTGTTGTCAACAACGCTGACGCCGGCTGCACCCAAGGCCGCCCGACACCACCCCCATCGCGCCGGCCAGTGCCCCGCGAAGGCCCACCGAACAAACACTCCAGGACAGGGGATCGCATGCAAGCACCACAGACTCTTTCGGCGCCCGCCGCCGCGCCCGTTCGCACCGCTGGTGCGGGCGGCGTGGCCGCCAGCGTCTATGCCGGCTACCAGATCATCCGCCGCAACGGCGCGGTGGTGGCCTTCGAGCCCAACAAGATCGCCGTGGCGCTGATGAAGGCCTTCCTGGCCGTGCACGGCACGCAGGGCGCGGCCTCGGCCAGCGTGCGCGAGACCGTCGAGCGCCTGACCGAGACCGTGGTGCGCGCGCTGCTGCGTTCGCGTCCGGGCGGCGGCACCTTCCATATAGAGGACGTGCAGGACCACGTCGAACTGGGTCTGATGCGCAGCGGTCACCACGAGGTGGCGCGCGCCTACGTGCTGTACCGTGAACGGCGCACGCAGGAGCGCGCGCGCCAAGGTGCGGCGGCACAGCCCAAGGCGGCCGAACTGCACGTGATCGACGGCGGCCAGCGCGTACCGCTGGACATGGATGCGCTGCGCGACCTGGTCGAGTCAGCCTGCGCCAACCTGGGCGCCGACGTCAGGGCCGAGCCCATCCTGGCCGAGACGCGGCGCAACCTGTATGACGGCGTGCCGCTCGAAGAAGTCTTCAAGGCCGCGATCATGGCCGCGCGCACGCTGATCGAGAAAGAGCCGGCCTACACCCGCGCCACCGCGCGCCTGCTGCTGCACACCGTGCGCCGCGAGATCCTGGGCGAGAACGTCACCCAGGCGCAGATGACGCAGCGCTACGCCGAGTACTTTCCGCAGTTCGTCAAGAAGGGCGTGCAGGCCGAGCTGCTGGACGAGCGCCTGATGCAGTACGACCTGACTCGACTGGGCGCCGCGCTCGACGCCAGCCGCGACCTGCAGTTCGACTACCTGGGCCTGCAGACCCTGTACGACCGCTACTTCCTGCACATCGACGAAGTGCGCATCGAGCTGCCGCAGGCCTTCTTCATGCGCGTGGCCATGGGCCTGGCGCTGAATGAGGTCGACCGCGAGGCGCGTGCCATCGAGTTCTACCAGGTGCTGTCGAGCTTCGACTTCATGAGCAGCACGCCCACGCTGTTCAACAGCGGCACGCGGCGCTCGCAGCTCAGCAGCTGCTACCTCACCACCGTGGCCGACGACCTGGACGGCATCTACGAAGCGCTGAAAGAGAACGCGCTGCTGTCCAAGTTTGCCGGCGGCCTGGGCAA
Organism: Rubrivivax sp.; assembly: GCA_022842305.1. GTDB lineage: Bacteria > Pseudomonadota > Gammaproteobacteria > Burkholderiales > Burkholderiaceae_C > Rubrivivax. The sequence continues at coordinate 5,568 of JALHPY010000119.1, forward strand.
CGACTGGACGCGCGTGCGCGCCCTGGGCAGCTACATCAAGGGCACCAATGGCAAGAGCCAGGGCGTGGTGCCCTTCCTCAAGGTGGTCAACGACACCGCGGTGGCCGTCAACCAGGGCGGCAAGCGCAAGGGCGCGGTCTGTGCCTACCTGGAAGCCTGGCACCTGGACCTGGAAGAGTTCCTCGAGCTGCGCAAGAACACCGGCGACGACCGCCGGCGCACGCACGACATGAACACCGCCAACTGGATTCCCGACCTGTTCATGCGCCGCGTGGTCGAGGGCGGCCAGTGGACGCTGTTCTCGCCTTCCACCTGCCCCGACCTGCACGACAAGTTCGGCCGTGCCTTCGAAGAGGCCTACACCGGCTACGAGGCCAAGGTCGACCGCGGTGAGATCAAGCTCTTCAGGCGCATGGCGGCCAAGGACCTGTGGCGCAAGATGCTGTCGATGCTGTTCGAGACCGGGCATCCCTGGATCACCTTCAAGGACGCCTGCAACGTGCGCAACCCCCAGCAGCACGTGGGCGTGGTGCACTCGTCCAACCTGTGCACCGAGATCACGCTCAACACCAGCGACACCGAGATCGCGGTGTGCAACCTGGGCAGCGTCAACCTGGCCCAGCACCTGAAGGACGGCATCGTCGATCAGGCCAAGCTCAAGCAGACCGTGGCCACGGCCATGCGCATGCTCGACAACGTCATCGACATCAATTACTACGCGGTGCGCAAGGCACGCGACAGCAACCTGCGCCACCGGCCGGTGGGCTTGGGAATCATGGGTTTCCAGGACTGCCTGTACCAGCTGCGCCTGCCCTACGCCAGCGAACAGGCGGTCGAGTTCGCCGACCGCAGCATGGAAGCCGTGTGCTTCCACGCCTATTGGGCCAGCACCGAACTGGCGGCCGAGCGCGGCCGCTACAGCAGCTACCGCGGCAGCCTGTGGGACCGCGGCATCCTGCCCCAGGATTCGCTGGAGCTGCTGCGTCAAGAGCGCGGCGGCCACCTCGAGGTCGACACCAGCAGCAGCATGGACTGGTCCGCGCTGCGCCAGCGCATCGCGCAGCACGGCATGCGCAACAGCAACTGCGTGGCCATCGCCCCCACCGCCACCATCAGCAACATCATCGGCGTCGATGCCTCCATCGAGCCCAGCTTTGCCAACCTGTCGGTCAAGAGCAACCTGTCGGGCGAATTCACGGTGGTCAACGAGTACCTGGTGCGCGACCTCAAGCGCCTGGGGCTGTGGGACGACGTGATGGTCATGGACCTCAAGCACTTCGACGGTTCGCTGCAGCCCATCGACCGCGTGCCCGAAGAGCTCAAGCGCCTGTACGGCACGGCCTTCGAGGTCGATGCCAGCTGGCTGGTCGAGGCCGGCGCACGCCGCCAGAAGTGGATAGACCAGGCGCAGTCGCTCAACATCTACATGGCCGGTGCCTCGGGCCGCAAGCTCGACGAGACCTACAAGCTGGCCTGGCTGCGCGGCCTGAAGACCACCTATTACCTGCGCACCACCAGCGCCACCTATTCCGAGAAGTCGACGGTGGCACCGGGCGCACTGAACGCGGTGTCCAGCGCGCAAGCGGACGGCGTCGCTGCGGCCACGTCCGAGCCGGCATCGGACATCAAGTTCTGCTCCATCGACAGCCCCGATTGCGAGGCTTGTCAATGAGGAGGCCTGCGCGCAAGGGGCTGCGGCGAAGGCTCATGTCGCGCAGCGACGTGAAGCGAAGCGGCCGCAGCCACAACCCGGATTGCGAGGCCTGCCAATAGACGCGACAAGGCCTTCGAGCAGCGTCTCGCAGGCCATGTCGATGCGCTGCGACAACAAGAACTTGGACACCATGTCAACCAGTGCTTGGTGTTCGCACACAACACTCCGATAATTCGGGCCCACAGGACATACACACATGCTGGTCTGGGAAGACGACTTCAGAACTCCTGCTTCACAAGTGCCGCGCACCGCGATGCCCGTGGTGCCGGCTCCGGCCACGGCGCCGGCCCTTGAGGCCGTTGCCAACAAGCCTGCTGCCGCTGCCGCAGTGGCGCCGTCAAGCCGCCGCGTCAATGCGGCGGACAAACGCATCATCAACGGCCAGACCGATGTCAATCAGCTGGTTCCGTTCAAGTACAAGTGGGCCTGGGAGAAGTACCTCTCCAGCTGCGCCAACCACTGGATGCCGAACGAGGTCAACATGTCGCGCGACATCGCGACCTGGAAAGATCCCAACGGCCTGACCGAAGACGAGCGCCGCATCATCAAGCGCAACCTCGGCTTCTTCGTCACCGCCGATTCGCTGGCCGCCAACAACATCGTGCTGGGCACCTACCGCCACATCACGGCACCCGAATGCCGGCAGTTCCTGCTGCGCCAGGCCTTCGAAGAAGCCATCCACACCCACGCCTACCAGTACATCGTCGAAAGCCTGGGCCTGGACGAGAGCGAGATCTTCAACGCCTATCACGAGATCGATTCGATCCGCGAGAAGGACGAGTTCCTGATCCCGTTCATCGACGCCATCATGGACCCGGCCTTCAGCACCGGCACGCCCGAAGCCGACCAGACCCTGCTCAAGAGCCTGATCGTCTTCGCCTGCCTGATGGAAGGCCTGTTCTTCTACGTCGGCTTCACGCAGATCCTGTCGATGGGCCGCCAGAACAAGATGACCGGCGCGGCCGAGCAGTACCAGTACATCCTGCGCGACGAGTCCATGCACTGCAACTTCGGCATCGACCTGATCAACCAGATCAAGCTCGAGAACCCGCAGCTGTGGACGCCGCAGTTCAAGGCCGAGATCAAGGCCCTGTTCGAGAAGGCCGTGGCGCTGGAGTACCGCTACGCCGAAGACACCATGCCGCGCGGCGTGCTGGGGCTCAACGCCTCGATGTTCAAGGGCTACCTGCGCTACATCGCCAACCGGCGGGCCACGCAGATCGGCCTGGACGCCCTCTACCCCAACGAGGAGAACCCCTTCCCGTGGATGAGCGAGATGATCGATCTGAAGAAGGAACGCAACTTCTTCGAGACGCGGGTCATCGACTACCAGACCGGCGGCGCGCTGGCCTGGGACTGACATGCGCAGTCCCACGAGCTATGCGCCGCAACACCGCCGCTGGCCCCTGCCTCGCCTCGTGCGTGGCCCAGGGTTGGCGAGCGTGAGAGATCAAGAAATGACGAACCAAGGCCGCCACCAGAGCGCAGCCGAGTTCGCGACCCCATTCATCGCACCGGGGCAACCGTTGTCGGGCACGTATCCGACAGCAGACCAACGGGCGCTGGATCTCCGAGCTGCCAGAAGCAGCCCGGAGTCTTTTGCAACTTGATCAAGGAGATCGTTATGGCAACTGCAAAGAAGGCCGCTCCGGCCAAGAAGGCCCCGGCCAAGAAGGCCGCCGCGAAGAAGGCCGCCCCGGCCAAGAAGGCCGCTCCGGCCAAGAAGGCGGCAGCGAAGAAGGCCGCCCCGGCGAAGAAGGCGGCCCCGGCCAAGAAGGCGGCAGCGAAGAAGGCCGCTCCGGCGAAGAAGGCGGCACCGGCCAAGAAGGCGGCGGCGAAGAAGGCGGCACCGGCCAAGAAGGCGGCAACGACCAAGAAGCCCACCGCGAAGAAGCCGGCTGCCAAGAAGGCCGCCAAGAAGCCTGCGCCCCCTGCTGCCCCTGCTGCCCCTGCAGCGCCGGCGCCAGCACCCGCCAAGACCACGCTAAATCCAGCGGCGGCTTGGCCGTTTCCGACGGGCAACAAGCCCTGATGTAGGGCAACTTGTCGGCGGAGCCTTTCGCCGACCATTTGAGAGAATCTGGCCCAGCATTTGCTGGGCTCTTTTTCTTTCAAACTGAGTATTGAACTCCCTCAGCGTTGATCGACATTTGGAGGGCATTCTTTGACATCCCCACTCGAATCTAGACTGCAATTGCGACTGCAGGAGTCGCCCAGCGCAGAGCAGCGAGGGATTTGCCTTGCGGAATTGGCATGCTATTACGCGAGAGTTGGTGAGTTTGATGATGCTGAAAGGATGCGTAAGGAGCTTCGCTCGGAGTTTTCTGACGCCCGAACGCCTTCCGTATCAATTTCCATAATGATGTTGGAGGCGCTGCTCCTTTATTTTCGAGAGCTCAGCCCCCTTGCGCGTGATCGAATGCTTCGCGCGAATCTGCTTAGCAAGTCCTTTGGTGAGCAGAGGCTCTTTGCGCTGACATCTGCTTGGCTTGCGCACTTTGACTTCAATCAAGGGCGTTTCGACTCAATGGTGGCTTCAATTGAGGCAGCGTTTTCACGATTGGAACCGGACGACGGTTCAGCAAGGTGTAGGGTTTCGGTGGTTCTCGGTGACGCCTTCGCATACTGCAGGAAGCTCAGCGATTCGAGGCATTGGTATGAGCAGGCTAGACAATGTGCGATTCAATTGGGAGATCAAGCGACGATAGGCGCACTGATATATAACCGCGCAGCGTTGCAAGTGACGAATCTAAGATTGAGTTGCGTATCCGGGTCAATAAGCCTGGACGATGTTGCATTAGCCCGTGCGGAAGTAAAGTCGGCGATCAACTATCAACATGTTGCAAGGCTCAAGTCACTCGGACATTTGCTTAAGTCAGCCGCAATTGGATCTGCGCTCTTGGATTCACGGTACGCGGATGCCCTGGGACTACTGAATGACTCCTTCATTGAGAGTGAAGTTCCTAGTTCTTCAGACGAGTGTGTGCTACATCGCGCCGATCTGGCCATGTGCTTGGCTGAAGTCGGTCGAGTTGACGAGGCTAGACTCTTGGCGCAGCAAGTTCGCTCGATGCGACTTGATGACCTCGCGCCCGATGATGAGGCCTTGGTTCTAAGTTCGCTTGGGCATGCCTTCGAGGCCCTTGGTGATAGAGCAGAGGCAAGCAGCCTGCGCGGTAGGTCGCGGGCATCGTTGTTGGAACATTTAGCGCTCATTGGAGCAATTGAAGGAATGATTTCCAAATACAGGCATAACGTAGGTCCTAAGTCGTAGTCTGGTTGCAGCGGCAGGGTTGGTCATTCCACAAATTAATCTCGAACTCATCCATGAACCCCACCATCGCCCTCCTAATGGGCTCCTCCAGCGACTGGGACACTCTGCGCCACGCAGCCGAACTGCTCACCGAATTCGGCGTGCCGTTCGAAAAGCGCGTGGTCTCTGCGCATCGCATGCCCGATGAGATGTTTGCCTTCGCCGAGCAGGCGCAGGCGCGCGGGCTGCGCGCCATCATTGCCGGGGCCGGGGGCGCGGCGCATCTGCCGGGGATGCTCGCTGCCAAGACCATCGTGCCGGTGCTGGGGGTGCCGGTGGCCAGCAAGCACCTCAGTGGCGTGGATTCGCTCTATTCGATCGTGCAGATGCCCAAGGGCGTGCCGGTCGCCACCTTTGCCATCGGCGCTGCCGGCGCGGCCAACGCAGCCTTGTTCGCGGTGGCCCTGCTGGCCGCCGATGACCCGGTTCTGCGCCAGAAGCTGCTCGACTTCCGCGCGCGCCAGACCGCCGCGGCGCAGGCCATGACCCAGGACATTCAGTGAGTGCCGCCACGGACCTGGCGCTGGCGCCCTTGACCCTGGGCGTGCTGGGTGGCGGCCAGCTCGGCCGCATGTTCGTGCACGCGGCGCAAGTGCAGGGCTTTCGCGTGGCCGTGCTCGAGCCCGACCCGGCCAGCCCCGCCGGCGCTGCGGCCGACCAGCACCTGCGCGCGCCCTACACCGACGAGCCGGCACTGGCCGAACTGGCGCGCCAATGCTGCGCCGTCACCACCGAGTTCGAAAACGTGCCCGCCGCCGCGCTGCGCCGCCTGGCCGCTGACTGCTCGGTGGCGCCGCCGGCCGACGCGGTCGAGGTCTGCCAGCACCGCGCGCGTGAGAAGCAGTGCTTCGCCGCTGCCGGCGTGCCCTGTGCGCCGCACGCCTTGCTGGCCAGCGCGGCCGATGCGGCCGATGCCGCGCTGGCGCCGCTGCTGCCCGGCATCCTCAAGACCGCGGCGCTGGGCTACGACGGCAAGGGCCAGCGCACCGTGGCCCATCTGGCCGACCTGCCTGCCGCATGGGCCGCACTGGGCGGCGTGCCCTGCGTGCTGGAACGGCGCCTGCCGCTGGCGCGCGAGCTCAGCGTGATCGTCGCGCGCGGCCGCGATGGCCAGACGGTGCACCTGCCGGTGCAGCAGAACCTGCACCGCGACGGCATCCTGGCTGTGACCCAGGTGCCCGCGCCCGATGTGCCAGCCGCCACCGCCGCGCGCGCCGTGGCCTGGGCCGAGAGCCTGGCCGCTGCGCTGGCCTACGTGGGGGTGCTGTGCGTCGAGTTCTTTGTGCTCGAAGACGGTTCGCTGGTGGCCAACGAGATGGCGCCGCGCCCGCACAACTCGGGGCACTACAGCATCGACGCCTGCGACCAGTCTCAGTTCGACCTGCAGGTGCGCACGCTGGCGGGCCTGCCGCTGGTGGCGCCGCGCCAGCACTCGGCGGCGGTGATGCTCAACCTGCTGGGTGACCTGTGGTACCCCGCCGGGGACGCCGCGCCGCGCACGCCTGACTGGGCCGCGCTGCTGGCGCTGCCGGGCCTGCGCCTGCACCTGTACGGCAAGGCCGAGCCGCGGCGCGGGCGCAAGATGGGGCATCTCACGGTCACCGCGGCCGACGCTGGCACCGCCCGCGCCGTGGCCCTGCAGGCCGCCGCGCGCCTGGGCCTGCCGGGGTTCTGAGCCATGCCCATCGTCAGCGGCCAGGATGCGGCCTGCGTGCGCGCGGCCGCGGCTGCGCTGGCGCGGGGCGAGCTGGTGGCCTTTGCCACCGAAACCGTCTACGGCCTGGGCGCCCGCGCCGATGACGACGCCGCGGTGGCGCGCATCTTCGCCGCCAAGGGCCGGCCGGCCGACCATCCTCTGATCGTGCACCTGGCCGATGCGGCCGCGGCAGAGACCTTTGCCGAGTTCATCAGCCCCGCGGCGCGCCGGCTGATGGACGCCTGCTGGCCCGGGCCGCTGACGCTCATCGTGCCGCGCCGCGCCGGCCGGGGCACGGCGGCGGCCGGCGGACAGGCCAGCATAGGCCTGCGGCTGCCGGCG
>JALHPY010000120.1 GCA_022842305.1 Rubrivivax sp.
CTGGGTGCTGGGCGCGCTGCTGCTGGCCGCCGGCGCCGGCGCGCTGCTGGCCGGGCGCCGCACGGAGGTGCAGGCCGCCAGCGTGATGAGCGCCTACCCGTCGGCGCAGTACGCGCAGCTCACGGCATCGGGCTACGTGGTGGCGCAGCGCCGCGCCGCGGTGTCCAGCAAGGCCAGCGGCCGTCTGGTGGAGCTGCGCGTGCGCGAGGGCAGCGCGGTGAAGGCCGGCGAGCTGATCGCGCGCCTGGACGCCGCCGACGTGCAGGCCGCGCTGCAGGCCGCGCAGGCCGGCCAGCAGCAGGCCCGCGCGGCGCTGCAGCAGGCCGAGGCCGGGCTGCGCCAGGCGCAGGTGGAGCTGGGCAATGCCGAGGCCGAGCAGCAGCGCGCGCAGGCGCTGGCCGCGCAGAACTTCTTCTCGCCGCAGTCGGTGGACGCGGCGCGGCGCCGAACCGACATCGCGCGTGCGGGCGTGGCGTCGGCTCAGGCCGGCATCGCCGCCGCGCAGGGCGCCATCGCCGCCGCCGCAGCGCAGCTGGCGGTGCAGCGCGTTAACCTGGCCAGCACCGAGATCCGCGCGCCCTTCGACGGCGTGGTGCTGGTCAAGAACGCCAACGTCGGCGACATGATCACGCCCTTCTCCAGCGCCGCCGGCTCGCAGGGCGCGGTGGTCACCATGGCCGACATGGCCACGCTGGAGGTCGAGGCCGATGTGTCCGAGGCCAACGTGGGCAAGGTGGCGCTGGACATGCCGGTGGAGATCACCCTGGATGCCCTGCCCGAGCTGCGTTTTCGCGGCAGCGTGGTGCGCGTGGTGCCCACGGTGGACCGCGCCAAGGCCACGGTGATGACCAAGCTGCGTTTCGAGAAGATCGACCCGCGCGTGCTGCCCGAGATGAGCGCCAAGGTGGTGTTCCTGACCCAGCGCCCGGGCGACGCCGACCTGCGCCCGGTGCTGGCCGTGAACCCGCGCACCGTGGTCGAGCGCGACGGCATCAAGACCGTGTTCCGAATCTCCGGCGACACGGTCGAGGCCGTGCCCGTGACGCCGGGGCGCTCGCTGGGCGATGCGCTCGAGATCACCGGCAACGCGCTGACCAGCGGCCAGCGCCTGGTGCTGGACCCGCCCGCCGGCCTGGCTGCCGGCGCGCGCGTGTCGGTGGCCGGCAAGTGACGCCGCTGATCCGCATCCGCGGCCTGACCAAGGCCTACCAGCGCGGCGGCCAGACCATCCCCGTGCTGCAGGGCATAGACCTGGACGTGCGCGCCGGCGAATTCGTCGCGCTGATGGGCCCCAGCGGCTCGGGCAAGAGCACGCTGCTGAACCTGATCGCCGGCATCGACCAGCCCAGCGGCGGCAGCATCGCGATCAACGGCGTGGACATCGCCGGCCTGGGCGAGGGCGCGCTGGCCGACTGGCGCGCCAGCACCGTGGGCTTCATCTTTCAGTTCTACAACCTGATCCCGGTGCTCAGCGCGTTCGAGAACGTCGAGCTGCCGCTGCTGCTGACCAATCTTTCGCGGCGCCAGCGCCAGGAGCGCGTGGCCGCGGTGCTGGAGCTGGTGGGCCTGAGCGACCGCGCCGACCACCTGCCCAATGAGCTGTCGGGCGGCCAGCAGCAGCGCGTGGCCATCGCCCGCGCGCTGGTGGGCGACCCGCTGCTGATCGTGGCCGATGAACCCACCGGTGACCTGGACCGCAGCACCGGCGAAGAGGTGCTGAGCCTGCTGGACCAGCTGGTCACCGAACAGGGCAAGACCATCGTGATGGTCACCCACGACCCCAAGGCCGCGGCGCGCGCGGGCCGGCTGGTGCACCTTGAAAAAGGCGTGCTGGTCGAAGACGCCACGCTGGCCTGACAAGGCGTGATTGAACCTGCTGCGCGACCCGATCTCAGCCCTGCGCTCCTCGCCGTACGGGTGTACGGCTGCGGTGCTCGGGCTGACCTCGGGCCGCTCGCGACGGTTCCTTCACACCTTGTGAGCGCGTAAGAAGAACGCGGCCCATGTTCATCTTCCGCCTGCTGCTGCGCAACGCCTTCCGCCACCGCCTGCGCACGCTGCTCACGCTGCTGGGGCTGGTGGTGGCGGTCAGCGCCTTCGGACTGCTGCGCACCATCGTCGAGGCCTGGTATGCGGGCGTCGACGCCAGCTCGAGCACGCGGCTGATCACGCGCAGCGCCACCAGCCTGACCATCCCGCTGCCGCTGGCCTATGCCGAGCGCCTGCGCGCGGTGGACGGCATCGCCAGCGTCAGCTGGAGCAACTGGTTCGGCGGCATCTACATCACCGAGCGCAACTTCTTCCCGCAGTTCGCGGTGGACGGCCCCAGCTACCTGAAGCTCTACCCCGAGTTCCGCGTGCCCGACGAGCAGCGCCTGGCCTGGCTGCGCGACCGCCGGGGCGTGCTGGTGGGCAACAAGCTGGCACAGAAGTACGGCTGGAAGATCGGCGACAGCATCCCCATCCGCGGCACCATCTACCCCGGCACCTGGAACTTCACGCTGCGCGCCATCTACACGGGCGCCGATGCCGGCACCGACGAGAACCAGATGCTCATGCACTGGGCCTACATCAACGAAAGCCTGCGCGCACGCTCACCAAGGCGCGGCGACTACGTGGGCGTGTTCGTCGTGGGCATACAAGACCCCGACAGCGCTGCCGCGGTGTCGCGGCGCATCGACCAGCAGTTCGCCAACTCGCTGGCCGAGACCCTGACCGAAACCGAGAAGGCCTTCCAGCTGGGCTTCGTGGCCATGAGCGAGGCCATCCTGGTGGCGCTGCGCGCGGTGGGTTTCATCATCATCGTGATCATCATGGCGGTGATGGCCAACACCATGGCCATGACCGCGCGCGAACGCCTGGGCGAATACGCCACGCTCAAGGCGCTGGGCTTCGCGCCGGGCTTCGTGGTGCGGCTGCTGTTCGGCGAAAGCCTGTTCATCGCGCTGCTGGGCGGCCTGGCCGCGGTGGCGCTGACGCTGCCGCTGGCCGCGGCCTTCGGCTCGGCCGTGGGCTCGCTGTTCCCGGTGTTCCGCGTCTCGGCGCAGACCATGGCGCTGCAACTGGGCGCGGCCCTGGTGGTGGGCCTGGTGGCCGCGGCCTGGCCGGCGTGGAAGATGAGCCGCATCGACATCGTCGATGGGCTGCGGCACGTGGCCTGAAGCGCCCGCCCCATGCAGACGCTGCCCCTGAGCTACATCGCCCGCAACCTGCGCGTGCGTCGCGTGACCACGCTGCTCACCGCCGCCGGCATGGCATTGGTGGTCTATGTCTTCGCCACCGTGCTGATGATGAGCGAGGGCATACGCGCCACGCTGGTGGCCACCGGCCAGCCCGACAACGCCATCGTGCTGCGCAAGGGCGCGGGGGCCGAGATCAACAGCGCCATCACGCGCGCGCAGGCGGCGGTGATCGAGACGCTGCCCGGCATCGCCACCGACGCCACCGGCCGCGCGCTGGTGAGCAAGGAGCCGGTGGTGCTGAACAACCTGCCCAAGCGCAGCAACGGCAAGCCGGGCAACGTGACGCTGCGCGGCACCTCGGCCACTGGCCTGGCGCTGCGGCCGCAGGTGCGCATCAGCGCCGGGCGCATGTTCCGCCCGGGCAGCAGCGAAATCATGGCCGCGCGCAGCATCGCCGCCGGCTTCGAAGGCGTCACGCTGGGCGGTACGCTGCGCTTCGGCGGGCGCGACTGGACGGTGGTGGGCATCTTCGACGCCGGCAAGAGCGGCTTCGATTCCGAGCTGTGGGCCGATGCCGAGCAGCTGATGGCCGCCTTCCGCCGCCAGGCGTTTTCCACCGTGGTGCTGAAGCTGGCCGACCCGGCGCAGTTCGAAGGCTTGCGCGCGCTGGTGGACACCGACCCGCGCCTGACGCTGGAGGCCAAGCGCGAAGAGCAGTTCTACGCCGAGCAGAGCGAGGCGCTGGCCAGCTTCATCCGCATCCTGGGCACCACGCTGGCGGTGATCTTCTCCATCGGTGCGGTGGTGGGCGCCATGATCACCATGTTCGGCGCCGTGGCCGCGCGCACCGGCGAGATCGGCACGCTGCGCGCCCTGGGCTTTCGGCGCGGCGCGGTGCTGTCGGCCTTTCTGGGCGAGGCGTTGCTGCTGGCGCTGATGGGCGGCCTGCTGGGCCTGGGCGCGGCCAGCCTGATGCAGGTGGTGGATGTCTCGACCACCAACTTCTCGACCTTTGCGGAGCTGGCCTTTCGCTTCGTGCTGACGCCCACCATCGCGCTGCAGGCGCTGCTGTTCGCTCTGCTGATGGGCGTGGTCGGCGGCTTCATCCCCGCCTGGCGCGCGGCGCGGATGAAGATCGTCGATTGCCTGCGGGCGGCGTAGTGCGGTTCGGGCGGCCTGGACGGCCCGCGCTATCCTGCCGCCCACCCACCCTGCACACCGCCGCCCCATGAAGTTCCCAGCCCTGCTCTGCGCCTGCCTGGCCCTGGCCGCCGCCGTCGTGCGCGCCCAGCCGGCGGTGATCTACGACATGGGCGGCAAGAACGACAAGTCCTTCAACCAGGCCGGCTGGGACGGCGCCGAGCGCTGGAAGCGCGAGACCGGCAAGCCCTACCTCGAGTTCGAGATCGCCAACGCGGCGCAGCGCGAGCAGGCGCTGCGCCGCATGGCCGAGCGCGGCGCCGACCCGGTGGTGGCCATCGGCTTCAGCATGTCCGCCAGCCTGGAGAAGGTGGCGCGCGAGTTTCCGCAGCGCCGCTTCGTGCTGATCGACGCCGTGCTGGCGCTGCCCAACGTGCGCAGCATCAGCTTCAAGGAACACGAAGGCAGCTTCCTGGCCGGCCTGCTGGCGGGCATGGCCAGCAAGAGCGGCAAAGTCGGCTTCGTGGGCGGCATGGACATCCCGCTGATCCGGCGCTTCCAGTGCGGCTACGAGCAGGGCGCGCGCCACGCCAACCCGCAGGTGCAGACGCGCGCCAACATGACCGGCGCCACCCCCGCGGCCTGGGCCGACCCAGCGCGCGGCGCTGAACTGGCCAAGGCGCAGTTCGCCGCGGGCGTGGACGTGATCTTTGCCGCCGCGGGCGGCACCGGCACCGGCGTGTACCAGGCGGCGCGCGACGCCGGCCGGCTGGCCATCGGCGTGGACAGCAACCAGAACCACCTGCAGCCCGGCACCATGCTCACCAGCATGGTCAAACGCGTGGACGTGGCCGTGTACCAGGCCTTCAAGGGCGTGACGCCGGGGGTGTCCGTGCTGGGCCTGAAGGAAGGCGGCGTCGACGTCGCGCTGGACGAGCACAACGCGCGCCTGGTGACGCCCGCGATGCGCCAGCGCCTGGAGGCGGCGCGCGCCGACATCGTGGCCGGCCGCATCCAGGTCATCGACTACATGGCGAGCAACAGCTGCCGCTAGCCGTGGCCGCCGCGCCTGCGCCCCCTGCCGTGTTGATGCGCGGCATCCACAAGCGCTTCGGCGCCGTGCAGGCCAACCGCGGCGTCGACCTGCAAGTCGCGGCCGGCACGGTACACGCCATCGTGGGCGAAAACGGCGCCGGCAAGAGCACGCTGATGTCGCTGCTGTACGGCCTGCTGCAACCCGACGCGGGCGAGATCCGCATCCACGGCCGGCCGGTGCGGCTGCGCGGCGCGCGCGACGCCATCGCGCTGGGCATCGCCATGGTGCAGCAGCACTTCATGCTGGTGGAGACGCTGTCGGCACTGGACAACGCGCTGCTCGGCGCCGAACCCCACTGGCGCCTGCTGCCGGCGCGTGCCGCGCTGCGCGCAAGGCTGCAGGCGCTGATGCAGGACAGCGGCCTGGCCGTGGACCTGGATGCGACTGTGGCCGCGCTGCCGCTGGGCGCGCGCCAGCGGTTGGAGATCCTGAAGGCGCTGCTGCGCGGTGCGCGCATCCTGATCCTGGACGAGCCCACGGCCGTGCTGAGCCCGGCCGAGACCGCGCAGCTCTTCGCCACGCTGCGCCGGCTGCGCGACCAGGGCTGCACGCTGCTGATCGTCACGCACAAGCTGCAGGAAGTGATGGACCTGGCCGACCGCGTGACCGTGCTGCGCGCCGGGCAGGTGGTGCTGGACTGCGCCGTGGCCGGCACCGGCGTGGATGCGCTGGCCGAAGCCATGGTGGGCCGCCGTGTCGAGCGTGTCGCGCCCAGCGCAAGCGCTGCCACTGCCGGGCCCGTGCTGCTGCAGGCCCGAAGCCTGACCTGGCGCGATGCGCAGGGCAGGGTGCGGCTGCAGGGCGTGGACCTGGAGCTGCGCGCCGGCCAGATCGTCGGCATCGCGGGTGTGGCCGGCAACGGGCAGAGCGAGCTGCTGGACCTGCTGGCCGGCCTGCAGGCGCCTGACGCAGGACAGCTGCAACTGGCCGACCAGACCTTCACGCCCGCGGCCTGGCTGGACCCGCGCCGCGCCCGCGCGCTGGGCCTGGCGCACGTGCCCGAGGACCGCCAGCGCCGCGGCCTTGTCCTGCCCTTCGAGGCCTGGGAATCGGCCGTGCTGGGCTACCTGGGCCGCCCGCGCTACGCCCGCGCCGGCTGGCTGCGCCGCGCCGCGATGCAGGCCGAATGCGCCGCGCTGATGCAGGACTGGGACCTGCGCCCGCCCGACCCGCGCCAGCGCTGCAGCGGTTTCAGCGGCGGCAACCAGCAGAAGCTGGTGCTGGCGCGCGAAGCCGCAGCCCGGCCCGCCGTGCTGCTGGCCGGCCAGCCCACGCGCGGCGTGGACATCGGTGCCGTGCAGCACATCCACGCCCGCCTGCGCGCGCTGCGCGACGCCGGCAGCGCGCTGCTGCTGGTGTCGTCCGACCTGGACGAGATCATGGCCCTGAGCGACCGCGTGCTGGTGATGCAGGGCGGGCGCATCGTCGGTGAGTTGCCGGCCGGGCAGTGCACGCAGGCTGCTTTGGGCCGGCTGATGGGTGGACTGACGGGTGAACAGACTGGTGAACTGACGGGCGGCCTGACGGCCGGGGCCGCGGCGTGAGCCCGAACGACGAACTGCCGCGCTGGCTGGACCTGGGCCTGCTGCCGCTGCTCAACCTGGCGTTGGCCCTGGGCCTGGCGGGCGTGGTGGTGGCGGGGGTGGGCTTCGCGCCGGGGCAGGTGCTGGCGCTGCTGCTGCAGGGCGCCTTCGGTTCGGCTGCGGGCTTGGGCTACACGCTGTACTACGCCACCACCTTCGTCTGCACCGGGCTGGCGGTGGCGCTGGCGCTGCACGCCGGGCAGTTCAACATCGGCGGCGAAGGCCAGGCGTTGATGGGCGGTCTGGGCGCCGGCCTGGTGGCTCTGGCCACCGGTGATGCCCTGCCGGCCTGGGCGCTGCTGCCCTTGATGGTGGCCGGCGCGGCGCTGGCCGGCGCGCTGTGGGGCGGCGTGCCGGGCGCGCTGCAGGCCTGGCGCGGCAGCCACATGGTCGTCACCACCATCATGTTCAACTTCCTGGCCGCGGCGCTGCTGTCGTACCTGCTGGCGCATCCGCTGCGCGCTGCGGGCAGCATGTCGCCCGAAAGCCGCGCCTTTGCCGCCAGCGCGCTGATGCCGGGCGTGCACGAATTGCTGGGCGCGATCGGCATCGCCTGGCCGCGCACCCCGCTGAACATGACGCTGTTCATCGCCCTGGCCGCGGCCCTGGGCGTGTGGGTGCTGCTGTGGCGCACGCGCGCCGGGCATGCGCTGCGCGCCGTGGGCCATGCGCCGGAAGCCGCGCTGTACGCCGGCCTGCGCCCGCGCCACGTGGTGCTGTGGGCCATGGCTGCCTCAGGCGCGCTGGCCGGTCTGGCGGGCGTGAACGAGGTGGCTGGCGCGCACGGCCGCCTGCTGCCCGACTTCGTGGCCGGCGCCGGCTTTGCCGGCATCGCCGTGTGCCTGATCGGGCGCCGGCACCCGGCGGGCATCGTGCTGGCCGCGCTGCTGTTCGGCGCGCTGTCCCAGGGTGGCGCCGAGCTGAGCTTCGAGTTGCCCGGCTTCAGCCGCGACATGGTGCTGCTGCTGCAGGGGCTGATCGTGCTGTTTGCCGGCGTGCTGGGCCCGGTGGCCGCGCCCTGGCTGGCGCGGGTCTGGCGCGGCAGCGGCAGAGGGGGCCGCGATGGATGAGCTGCAGCTGGGTGCGCTGCTGGCCAGCACGCTGCGCCTGGCGGTGCCGCTGATCCTGTGCGCGCTGGCCGGCGTGCTGTGCGAGCGCGCCGGTGTCATCGACCTGGGCCTGGAAGGCAAGATGCTGCTCACCGCCTTTGCCACGGCCGCGGTCGGCGTGGCCAGCGGTTCAATGGCGCTGGCGCTGGCCGCCGCGCTGGCAGTGGGCCTGGCCCTGGCCCTGCTGCACGCCTGGGCCTGCGTCAGCCATGCGGGCGACCAGGTGGTGCTGGGCATTGCGCTGACCATGACAGCCGCCGGCCTGACCGTGGTGCTGGCCGGCGCCTGGTTCGGCCTGGGCGGGCAGACCCCGCCGCTGCCCGCGGCGCTGCGGCTTTCGCCCTGGCTGGTGGGCGTGGGCGATCTGCTGGCGCACGTCCCGATCGTGGGCCCCCCGCTGGCCCTGGCGTTGAGCGGGCACGATGCGCTGGTCTACGCCGCGCTGGCCCTGGTGCCCGCTGTCTGGTGGCTGCTGTACCGCACGCGCTGGGGCCTGCGCCTGCGCGCGGCGGGCGAGAATCCGGCCATGGTCGATGCCGCCGGGGTTTCCGTCGTGGTGCTGCGCTACCAGGCGCTGGCGTTGGGGGGCGTGCTCAGCGCGCTGGCCGGCGCCTACCTGGTGCTGGCGCAAAGCCCCGGCTTCAGCCCGCACATGACGGCCGGCCGCGGCTACATGGCGCTGGCCGCGCTGATCTTCGGCAAGTGGCACCCGGTGGGTGCGCTGCTCGCCTGCCTGCTGTTCGGCCTGATGGACGCAGTGGCGCTGCGCCTGCAGGGCGTGGCCCTGCCCGCGGTGCTGGGTGGCGGCCAGCTGCCGGTGCAGGCGCTGCAGGCCCTGCCCTACCTGTTGACGGTGCTGCTGCTGGCCGGCTTCGTGGGCCGTGCCGTGGCGCCGGCCGCGCTGGGGAGACCCCATGTCGGTCCGCGATGAGCTGATTGCGGCCGCGCGTGCGGTGCGCACCCACGCCTATGCGCCCTATTCGCGCTTTGCCGTAGGCGCTGCGGTGCGCGACGAGCAGGGCCGCATACACGCCGGCTGCAACGTCGAGAACGCCGCCTACCCGCAAGGCTGGTGCGCCGAGACCTCGGCCCTGGCCGCGATGGTGGCCGCCGGGGGGCGCCGCGTGCTGGCCATGGCCGTGTGTGCCGTGTCCGAAGTACCGGTCACGCCCTGCGGCGGCTGCCGCCAGAAGCTGCGCGAATTTGCCGCCGACGACTGCCCGGTGTGGATCGCCGACGAACAAGCCCTGCGCGCCGAACACACGCTAGGCGAACTGCTGCCGCACAGCTTCGGCCCGCAACACCTGCGGGGGCCGGCATGAGCGACGCCGTCGCCGCCAGTGCCGCGCTGATCCAGCAGATGCTGGGCCTGCGCCGGCCGCGCATCGCCGTGCTGCTGGGCAGCGGCTGGGGCGGGTTTGCCGACCAGTTGCAGGCCGCGGTGGAACTGCCCTATGCCCGCCTGCCGGCCTTCCCCGGCGCGGGCGTGGGCGGGCACGCCGGGCTGTTGCGCGCCGGGCGCATCGCCAGCACCGAACTGCTGGTGCTGGCCGGCCGCCAGCACGCCTACGAGACCGATCGCGCCGACGGCATGGCCGGCGCCATCCGCACGCTGGCCGCGCTGGGTGTGCGCACCTTGGTGCAGACCAATGCCGCGGGCAGCCTGGACGCCGCCATGCCGCCGGGCGCGCTGATGCTGATCCGCGACCACCTCAACATCCCGCAGCGCTCGCCGCTGGTGGGCGCCAGCGGCGACGCCCGCTTCGTCGACATGAGTGCGGCCTACGACCCCTTGCTGTGCGCGCAGGCGCAGCAAGCCGCGCAGCGCGCCGGGCAGGCGCTGCACGAAGGCGTATACGCCTGGGTGCTGGGCCCGCAGTTCGAGACGCCGGCCGAGATCCGCATGCTGCGGGCGCTGGGCGCGCAGGCCGTGGGCATGAGTACCGTGCCCGAGACCATCCTGGCGCGCCACGCCGGCCTGCGCGTGCTGGCGTTGTCGCTCATCACCAACCTGGCCGCCGGCATGGAAGCGAAAGCGCTGAGCCACGCCCACACATTGGCCACGGGGCAGGCCGCGGGTGCCGGCGCGGTGGCGCTGCTGGCGGCGGTGCTGCCGGCGCTGCAGGTCTGACTTCATGCCGAACATGACCCCCGAAGTCGCCGCATACGGGGCACTGGCCTGTCTGGACCTCACCAGCCTGGCCGACGGCCACGACCTGGCCGGCGGCGAAGCCGAGATCGAGCGCCTCTGCGCCCGCGCTCAAAGTCCCTTCGGCCCCGTGGCCGCAGTCTGCGTCTGGCCGCGGCTGGCGGCGCGGGCGCGTGCGCTGCTGCCGCCGGCCATCCGCGTGGCGGCGGTGGCCAACTTTCCGGATGGAAGTAGTGACATCGAACGCGCGCTGCGCGACACGGCGCAGATCGTCGCGGCCGGTGCGCAAGAGGTCGACGTGGTGCTGCCCTGGCGCGACATGCCCAGCGCGCCGGCCCTGCTGGCGGCGGTGCGCCGTGCCAGCGCCGGGCTCACGCTCAAGGTGATCCTGGAAACCGGCGAACTGCGCGACGAGCCGCTGATCGCGCGCGCCTGCCGCATCGCCCTGGACGCGGGCGCCGACTTCTTGAAGACCAGCACCGGCAAGCGCCCCGTCGGCGCCACGCCGGTCGCGGCGCGCCTGCTGCTGCAGGCCATCGCCAGCGACCCGGCGGCGCGCACGCGCGTTGGCTTCAAGCCGGCCGGCGGCATCCGCTGCGTGGCCGACGCCGCGCTGTATCTGGGGCTGACGGCCGAAGTGCTGGGCGATGCGGCGCTGACGCCGGCACGCTTTCGCATCGGCGCCAGCGGCCTGCTCGACGACATCGAAGCCCTGCTCGCCGGCCGCCAGCGGCCGAGCGCAGGCGCCACCTACTGACGACATGCGCAAAGCCCTTGCCCTTCTGTTGGCCGCCGCTGCCCAACTGGCCGGCTGCGCCACCGTGCCGGCGGCCGACGCCGCCCCCCAAGCCGTCCCCGTGCGCGTGCTGGCCATCAACGACTTTCACGGCAACCTGCGCCCGCCGCTGGGCGGCATCCGCATCGCCGACCCGGCGCGGCCGGGCCAGCGCATGGAGGTGCCGGCCGGCGGCGCCGAGCACCTGGCCACGCTGCTGAACCGGCTGCGCGCCGGCCAGACGCACCACATCTTCGTGGCCGCGGGCGACCTGGTGGGCGCCACGCCGCTGCTCAGCGCGCTGCTGCACGACGAGCCCACGATCGAGTCGCTGGGTGCCATGGGCCTGGAAGTCAGCGCCGTGGGCAACCACGAGTTCGACAAGGGCGCGGCCGAGCTGCTGCGCCTGCAGCGCGGCGGCTGCCATCCGCAGGACGGCTGCCAGGGCGCGCAGCCCTTCACCGGCGCCCGCTTCCAGTACCTGGCGGCCAGCACCGTCGACCAGGCCACCGGCCAGACCCTGCTGCCGGCGTACCACGTGAAGCGCTTTGCCGGCATCCCGGTGGCCTTCATCGGCCTGACGCTGCAGGCCACGCCCCACATCGTGATGCCCGCGGGCGTGAAGGGCCTGCGCTTCCAGGACGAGGCCGAGACCGTCAACCGCCTGGTGCCCGAACTGCGCCGCCAGGGCATAGAAGCCATCGTCGTGCTCATCCACGAAGGCGGCGTACCCGCGGGCGACTACAACGAATGCCCGGGCATCAGCGGCCCCATCGTCGACATCGTGCGCCGGCTGGACAAGGCGGTGGACCTGGTGGTCAGCGGCCACACCCACCGCGCCTACATCTGCCAGATCGACGGCCGCCTGGTCACCAGCGGCGACAAGTACGGCACGCTGGTGACGCAGATCGACCTGCAGCTGGACCCGCGCACGCGCGACGTGCGCTCGGCCCAGGCCCAGAACCACATCGTGCACACGCACTTCGCCAAGGACGCCACGCAGACGCGGCTGATCGAGGCCTGGGAGCGCATCGTGCAGCCGCTGGCGCGGCGCGTCGTGGGGCGCATCGCCGCGCCGCTGCCGCGCGCGCCCAACGCGGCGGGCGAAAGCCCGCTGGGCCAGGTCATCGCCGATGCGCAGCTGGAAGCCACGCGCGACGCCGGTGCGCAGCTGGCGCTGATGAACCCCGGCGGCATCCGCAGCAGCCTGGCGCGGCCGGCCGACGGGGTGCTGCGCTATGAAGACCTGTTTGCCACGCAGCCCTTCGGCAACAGCCTGGTGACGCTCACGCTCAGCGGCGCGCAGCTGCTGCAGGTGCTGGAACGGCAATGGTCGGCCACGGGCCGCGAACGCATCCTGCACGTGAGCCGGGGCTTGAGCTACCGATGGAGCGCGTCGCAGCCACCGGGCCGGCGCATCGTGCCCGGCAGCGTGCGCGTGGACGGCCGGCCGCTGGACCCGCAAGCCGCCTACCGCGTGACCGTCAACCAGTACATGGCCGACGGCGGCGACGATTTCTCGCCCTTCAAGCTGGGCCAGGAGCGGCGCA
>JALHPY010000121.1 GCA_022842305.1 Rubrivivax sp.
CCGCCGGCTCCCAGCGAGCCGGTGCGCTCGGTGCGCACGCTCACCGTGGGCAGCGACAGCGCCGGCAGCACACACGAGTTTGCCGCCGAGGTGCGCGCCCGCACCGAGTCGCGCCTGGGTTTCCGCGTGGCCGGCAAGATGAGCAGCCGCACCGCCGAGGTGGGCCAACGCGTGCGCGCCGGCCAGGTGCTGGCTCAGCTGGACCCCAGCGATCTGCGCCTGGGCCAGCAGGCGGCGCAGGCCGGCGTGCGTGCGGCGCAGTCGGCCTATGACCTGGCCGTGGCCGACTTCAAGCGCTTCAAGGACTTGCGCGATCAGGGTTTCATCAGCGCGGCCGAATTCGAGCGGCGCGAGGCCACGCTGCAGGCGCAGCGGGCCCAGCTGGATCAGGCCCAGGCCCAGGCCGGGGTGCAGGGCAACCAGGCCGGCTATGCCGTGCTCACGGCCACGGCCGCGGGCGTGGTCACCGCGGTAGAGGCCGAACCCGGCGCCGTGCTGGCCGCGGGCACGCCGGTGCTGCGCCTGGCGCACGACGGCCCGCGCGACGCGGTATTCGCCGTGCCCGAAGACCGTGTCGACGCGGTGCGCGCGCTGCTGGGCCGGCGCGGCGCACTGCGCGTGCAGCCCTGGGGCGGCGGCGAAGGCATCGACGCCACACTGCGCGAGGTGGCGGCAGCGGCCGATCCGGTGACGCGCACCTTCCAGGTCAAGGCCGACATCGGCGCGGCCGCGCTGGCCCTGGGCCGCACGGTGACGGTGCTCATCGACCAGCCGCGGCGCGAGGGCGTCACGCGCCTGCCACTGTCTGCGGTGATGCAGCAGCAGGGCAAGCCAGCCGTCTGGCTGCTGGACCGCGACAGCATGACGGTGCGCGTGCAGCCGGTGGCCGTGGCCGGCGCCGACGGCAACAGCGTGGTCGTGGGCGCGGGCCTGAGCGCCGGGCAGATGGTGGTGACTGCCGGCGTGCACGTGCTCACGCCCGGGCAGAAGGTGCGGCTGTACGAGGCGCCGGTGGCCGCCGCAGCGAGCAATCCTGCGCCCGCGCCCAGTCACGTTCCAAACCCTGCGGCCAGCCGCTGAAGCGCCGGACCCGCGCATGAGTCCGCTTGCCACCACCCCCGCCGCGCGCGGCTTCAACATCTCGCGCTGGGCGCTGGAGCACCCGGCGTTGACGCGCTACCTGCTGGTGGTGCTGCTGGTGCTGGGCGTGGCCGCCTATTTCCAGCTGGGCCAGGACGAGGACCCGCCCTTCACCTTCCGGGCGATGGTGGTGCAGGCCTTCTGGCCTGGCGCCAGCGCGCGCCAGATGGCCGAGCAGGTCACCGACAAGATCGAGCGCGCGCTGCAGGAAGTGCCGCACGCCGACAAGATCCGCTCGTACACCAAGCCGGGCGAATCGCTCACCATCCTGGAGCTCAAGGATTCGGCCCCGCCCAAGGACGTGCCCAACAGCTGGTATCAGGTGCGCAAGCGCATCGGCGACATGCGCAGCACGCTGCCGGCCGGGGTCATCGGCCCGGTGTTCAACGACGATTTCGGCGACGTCTACGGCAGCATCTACGCGCTCAGCGCCGACGGCTTCAGCCGCGAAGAGCTGCGCGTGCTGGCCGACCGCCTGCGCCAGCAACTGCTGCGCGTGCCCGACGTGGCCAAGGTCGAGATCTTCGGCGCCCAGCCCGAGAAGATCTTCATCGAGATCTCGCAGAAGCGCCTGGCGCAGATGGGCCTGGACATGAACCAGGTCATCGCCCAGATGGGCGCGCAGAACGCGGTGGAGGGTGCCGGCCTGCTGAACGCCGGCAGCGAGAACCTGCAGGTGCGCGTGGGCGGCCAGTTCAACAGCGTGGACGAGCTGCGGCGGCTGCCCATACGCGGCGTCAACCCGGCCACGGGCGCGGCCACCACCCTGCGCCTGGGCGACATCGCCGAGGTGCGGCGCGACTACAGCGACCCGCCGACGGTGAAAGTGCGCCACCAGGGGCAGGAGGTCATCGCCCTGGGCGTGGCCATGGCCAAGGGCGGCGACATCATCGCGCTGGGCCAGGCGCTGCGCGCGGCCACGGCGCAGGCCGAGGCCGAGCTGCCGCTGGGCGTGGACATCGTGCAGGTGCAGGACCAGCCGGCGGCGGTCAGCCGCTCGGTAGGCGAATTCGTCAAGGTGCTGCTCGAGGCCGTGCTCATCGTGCTGGCGGTGAGCTTCATCAGCCTGGGCTTGCACACCCGGCCCGGATTTCTCAAGTTCAGCATCGACGTGTGGCCGGGCCTCGTGGTGGGCATAACCATCCCGCTGGTGCTGGCCATCACCTTCGTGACCATGTACTACTGGGGCGTGGGCCTGCACAAGATCAGCCTGGGCAGCCTGATCATCGCGCTGGGCCTGCTGGTGGACGACGCCATCATTGCGGTCGAGATGATGGTGCGCAAGCTCGAAGAGGGCTACGACAAGATGCGCGCCGCCACCTTTGCCTACGAGGTGACGGCCATGCCCATGCTCACTGGCACGCTGATCACCGCCGCGGGCTTTCTGCCCATAGGCCTGGCCAAGAGCGTGACCGGCGAGTACACATTCGCCATCTTCGCGGTGACGGCGGCTTCGCTGGTGATCAGCTGGCTGGTGTCGGTGTACTTCGTGCCCTATCTGGGCGCCTGGCTGCTGCGCACGCGCAGCAAGTCGGGCGTCGACGCGGATGGACATCCCACGGACGGCCCGCATGAGTTGTTCGACACGCCGTTCTACACGCGCTTTCGCGCCGCGGTGAACTGGTGCGTGCAGCACCGCTGGATCACGATCGGCCTGACGCTGGCCAGCTTTGCGCTGGGCATTGCCGGCATGGGGCGGGTGCAGCAGCAGTTCTTCCCCGATTCCAGCCGGCCCGAGATACTGGTCGACCTGTGGCTGCCCGAGGGCTCGACCATCCAGCAAAGCGAAGACGTGGCGCGCCGCTTCGAGGCGCGCATGGCGCGCGAGCCGGGCGTGGCCAGTGTCACCACCTGGATCGGCAGCGGGGTGCCGCGCTTCTATCTGCCGCTGGACCAGGTGTTCCCGCAGAGCAACGTCAGCCAGGCCATCGTGCTGCCACGCGACCTGAAGGAGCGCGAGGCGCTGCGCGTGCGCCTGCCGCAGCTGATGGCCACCGAGTTCCCCGAGGTGCGCGGCCGCGTCAAGCTGCTGCCCAACGGGCCGCCAGTGCCGTACCCGGTGCAGTTCCGCGTGGTCGGAGCCGACGCCGACCAGGTGCGGCTGTGGGCCGACGAGGCCAAGGCCGTGCTGCGCGCCAACCCCAGCATGCGCGGCGTCAACGACAACTGGAACGAGGCCATCAAGGTGCTGCGCCTGGAGATCGACCAGGCCAAGGCGCGCGCGCTGGGCATCAGCAGCCAGGCGGTGGCGCAGGCCTCGCGCACCATCCTGTCCGGCGTCAACATCGGCCAGTACCGCGAGGGCGACAAGCTCATCGACATCGTGCTGCGCCAGCCCGAGGACGAGCGCCGCCTGATCACCGACCTGGGCAACGCCTACATCCCCACGGCCAGCGGCCGTTCGGTGCCGCTGACGCAGATTGCCAGGATCGGCTTCGACTTCGAGCCCGGCGTGTTGTGGCGCGAGGGCCGCGACTACGCCGCCACGGTGCAGGGCGACGTGGTCGAGGGCGTGCAGGGCCCTACCGTCACGGCGCAGCTCTGGCCGCAGCTGCAGCAGCTGAAGGCGCGCATGCCACCGGGCTACCGCATCGAGGTGGCCGGCGCGGTGGAGCAGAGCAGCAAGGGCCAGGGCTCCATCGCCGCCGGCGTGCCGGTGATGCTGTTCATCATCTTCACGCTGCTGATGCTGCAACTGCAGAGCTTCAGCCGCGCCATGCTGGTGTTCCTGACCGGGCCGCTGGGCATTGCCGGCGTGGCCGGGGCGCTGCTGCTGCTGGACCGGCCCTTCGGCTTCGTCGCGCTGCTGGGGGTGATCGCGCTGATGGGCATGATCATGCGTAACTCGGTGATCCTGATCGACCAGATCGAACAAGACCGCGCGCGCGGCGTGCCCACCTGGGACGCCATCGTCGAGGCGGCGGTGCGGCGCTTCCGCCCCATCGTGCTGACGGCCGCGGCGGCGGTGCTGGCCATGATCCCGCTGTCCCGCAGCGTGTTCTGGGGGCCGATGGCCGTGGCCATCATGGGCGGCCTGGTGGTGGCCACGGCGCTCACGCTGCTGGCACTGCCGGCCATGTACGCGGCATGGTTCCGGGTGCGGCGCGGGCCGCTGCCGGGCCAGGGGCCGGCGCCGGGTTAAAATTCGCGGTTCGCCCTAGCCGGCACCCACCTGCGCGGGTGGCGAAATTGGTAGACGCACCAGGTTTAGGTCCTGACGCCTTCACGGGCGTATCGGTTCGAGTCCGATCCCGCGCACCAGCCCTGCATCTTTCGCTCACAAGAGACACTCATGGCCGTCCAAGTTGAAACCCTCGACAAGCTCGAACGCCGCATCACGCTGACGCTGGCGGCCGAGGCCATCCAAGGCGAAGTCGAGACCCGCCTCAAGCGCATGGCGCGCACCGTCAAGGCCGACGGCTTCCGCCCCGGCAAGGTGCCGTTGTCGGTGGTGTCGCAGCGCTACGGCTACTCGGTGCAGTACGAGGTCGTGAACGACCGCGTCGGCCAGGCCTTCAATGAGGCCACGAACGAAGCCAAGCTGCGTGTCGCCGGTGCCCCCAAGATCACCCAGAAGGACGCCGCGCCCGAGGGCCAGCTGGCCTTCGACGCCACCTTCGAGGTCTATCCCGAGGTCAAGCTGGGCGATCTGGCCGCAGCCGAGATCGAGCGCGTCAGCACCGAGGTGACCGACGCCGCGATCGACCGCACCATCGAGATCCTGCGCAAGCAGCGCCGCAGCTTCGGCCTGCGCGCCGCCGACCAGGGCGCCCAGGAAACCGACCGCGTGACCATCGACTTCGAAGGCAAGATCGACGGCGAGCCCTTCCAGGGCGGCAAGGCCGAGGCCTTCCAGTTCGTCATCGGCGAAGGCCAGATGCTGGCGCAGTTCGACCAATCGGTGCGCGGCATGAAGGTGGGCGAGAGCAAGACCTTCCCGCTGCAGTTTCCGGCCGATTACCAGGGGCAGGAGGTTGCCGGCAAGGAAGCCGACTTCCTGGTCACGGTGAAGAAGATCGAGGTGCAGAACCTGCCCGCGGTCGACGAAGGCTTTGCCAAGTCGCTGGGTATCCCCGACGCCACGGTCGAGGGCCTGCGTGCCGACGTGCGCAAGAACCTCGAGCGCGAGGTGCGCTTTCGCGTGCTGGCGCGCAACAAGGCGGCGGTGATGGACGCGCTGGCGCGCACCGCCGAGCTCGACCTGCCCAAGGCCCTGGTGACCAGCGAGACCGAGCGCCTGATCGAAGGCGCCCGCGCCGACCTCAAGCAGCGCGGCGTCAAGGACGCCGAGACTGCGCCGATCCCGGCCGAGATCTTTGCCCCCCAGGCCGAGCGCCGCGTGCGCCTGGGTCTGGTGGTGGCCGAACTGGTGCGCCAGCACAAGCTGCAGGCCAAGCCCGAGCAGTTGCAGAAGCACATCGAAGACCTCAGCCAGAGCTACGAGAAGCCGTCGGAAGTGATGCGCTGGTACCTGGGCGACCGCCAGCGCATGGCCGAGGTCGAGGCCGTGGTGATCGAGAGCAACGTCACCGAATTCGTCCTGGGGCAAGCGAAGGTGGTGGACAAGGTGCTACCGTTCGATGACTTGATGACGAACGCTTGACCCCCACGCTCCCTCCGGTCGCTGCCCCTGGAACCCGAAGGGTCCCTTCGGTCCCGTGGGGCGCGTGCAGCGGACCGGCAGAGCCGGATCCACGCACGAACCTTGGATGAATACACGATGAGCTACACGGAAACAACTGGCCTGGGCATGGTCCCCATCGTCATCGAGCAATCGGGGCGAGGCGAGCGTGCCTACGACATCTACAGCCGGCTGCTGCGCGAGCGCATCGTCTTCCTGGTCGGCCCGGTGAACGACGGCACCGCCAACCTGGTGGTGGCGCAGATGTTGTTCCTGGAGAGCGAGAACCCCGACAAGGACATCTTCCTGTACATCAACAGCCCGGGCGGCAGCGTGAGCGCCGGGCTGTCGATCTTCGACACGATGAACTTCATCAAGCCCGACGTGAGCACCCTGTGCATGGGCATGGCCGCCAGCATGGGCAGCTTTCTGCTGATGGCCGGCGCCAAAGGCAAGCGCTCGGCGCTGCCGAACTCCCGCGTGATGATCCACCAGCCCAGCGGCGGTGCCCAGGGTCAGGCCACCGACATCGAGATCCAGGCGCGCGAGATCATCAAGACGCGCGAGCAGCTCAACCGCATCTACGCCGACCGCACCGGCCAGACGCTGGAGCGCATCGCCGCCGACATGGAGCGCGACAGGTGGATGTCGCCGGTCGAGGCCAAGGACTACGGCCTGATCGACCACGTGCTCGACAAGCGCGGCTGACGGCGGCGGCGGCTGGCGGCACCCGCCGCAGCCCTGTGTCCGGGCCCAGATTCGGGCCCGGTTTCGGGCCCTTTTTCCCTCCGGCGGCGATCCTGGCACTTGGACTATGATGCCAGCGCATCCTGCCCTCAACCGCGCACGCGCACTCGAGCACCGTATTCATGGCCGACAAGAAGGGCGCCTCCGGCGAAAAAGTCCTTTACTGCTCCTTCTGCGGCAAGAGCCAGCACGAGGTGAAGAAGCTCATCGCCGGGCCGTCGGTGTTCATCTGCGACGAATGCATCGAGCTGTGCAACGACATCATCCGCGACGAGGTGCCGGCCGAGGGCCCGGCGGCCAAGGCCAACCGTTCCGACCTGCCGGTTCCCGGTGAGATCAAGTCCAGCCTGGACCAGTACGTCATCGGGCAAGAGGTCGCCAAGCGCACGCTGGCGGTGGCGGTCTACAACCACTACAAGCGCCTCAAGCACATGGGCGCCAACGCGTCCAAGGACGAGGTCGAGCTCAGCAAGAGCAACATCCTGCTCATCGGCCCCACCGGCAGCGGCAAGACGCTGCTGGCGCAGACGCTGGCACGGCTGCTGAACGTGCCCTTCGTGATCGCAGACGCCACCACGCTGACCGAAGCCGGCTACGTGGGTGAGGATGTCGAGAACATCATCCAGAAGCTGCTGCAGAACTGCAATTACGACGTCGAGCGTGCCCAGCGCGGCATCGTCTACATCGACGAGATCGACAAGATCAGCCGCAAGGCCGACAACCCCAGCATCACGCGCGATGTCTCGGGCGAGGGCGTGCAGCAGGCGTTGCTCAAGCTGGTCGAGGGCACCATGGCCAGCGTGCCGCCGCAGGGCGGGCGCAAGCATCCGAACCAGGATTTCCTGCAGATCGACACGACCAACATCCTGTTCATCTGCGGCGGCGCCTTCGACGGGCTGGAAAAGGTCATCCAGAACCGCACCGAGAAGTCGGGCATCGGTTTTGCCGCCAGCGTGCACAGCAAGACCGAGAAGCGCGCCGCCGACATCTTCCGCGAGGCCGAGCCCGAAGACCTGATCAAGTTCGGCCTGATCCCTGAGCTGGTGGGCCGCCTGCCGGTGGTGGCCACGCTGGGCGAACTCACCATCGAGGCCATGGTGCAGATCCTGACCGAGCCGCGCAACGCGCTGGTCAAGCAATACCAGAAGCTGTTTGCCATGGACGGGGTCGAACTCGAGATCCGCCCGTCGGCACTCACGGCCATCGCGCGCAAGGCGTTGGCGCGCAAGACCGGCGCACGCGGCCTGCGCTCGATCCTGGAGCATTCGCTGATCGACACCATGTTCGAGTTGCCCACGCTCGACGGCGTGGCCAAGGTGGTGGTCGACGAGCACATCATCGAAGACGGCGCCAAGCCGCTCTTGGTCTACCGCGAGCAGAAGGCCAGCGCCTGAGGCTGCGGCGCCCGCGCCCGGCCAGAGCCAGCCCCTCGCTTCTTGCATTCCCTGTCTCGGCCCCCAAGTGGGCCTGAGAAAGAGAGGTCTCAATGTCCGGACATCCCATCCTCCCGCCCGAGCCGATCTCGCTGCCGCTGTTGCCGCTGCGCGACGTCGTGGTGTTTCCGCACATGGTCATCCCGCTGTTCGTGGGGCGGCCCAAGTCGATCAAGGCGCTCGAGGCGGCCATGGAGCAGGGCCGGCAGATCATGCTGGTGGCGCAGAAGGCCGCGGGCAAGGATGAGCCCAAGCCGGACGACATGTTCGCCATCGGCTGCGTCAGCTCCATCCTGCAGATGCTCAAGCTGCCCGACGGCACTGTGAAGGTGCTGGTCGAAGGCGTGCAGCGCGCCACCACCCAGCGCATCACCGAGACCAACGACTACTTCGTCGGCGATGTCGTGCCGGTGGAAGTGCTGGCCGACGCCTCGCCCGAGATCGAGGCGTTGCGCCGCGCCGTCACGCAGCAGTTCGACCAGTACGTCAAGCTCAACAAGAAGATTCCGCCCGAGATCCTGACCAGCATCGCCGGCATCGACGACCCGGGCCGCCTGGCCGACACCATCGCCGCGCACCTGCCGCTCAAGCTCGAAGCCAAGCAGGCCGTGCTGGACCTGTTCAGTGTGGCCAAGCGGCTGGAGAAGCTGCTCGAACTGCTCGAGCACGAGGTCGACATCCTGCAGGTCGAAAAGCGCATCCGCGGCCGCGTCAAGCGCCAGATGGAAAAGAGCCAGCGCGAGTACTACCTCAACGAGCAGGTCAAGGCCATCCAGAAGGAACTTGGCGACGGCGAAGAGGGCGCTGACCTCGAAGAACTCGAGAAGAAGATCAAGGCCGCGCGCATGAGCAAGGAAGCGCGCAAGAAGGCCGAAAGCGAGCTCAAGAAGCTCAAGCTGATGTCGCCCATGTCGGCCGAGGCCACGGTGGTGCGCAACTTCATCGACACCCTGGTCAACCTGCCGTGGGCCAAGAAGACCAAGATCAAGCACGACCTGGCCAATGCCGAGACGGTGCTCAACGAAGACCATTTCGGCCTGGAGAAGGTCAAGGACCGCATCCTCGAGTACCTTGCGGTGCAGCAGCGCGTGGACAAGGTCAAGGCGCCCATCCTGTGCCTGGTGGGCCCCCCGGGCGTGGGCAAGACCAGCCTGGGCCAGAGCGTGGCGCGTGCCACCGGGCGCAAGTTCGTGCGCATGGCGCTGGGCGGCATGCGCGACGAGGCCGAGATCCGCGGCCACCGTCGCACCTACATCGGCAGCATGCCGGGCAAGGTGCTGCAAAGCCTGTCCAAGGTGGGCGTGCGCAACCCGCTGTTCCTGCTGGACGAGATCGACAAGCTGGGCATGGATTTCCGCGGCGACCCGTCGAGCGCGCTGCTCGAAGTGCTGGACCCCGAGCAGAACCACACCTTCAGCGACCACTACGTCGAGGTCGACTTCGACCTGTCCGACGTGATGTTCGTGGCCACCAGCAACAGCATGAACATCCCGCCGGCGCTGCTGGACCGGATGGAAGTCATCCGCCTGGCTGGCTACACCGAGGACGAGAAGCTCAACATCGCCCAGCGCTACCTGGCGCCCAAGCAGGCCAAGAACAACGGCGTCAAGCCCGAGGAGATGGAGCTCACCGAAAGCGCGGTGCGCGGCATCATCCGCTACTACACGCGTGAAGCTGGCGTGCGCAGCCTGGAGCGCGAGATCTCCAAGATCTGCCGCAAGGTCGTCAAGGGTCACCAGCTCAAGAAGTACGAAGGCCGCGTGGTCGTGAACGAGGACAACCTCAACGACTTCCTGGGCGTGCGCAAGTACGACTATGGCCGGGCCGAGAAGAAGAACCAGGTCGGTCAGGTGGTCGGTCTTGCGTGGACCGAGGTCGGCGGCGATCTGCTCACCATCGAGGCCGCGGTGATGCCGGGCAAGGGCAACATCATCCGCACCGGCTCGCTGGGCGACGTGATGAAGGAGTCGGTCGAAGCCGCCCGCTCGGTGGTGCGCTCGCGTGCGCGCCGCCTGGGCCTGAAGGACGAGATCTTCGAGAAGCGCGACATCCACATCCACGTGCCCGATGGCGCCACGCCCAAGGACGGGCCCAGCGCGGGCGCCGCGATGACCACCGCGCTGGTCTCGGCCTTGCTGGGCATCCCCGTGCGTGCCGACGTGGCCATGACCGGCGAGATCACGCTACGCGGCGAAGTCACCGCCATCGGCGGGCTCAAAGAGAAACTGCTCGCGGCGCACCGTGGCGGCGTGCGCGTGGTGCTGATCCCCGAAGAGAACGTCAAGGACCTGGCCGACATCCCCGAGAACGCCAAGAGCAACCTCGAGATCGTGCCGGTCAAGTGGATCGACCAGGTGCTGGAACTGGCGCTCGAGAAGGTGCCGCAGCCCTTGCCCGATGACGAGCCCGTTGCGCAGCCCGCGGCAGCGACGGCCGAGGTCGTGGCCCCTGCCGTCGCGGGTGGCGAGGCACTGCCGCACTGAAGCCTTGGCCGTGCGCTTTTGCAGGGCAATGCCTTGCAGGAGCGCCGGCCTTCGGTATATAGTTCAAGGCTCGACGCAGCGAAGACACCAATCGTCGAGACCACGCGGGAATAGCTCAGTTGGTAGAGCGCAACCTTGCCAAGGTTGAGGTCGCGAGTTCGAGCCTCGTTTCCCGCTCCAGATCAAGTCCTAAGAGACAAAGCAGACCAAGAAGGGAAGCCCAGGCTTCCCTTTGTTGTTAGAGTCTCCGAGCCCTGCGGCGCGATAGCAAAGCGGTTATGCAACGGATTGCAAATCCGTCTAGACCAGTTCGACTCTGGTTCGCGCCTCCAGATTGACCAGCGCCCCGCCCGTGCGGGGCGCTTTGCGTTGGGCGCGGCCCTTGTGGCGGCTCGTCCCTGAGGCGACAGCCCTCAGGCGCGCGATCTGCCACCATCGCGCCCTGCACCATGGACTTCTCCCCGTCGCCCCTGAGCCAAGCCATGCAGGCGCGCCTGCAGCGCTTCATGGACGACCTGGTGCTGCCCTCGCTGGCCGACTGGCACCGCTGGGCCGACGCCGGCTGCTACCCGCTGGACGTGCTGGAACCGCTCAAGGCGCAGGCTCGGTCCCTGGGCCTGTGGAACCTGTTCCTGCCCTCGCTGCGCGCTGATCAACCCGGCACGCGGCTGGACCACCTGGACTACGCGCCGCTGGCCGAGGTGATGGGCCGCGTGCCCTGGTCGGCCGAGGCCTTCAACTGCAGCGCGCCCGACAGCGGCAACATCGAGCTGCTGCAACTGTTTGCCAGCCCGGCGCAGCGCGAACGCTGGCTCGATCCGCTGCTGCGTGGCGAGATCCGTTCCTGCTTCGCGATGAGCGAGCCCGACGTCGCCTCGTCCGACCCGACGCAGTTGCGCACGCGCATCGCGCGCGACGGCGACCACTACGTCGTCAACGGCCGCAAGTGGTTCATCACCGGCGCGGCGCATCCGCTGTGCCGCGTGGCGCTGGTGATCGGCTGCAGTGGCGAGGGTGGAGCGCCGGCGCAAGAAGATCAGCGCCACCGCCACTCCATCGTGTTCGTGCCGATGGACGCGCCGGGGCTGGTGGTCGAGCGCAACATCCCCATGCTCGACCACCACGCGCTCGAAGGCCATTGCGAGCTGGTGCTGCGCGACGTGCGCGTGCCGGCCGACCAGTTGCTGGGCGAGGAGGGCGCGGGCTTCGCCATGGCACAGGCGCGCCTGGGGCCGGGTCGCGTGCACCACGCCATGCGCAGCATCGGCCAGTGCGAGCTGGCGCTCGAACTGATGTGCGAGCGTGCGCTGGAGCGCCGCGCCTTCGGTGGCCGCGTCGGCGACTTCGCCAACGTGCAGGACTGGATCGCCCATTCGCGCCTCGAGATCGACCAGGCGCGCCTGCTGGTGCTGCGCGCCGCCTGGAAGCTGGACCGCGAGGGCCCGGCGGCGGCGCGCATCGACGCCTCTGCCATCAAGCTGGTCACGGCGCAGATGCAGACGCGGGTGATCGACCGCGCCATCCAGGTGTTCGGCGCCATGGGCCTGTCGCCCGACACACCGCTGGCGCGCATGTGGGGCTGGGGCCGCGCGCTGCGCCTGCTGGACGGGCCCGACGAGGTGCACCTGCGCGGCGTGGCGCGGCACGAACTGGCGCGCGCCCGGGCCCGGGGTGCGGCCAATGCGCTGCACCTGCGGCGCTGGCTGCCACCCGCCACCAGCTGACCCCGATAATCCGCCGCTCCCAGCGCCCGGATGGCGAAACAGGCAGACGCAGCGGACTTAAAATCCGCGGCCCTTCACAGGGCGTACGGGTTCGACCCCCGTTCCGGGCACCAGAGGCTGGTCGTATGCTGCGGCGCTCGCCGCCTGAGCAGGTGGCGCAATCCACCCACAAAGCCCCAGGAGACCGCCATGCTGAAGACCGACGCCTGCTGCACCCTCGTGCCTTATTTCAAGGTGAATGAAGGCCAGCTCGATGCCTTCAAGGCCCTGGGCCCGCGCTTCGTGGAACGCACCCGCAACGAGCCCGGCTGCGTGCACTACGCCTTCTCCTTCAACGGCCAGGCCGCGCATTGCCGCGAAGGCTACGACGACGCCGCGGCCGTGCTGGCGCA
>JALHPY010000122.1 GCA_022842305.1 Rubrivivax sp.
CGCGTGCCCGACAGGGCGGCGCGCAGGGCCGGAAGGGACTTCAGGACTTGCATGGCGGGATCAAGGGCAGGAAAGGG
Organism: Rubrivivax sp.; assembly: GCA_022842305.1. Classification (GTDB taxonomy): domain Bacteria; phylum Pseudomonadota; class Gammaproteobacteria; order Burkholderiales; family Burkholderiaceae_C; genus Rubrivivax. Next base: position 78 of record JALHPY010000122.1, read on the forward strand.
CCGCCATGGTAGCGGCCCGGCGGACTTGACGCGCTCAGGCCGGGATCAGCGGGCGCCGGACTGGGATCAGCTTGCGCCGAGTGCGGCCACCACGTCGGGCGGCGCCTGCACCAGTTCGATCAGCACGCCCTCGCCGCCGATGGGGAACTGCTCGTTGCCCTTGGGGTGGATGAAGCAGATGTCGTGGCCGGCCGCGCCCTTGCGGATGCCACCGGGGGCGAAGCGCACGCCGTTTGCCGTCATCCACTCCACCGCGCGCGGCAGGTCGTCGACCCACAGGCCCACGTGGTTGAGCGGCGTGGCGTGCACGGCCGGCTTCTTCTCGGGGTCCAGCGGCTGCATCAGGTCGACCTCGATGGCGTGCGCGCCCTGGCCCATGGCGCAGATGTCCTCGTCCACGTTCTCGCGCTCGCTCACGAAGGTGCTTTTCACGGACAGGCCGAAGATATCGACCCACAGCGAGCGCAGACGCTGCTTGTCGGGGCCGCCGATGGCCACCTGCTGCAGGCCCAGGATGCGGAAGGGTTTGGCCTCCATGGTCATGTTCAGCCTTGGATCTCGGTGATGGGCAGGTCCAGGCGCTGCAGCAGTGCGCGGTCGGCGGCGGCGTCGGGGTTGCCGGTGACCAGCAGCTTGTCGCCGTAGAAGATGGAATTGGCGCCGGCCATGAAGCACAGCGCCTGGATGCCGTCACCCAGCTCGCGTCGGCCGGCCGACAGGCGCACGCGCGAAGCCGGCATGGTGATGCGCGCGGCGGCGATGACGCGCACCACCTCGAAGGGGTCCAGTTCCGGCACGTCGGCCAGCGGCGTGCCCGGCACGCGCACCAGGTCGTTCACCGGCACCGATTCGGGCGGCGGGTTCAGCGCCGCCAGTTCGGCGATGAGCCCGGCGCGCTGCTCGCGCGTCTCGCCCATGCCGACGATGCCGCCGCAGCACACGCGCAGGCCGGCGGCGCGCACGTGGCCCAGCGTATCCAGCCGGTCCTGGTACTGGCGCGTGCCGATGATCTCGGGGTAGAAATCGGGCGCGCTGTCAAGGTTGTGGTTGTAGTAGTCCAGCCCGGCCTCTGCCAATGCCGTGGCCTGCGGCGCGCTCAGCATGCCCAGCGTGGCACAAGTCTGCAGGCCCAGGTCGTGCACGCCGCGCACCAGCGCGGCCACTTTCTCGATGTCGCGGTCGTGCGGGCTGCGCCAGGCCGCGCCCATGCAGAAGCGCGTGGCGCCGGCGGCCTTGGCCGCGCGCGCGGCTTCCAGCACCGCTTCGGGCGCCATCAGCTTGCCGGCTTCGACGCCGGTGTCGTGCTGCGCCGACTGCGGGCAGTAGCCGCAGTCCTCGGGGCAGCCGCCGGTCTTGACCGACAACAGCGAGGCCAACTCGATGTCGCCTTGCGGGAACTGCTGCCGGTGCACGGCGTGCGCCTGCTGCAGCAGGTCCATGAAAGGCTGCTCCATCAGCGCCAGCACAGCGGCGCGCGTCCATGGGCCGCTGGGGGTGGGCCGCGGCGCGGCGGGGCGGTGCAACTGCACCGGGGCTTCGAGAACAGGGTGGTTCATGCGGGGGGCGCCTCAGACAAAGCTCAGGATGGGTTGGTCGACGGCCAGGCTCTCGCCCTTGGCGGCCATGACTTCGGCCACCACGCCGTCTTGCGTGGCCGTGAGTATGTTCTCCATCTTCATGGCCTCGATCACCGCAAGGCGTTCACCCGCCTGCACCTTCTGCCCGGGCTTGACGGTGACGTCCACCAGCAGCCCCGGCATGGGCGAGAGCAGGAACTTGCTCAGGTCGGGCGGCGCCTTGAAGGGCATCACGCGCAGCAGTTCGGCGGCGCGCGCGCTCATCACCTGGGCCTCGATGCGCAGGCCGTTGTGCTCCACGCGCATCCACAGGCCATGGCGCTCGACCTGTGCGGTGAACTCACGGCCGTTGCAGTGGCCGTGAGCGCGGATGCCGCCGAACTGCCAATCGTGGTCTATCGCGTACTGCTTGTCGCCCATGGCCACGGTAACGGCCGCGGCGCAGGTGACATGCACCGGCACGTAGGTGTGCATGCCCAGCTGACCCTTGATGACGACGACGAAATAGTCGCCGATCACCGCATGGTGCCCGGCCAGCTGGCCGCTGATGCCGGCGGCGCGCTCGCGGTAGCGGCGGTAGGCGGCGGCGGCCAGGGCCACCAGGAAGTCGGGGTCGTCGTGTGGCACGTCCTCGGCGCGGAAGCCGTGGCCGTAATGCTCGGCGATGAAGCCGGTGTTGAAGTCACCCGCCACGAACTTGGGATGCGCCAGCAGCGCTGCCTGGAACGGAATGTTGCTGGACACGCCGCGGATGACGAAGGCGTTGAGCGCCTCGCGCATGCGCGCAATGGCCTCGTTGCGATCCTTGCCGTGCACGATGAGCTTGGCGATCATCGAGTCGTACTGCATCGGGATCTCGCCGCCCTCGTACACGCCGGTGTCCACGCGCACGCCGCCGTCCTCGGGCACCGGGCGCGCCGCCTCCATGGTCTGCGGCGGCGGCAGGTAGCGCACCAGCCGGCCGGTGGACGGCAGGAAACCGCGGAACGGGTCTTCCGCGTTGATGCGGCATTCCATGGCCCAGCCGCGGCGCGGAATGTCCTCTTGCTTGAACGGCAGCGCCTCGCCGGCGGCCACGCGGATCATCTGCTCGACCAGGTCGATGCCGGTGATGCTCTCGGTGACCGGGTGCTCCACCTGCAGCCGCGTGTTCATCTCCAGGAAGTAGAAGCTCTGGTCCTTGCCGACCACGAACTCCACCGTGCCCGCGCTCTGGTACTTCACGGCCTTGGCCAGCTGCACCGCCTGTTCGCCCATGGCCTTGCGCGTGGCGTCGCTGATGAAGGACGACGGTGCCTCCTCGATCACCTTCTGGTGGCGGCGCTGCAGGCTGCATTCGCGCTCGTGCAGGTAGACGGTGTTGCCGTGCGCGTCGCCCAGCACCTGGATCTCGATGTGGCGCGGCTCTTCGACGTACTTCTCGATGAAGACGCGGTCGTCACCGAAGCTGCTCTTGGCCTCGTTGCGGCAGCTGCTGAAGCCCTCGAAGGCTTCCTTGTCGTTGAAGGCCACGCGCAGGCCCTTGCCGCCGCCGCCGGCGCTGGCCTTGATCATCACCGGGTAGCCGATGCCCTTGGCGATTTCCACCGCCTGCTCGGGCGTGTCGATGGCCGCGTTCCAGCCGGGGATGGTGTTGACCTTGGCTTCCAGCGCCAGCTTCTTCGAGGCGATCTTGTCGCCCATGGCCGAGATGCTGTAGTGCTTGGGGCCGATGAAGACGATGCCTTCTTCCTCCAGGCGCTTGGAGAAGCCGGCGTTCTCGGACAGGAAGCCGTAGCCCGGGTGCACGGCCTCGGCCCCGGTGGCCTTGCAGGCAGCGATGATCTTGTCGATGGCCAGGTAGCTCTCGCGGCTGGGCGGCGGGCCTATGCACACGGCCTGGTCGGCGAGTTCGACGTGGCGCGCGTCGCGGTCGGCTTCGGAGTAGACGGCCACGGTGGCGATGCCCAGCTTGCGTGCGGTCTTGATCACCCGGCAGGCGATTTCACCGCGGTTGGCAATGAGGATCTTCTTAAACATGGTGAGTCTCCGCGGTGAACTCGCCTGCGTGCGCTGCGCGCACCAGGCAATTTGGCTTCGCCGCAACGGCCTGGCGGCCGCTGTCTCCGCGGTTGGCAATGAGGATCTTCTTGAACATGGTATGGATCTCCTGCCCACTCACAAAGGGATGTTCCCGTGCTTGCGCCACGGGTTCTCGAGCTTCTTGTCCTTGAGCATGGCCAGGCTGCGGCAGATGCGCTTGCGCGTCTCGTGCGGCTGGATCACGTCGTCGATGAAGCCGCGCGCGCCGGCGACAAAGGGGTTGGCGAAGCGCGCCTTGTACTCGGCCTCTTTCGCGGCCAGCTTGGCCGGGTCGCCCTTGTCCTCGCGGAAGATGATCTCCACCGCGCCCTTGGCACCCATCACCGCAATTTCTGCGTTAGGCCAGGCGAAGTTGACGTCGCCGCGCAGGTGCTTGGAGCTCATCACGTCGTAGGCGCCGCCGTAGGCCTTGCGCGTGATCACCGTCACCTTGGGCACCGTGCACTCGGCATAGGCGTACAGCAGCTTGGCGCCGTGCTTGATGATGCCGCCGTACTCCTGCGCCGTGCCGGGCATGAAGCCGGGCACGTCGACGAAGGTGACCACCGGGATGTTGAAGGCGTCGCAGAAGCGCACGAAGCGCGCCGCCTTGATGCTGCTCTTGATATCCAGGCAACCGGCCATGATCATGGGGTTGTTGGCCACGATGCCCACGCTCTGGCCGTTCAGGCGCGCGAAGCCGATGACGATGTTCTTGGCGTGCTCGCGCTGCAGCTCGAAGAAGTCGCCGTCGTCCACCACCTTGTAGATCAGCTCCTTGATGTCGTAGGCCTTGTTCGGGTTGTCGGGCACCAGCGTGTCCAGCGACAGGTCCAGGCGCTCGGCCGGGTCGCCGCTCATGCGCACCGGGGGCTTTTCCTTGTTGTTGAGCGGCAGGTAGTTGAAGAAACGCCGCAGCAGCGCGATGGCGTCGACGTCGTTGTCGAAGGCCAGGTCGGCGACACCGCTCTTGGTGGTGTGGCTGATGGCGCCACCCAGTTCCTCGGCCGTGACTTCCTCGTGCGTGACGGTCTTCACCACCTCGGGGCCGGTGACGAACATGTAGCTGCTGTCCTTGACCATGAAGATGAAGTCGGTCATGGCCGGGCTGTACACCGCGCCACCGGCGCAGGGGCCCATGATCATGCTGATCTGCGGGATCACGCCGCTGGCCATGACGTTGCGCTGGAAGACTTCGGCGTAGCCGCCGAGCGAGGCCACGCCTTCCTGGATGCGCGCGCCGCCGCTGTCGTTGAGGCCGATCACCGGTGCGCCCACGCGCATGGCCTGGTCCATGACCTTGCAGATCTTCTCGGCGTGGGCTTCGGACAGCGCGCCGCCGAAGACCGTGAAGTCCTGGCTGAAGACGAACACCAGGCGGCCGTTGATCATGCCGTAGCCGGTGACGACGCCGTCGCCCGGGATCTTGTTGTCGGCCATGCCGAAGTCGGCACAGCGGTGCTCGACGAACATGTCCCATTCCTCGAAGGTGCCTTCGTCGAGCAGCAGCTCGATGCGTTCACGCGCCGAGAGCTTGCCCTTGGCGTGCTGGGCGTCGATGCGGCGCTGGCCGCCACCCAGGCGTGCCGCGGCGCGCTTCTGCTCCAGCTGGTCGATGATGTCGTGCATGGGGTGATCTCCTGTCGTCCTGTCGTCAAACCGTCAGATCCAGCAGCCGCCGCGCGGCCACCGATGCAGCCAGGCGGCCGGCGGCCACCTCGCCCGTGATGGCCGGCAGTGCTTCGCGCACTGCCGGGTGTTGCCTGAAGCGCTGGCGCAGGCCGGCCTCGATGCGCTCCCACATCCAGGCCTGGTCCTGGGCGTGGCGGCGCTCGGCCATGCAGCCGCTGCGCTGCTGCGCGCGGCGGAAGTCGCTCACCGCCTGCCAGAACTCGGCCAGCCCGCTGCCTTTGAGGGCGCTCAGCTGCAGCACCTGCGGCGCGCCCGTGCCGGCGTGCGCGCCGGTAGCCGTGCCGTGGGCATGCGGCCCCAGGATGCGCAGCGCGCTGGTGATCTGGGCGCGAGCGCGCAGGGCCGCGGTTTCATCGATGTCGGCCTTGTTGATGACCACCAGGTCGGCCAGCTCCATCACGCCCTTCTTGATGGCCTGCAGGTCGTCGCCAGCGTTGGGCAGTTGCAGCAGCACGAACATGTCGGTCATGCCGGCCACGGCGGTCTCGCTCTGGCCCACGCCCACGGTCTCGACGATCACGGTGTCGTAGCCCGCGGCTTCGCACACCAGCAGGGCTTCGCGCGTCTTCTCGGCCACGCCGCCCAGGGTGCCGCTGGCCGGGCTGGGGCGGATGAAGGCGGCGTCCTGCACGCTCAAATGCTCCATGCGCGTCTTGTCGCCCAGGATGGAGCCGCCGCCCAGGCTGGACGAGGGGTCGACCGCCAGCACCGCCACGCGCTGGCCGCGCGCGATGAGGAACATGCCCAGGGCTTCGATGAAGGTGCTCTTGCCGACGCCGGGCACGCCGCTGATGCCCAGGCGGAAGGCGTGGCCCGTGGCCGGCAGCAGCGCGTTCAGCAGGTCGTCGGCACGCAAGCGGTGGTCGGCACGCGTGGATTCGAGCAGCGTGATGGCCTTGGCCAGCGCGCGCCGCTGCGCCATGCCGCTGCCGGCCAGGATGGCCTGGGCCAGCTGGCGCTCGGGCAGGGGCAGGTCGTCGGGCTTCACGGCTGGCGCGCCCGGGGGTCGGCGAGCGGGTCCATCAGGCTCAGCCCGGTCAGGGCCTGCGGCGTGCGCCAGGCTGGCGGCGGCTCGACCGTGGCCCAGTATTCGTCGATGCCGGCGATGCGGCCATCGTCCAGGCGGAAGAACGAGGTGGCGAAGAAGCTGTGCGGCGGATGGTCCACCCGCACCAGCGACATCACGCGGCCGTCTTGCAGGTGTGCCAGCTCGATCAGGTGGATGGTCCAGCCTTCGGGATAGGCGGCCTGCACCGCGATGATGGCGTCGGCCCCGGCGAATCGCTCGCCGCTGGTCCACCACAGGGCCTGGGCATCGTCGAACAGCAGCGCGCGCGCGGCCGGCCAGTCGCGGCGCTGATAGGCCGCCCACAGCGCACGCACGGCGCGCAGGCCGGGCGAAGCCGGCATGCGCAGGTAGTCGTGGTCCCAGTCGCCGTCCCCGGTCATGGTGAAGCCGTGGTGCAGGTAGAAGCGGTTGGCCGCGCTGCCCTTCAGCGCACACAGCTCCACCGGCAGTTGCAGCGCGTCGGCCTGATCGCAGATCTGCGCCATCACCGCGCTGCCGATGCCGCGGCGCTGCGCCGGCGGGTCGATGTAGAAGTGGTCCAGCCGCAGCGCATGCGACAGCTGCTTGAGCACCAGAAAGCCCACGCGCTGCCCGTCCACCTCGATATGCTGGGTGTGCGCCGGCACGAAGCCCGCCGCCAGGCGTGCGCGCGCGTGCGGCTCGTCGTAGCGGCCCAGCTGCGCCAGGCTGCAGTGCATGGCGCGCAGGCGCAGCGCGTGCAGCTGCTCGAAGTCATCTGCGCTGGCAGGCTGCAGCGTGAAGGCGGCGGCGCTGCACGGGTTCACTTGCCAGCTGCGCGGATCTGTTCCAGCACGTCCTTGGCGCTGGCCGGGATGGGCGTGCCCGGGCCGTAGATGCCCTTGACGCCGGCCTGGTACAGGCAGTCGTAGTCCTGCGCCGGGATCACGCCGCCGACGAAGACGATGATGTCGTCGGCGCCCTGGCGCTTGAGCTCGTCGATGATCGCCGGCACCAGCGTCTTGTGGCCCGCGGCCAGGGTGCTGACGCCGACAGCGTGCACGTCGTTCTCGATCGCCTGGCGCGCGCACTCTTCGGGCGTCTGGAACAGCGGGCCCATGTCGACGTCGAAGCCCAGGTCGGCAAAGGCCGTGGCCACCACCTTGGCGCCGCGGTCGTGGCCGTCCTGGCCCAGCTTGGCGATCATCACGCGCGGGCGCCGGCCCTCGGCCTCGCCGAAGGCGGCGATCTCGCCCTTGAGCTTGTCCCAGCCTTCGGCGCTGTCGTAGGCCGCGGCGTAGACGCCGGTGACCTTCTGGATGTCGGCGCGGTGGCGGCCGTAGACCTTTTCGAGCGCATCGCTGATCTCGCCCACCGTGGCGCGCAGGCGCACCGCGGCGATGGCCAGGCCCAGCAGGTTGCCCTGGCCGCTGGCGGCGGCGTCGGTCAGCGCAGCCAGCGCCGCCTGCACCGCGGCGCTGTCGCGCGTGGCGCGGATCTTGTTCAGGCGCTCGATCTGGCCCAGGCGCACCTTGACGTTGTCGACCTCGCGGATCTCCAGCGCGTCTGCCTTGGCCAGCTTGTACTTGTTGACGCCGACGATCACGTCCTTACCCGAATCGATGCGCGCCTGCTTCTCGGCCGCGCTGGCCTCGATCTTGAGCTTGGCCCAGCCGCTGTCCACGGCCTTGGTCATGCCGCCCATCGCGTCGACTTCCTGAATGATGGACCAGGCCTTGTCGGCCATCTGCTGGGTCAGGCTCTCCATCATGTAGCTGCCGGCCCAGGGGTCGACCACGTTGGTGATGTGCGTCTCTTCCTGGATGATGAGTTGCGTGTTGCGGGCGATGCGCGACGAGAACTCGGTGGGCAGCGCGATGGCCTCGTCGAAGCTGTTGGTGTGCAGGCTCTGCGTGCCGCCGAAGACCGCGGCCATGGCCTCGATCGCGGTGCGCACCACGTTGTTGTAGGGGTCCTGCTCGGTCAGGCTCCAGCCGCTGGTCTGGCAGTGGGTGCGCAGCATCAGGCTCTTGGGCGCCTTGGCGTCGAAGCCCTTCATGATGCGCGTCCACAGCAGCCGCGCCGCGCGCATCTTGGCGATCTCGAGATAGAAGTTCATCCCGATGGCCCAGAAGAAGCTCAGGCGCCCGGCAAACTCGTCCACATCCAGGCCCTTGGCGATGGCCGTCTTCACGTACTCCTTGCCGTCGGCCAGCGTGAAGGCCAGTTCCAGCGCCTGGTTGGCGCCGGCTTCCTGCATGTGGTAGCCGCTGATGCTGATCGAGTTGAACTTGGGCATGTTCTGCGCCGTGTACTCGATGATGTCGGCCACGATGCGCATGCTGGGCTCGGGCGGGTAGATGTAGGTGTTGCGGACCATGAACTCCTTGAGGATGTCGTTCTGGATGGTCCCACTGAGCTTGTCCTGACCCACACCCTGCTCTTCGGCGGCCACCACGTAGCCGGCCAGCACCGGCAGCACGGCGCCGTTCATGGTCATGGACACGCTCACCTTGTCCAGCGGAATGCCGTCGAACAGGATCTTCATGTCCTCGACGCTGTCGATGGCCACGCCGGCCTTGCCCACGTCACCGGTGACGCGCGGGTGGTCGCTGTCGTAGCCGCGGTGTGTGGCCAGGTCGAAGGCCACGCTCACGCCCTGCCCGCCCGCGGCCAGCGCCTGGCGGTAGAAGGCGTTGCTTTCCTCGGCCGTGGAAAAGCCCGCGTACTGGCGGATGGTCCAGGGCCGCACCGCGTACATGGTGGCCTGCGGGCCGCGGATGTACGGCTCGAAGCCGGGCAGCGTGTCGGCGTGCGGCAGGGCCGCGGTGTCGGCGGCGGTGTACAGCGGCTTGACCGTCAGACCCTCGGGCGTGACCCAGTTCAGCGCCGCCACATCCCCACTCGGCGCCGACTTGGCGGCGGCCTTGGCCCATTGCTCCAGGCTGGCGGTCTTGAACTCGGGGGGCTGGATCATCGTGTTTCTCCTCGTACGGGGCGCGACCGGGTCACCGGGGCCGCCTTGTTGACCTGGGTCGCTGGCTTGATCGCGGGCAGGGTCGCGGGCTCGATCGATCGCTGGATCATCGGCAAGGGTCTTGCCGCGGACCTTTCATTATGCATAATTATGAATTCAAATCCAACACACACCTGACGCCTTGAACACCCTGGACGCTGGCGTCCACCCCCTCGCCCGCCGCGCGCTCTACCAGGACGTGGCCGACAGTCTGCGCCGGCAGATTTTCGCGCGCCGGCTCGAGCCTGGCAGCTGGATCGACGAGCTCAAGCTCGCGGCCGAATTCGGCATCAGCCGCACGCCGCTGCGCGAGGCGCTCAAGCTGCTGGCCGCCGAGGGTCTGGTGACCATGAAGCTGCGTCGCGGCGCCTATGTCACCGAGGTTTCCGCCGACGACGTGACCCAGGTCTACCACCTGCTGGGCCTGCTGGAGAGCGACGCAGCGGGCACCGTGGCGGCGCGCGCCACCGACGCGCAGCGCGCGCAGCTGTCCGAACTGCACCAGCGCCTGGAGCAGCAGGCCGGCCAGCGCGACGCCTTCTTCGCCACCAACGAGCTGTTCCACATGGCGCTGCTCGAGATCGCCGGCAACCGCTGGGCGCTGCACATGGTGACCGACCTGCGCAAGGTGATGAAGCTCAACCGCCATCACTCACTGTTCAAGCAGGGCCGGCTGGAGCAGTCGCTGGCCGAGCACCGCGCGCTGATGCGGGCACTGCTGGCCGGCGACGCCGATGCCGCCACGCGGCTGATGCGCGCGCACTTCCTGGGCGGACTGGAGGCCGCGTCCTGAGAAGGCCCACGGGCCGTGCTTGCTAAGCTCGGCCCATGAGGCCGCCCGCAACCGCACGGCACGCCAGGCACAGGATCGCCGGACTGCTGCTGGGCGGCCTGTTGCTGCTGCTGGCCCAGTCGCTGGGCCTGCTGCACGGCTACAGCCATGGGCACGGCGCGGCAGTCGCTGCGCTGACCCCGGCGGCCGCCGCAGACGAGCACGCGGGGCACGACCACCACGCGCCGGGCTTGTTCGACGGCCACGAAGACGACAGCGCCGAATGCCGTCTTTTCGATCAGCTGCTGCACGCCGACAGCCTGCTGGCCGGCGCCGCGTCTCTGGCCGAACCCCCGACGGCGATGCTGCCGCAGCCAGCGCGCCAAGGCGTGCGGCTCGCAGCCCAGGCCGCGGGCTATCTGGCGCGGGGCCCGCCCGCGGGCTGAAAACCGGCGGCCCCCCGACGCAGGCCCGCGCGGCCCTGGCGCTGGCCCGCCCACCCCTGACGCCCCGCCTGCGTGCCGACGGTCCGTGACCGCGCGGCGCGCAAACCTCTTTTCGTCCGCCCCTGCCCGCAGCGCATTGCGCCGGGCACTGGGTGGGCCTGTGCAAGGAGTTTGTCATGGACACCAACTTCCCTACCGTCGTCGCGCGCGCGCCGCGCCGGGCCACCCCTGCTGTTCTGGGCCTTGGCCTGGGGCCTGAGCCTGCCCGCGGCCGCGCAGACCGCTGCGGCAGCGCCGGCTGCATCGGCTGACGCCATCGTGGTCATCACCGGCAATCCCCTGGGCAGCCCGCGCATCGCCGCGCCGGTGTCGCTGCTGAGCGGCGACGCGCTGGTGCAGCGCCGTGGCGCCACCCTGGGCGAGACGCTGGACGGCCTGCCCGGCGTCTCGTCCACCCGCTTCGGCCCCAACGCCAACCGGCCGGTGATCCGCGGCCTGGATGGCGACCGCGTGCGCATCCTCACCAACGCCGGTGCTTCGCTGGACGCCTCGGCGCTGAGCTACGACCACGCGCTGCCGCTGGACCCGCTGATCCTGACCCGCATCGAGGTGCTGCGTGGCCCCGGTGCGCTGTTCTACGGCGGCAGCGCGGTGGGCGGCGTGGTCAACGCCATCGACAACCGCATCCCCAGCGCACCGCTCAAGCAGTTCAGCGGCAGCGCCGAACTGCGCCTGGGCGGCGCTGCGTGCGAGCGCGGCGGCGCCGCGGTGCTGGAGTCGGGCAACGGCACGCTGGCCTGGCATGCCGACGCCTTTGCGCGCGACACCAGCGCCCTGCGCGTGCCGCAGCACACGCCGGTGGCCGACGGCGCGACGCTGGAACCCACCGACACCGTGCGCAACTCGGCCAGCCGCACGCGCGGCGGGGCGCTGGGGGGCACGCTGTTCCTGGGGGCCGGCCGCATAGGGCTGTCGCTGGACACCTACGACAGCCGCTACGGCGTGGTCGCCGAACCCGACATCACCATCAGCATGCGGCGCCACCGCCTGGGCCTGGCCGGTGAACTGCGCGACCTGGGCGGGCCGCTCAAGGCGCTGCGCGTCAACGCCAACCACAGCGACTACGAACACCAGGAAATCGAGGGCGACGGCGCCGTGGGCACGGTGTTCGCCAGCCAGGGCAGCGAGCTGCGAATAGAGGCCGAGCACGCGGCGCTGGGCCCGCTGCGCGGCGTGATCGGGCTGCAGCTGGAGGACTTCGACTTCTCGGCGCTGGGTGAAGAGGCCTTCGTGCCCGACACGCGCACGCGCAAGTCGGCGCTGTTCGCACTGGAAGAGCTGTCGCTGGCGGGCGGCACGCTGTCGCTGGGCGCGCGGCTGGAACGCGCCCGCGTCGACTCCGACGGCGACGCCGACCCCACCGCCCCCAAGTTCGGCGCCGCGCAGCGCCGCAGCTTTGGCCTGCGCAGCCTGTCGCTGGCCCATGTGCAGCCGCTGAGCGCCGAATGGACGCTGTCGGGCAGCCTGGGCTCCAGCGAACGCGCGCCCAGCTACTTCGAGCTGTACGCCAACGGCGTGCACGCGGCCACCGCGGCCTTCGAGCGCGGAGACGCGGCGCTGCAGCGCGAGCGCGGCACCCACGCCGAACTGGCGCTGCAGCTCAAGACCGAGAAGAGCCAGCTGCGCGTGGGCGCCTTCGGCACCCGCTTCGCGCGCTTCATCTCGCTTCAGGCCAGCGGCGAGCAGGTCGACGACAGCGGCACCGTGGTCGCCCCCGGAACGCCGGATGCGGTGCCGCTGTATCGGTTCCAGGAGGTGCGGGCGCGGCTGCAGGGCTGGGAGATCGAGGGCCGCAGCCGGCTGCTAG
>JALHPY010000123.1 GCA_022842305.1 Rubrivivax sp.
GGTCTGCAGGCCCGCCCGGCCACCGGCGGCCCTGCCGGTGGGCCTGAGCAGCGCCAGCGGGTCGCCGGCCTGGGGCAGCGGCGTGGCCATGCTCAGCTCGCGGCCGAGGTGGCGGCCTCGGTGCGTGCGCGCCAGGCTCGCTGCTGGCTGTCCTCGTCGTTGCGGCGCTGTTCCTGGCGCTCGTCCACTGTTTGCTGGGCCTCGTTGCGGCGTTCGATCAGCTTGCGCACCGAGGCCACGCGTGTCTCGCGTTCCAGCAGCTCGCGCCGCAGCATCTGGGCCTTGCGCTCGGCGCTGTCGGCCTGCAGCTGCTGCTGCGCCAGCGCCTGCTCCAGGCGCTGCATGAAGTCGATGTGACAGCGCAGCAGTTCGATGGGGGCACTGCGGCCGCCGCGCGCCGGGCTGCGTTCGGCGTATTCGCCGCGGTAGGTGCGCAACTGCTCGGTCTGGGCCAGCATGCGCCGCGCCAGGTCCTCGGCCTGCATCAGCGCCAGCTGGGCTTCGTCGCGCTGATGCTGGGCATGTTCGAGCAGGGTGGTCAGGGCTTGGGTCATGGGTACATCCCGGGCAGGGATCAGGTTTGATTCATCAAGTGGATGAGCTGGGCGCGGCAGCCGTCCAGCGCCGCGCTTTCGTGCATGTCCTGCTGCAGCAGCGCGTTCATCTTGGGCTGCATGCGCACGGCCACGTCGAGCTCGGCGTCGTGGCCGGGCTGGTAGGCACCGATCTGGATCAGGTCGCGCGCCTTGTTCACCTTGGCCAGCAGCTGGCGCATGCGCCGTGCCGCCTGCAGGTGTTCGCGCGGGGCCACCGCCGTCATCACGCGCGAGACCGAGCGCTCGACGTCGATGGCCGGGTAGTGGCCGCCCTCGGCCAGCTCGCGGCTGAGCACGATGTGGCCGTCCAGGATGCCGCGCGCCGCGTCGGCGATGGGGTCCTGCTGGTCGTCGCCCTCGCTCAGCACGGTGTAGAAGGCGGTGATCGAGCCCACGCCGTTGAGGCCGTTGCCGCTGCGCTCGACCAGCTGCGGCAGCTTGGCAAAGCAGCTGGGCGGATAGCCCTTGGTGGCCGGCGGCTCGCCGATGGCCAGAGCAATCTCACGCTGTGCCATCGCGTAGCGCGTCAGGCTGTCCATCAACAGCAGCACGTGCAGGCCGCGGTCACGAAAGTGTTCGGCAATGGCCGTGGCGTAGCTGGCGCCCTGCATGCGCATCAGCGGCGGCGCGTCGGCCGGGGCGGCCACCACCACGCTGCGCGCGCGGCCTTCCTCGCCCAGGATGTCCTCGATGAACTCTTTCACCTCGCGCCCGCGTTCGCCGATCAGGCCGACCACGATGACGTCGGCGCGGGTGTAGCGCGCCATCATGGCCATGAGCACGCTCTTGCCCACGCCGGTGCCGGCAAACAGGCCCAGGCGCTGACCGCGGCCCACGGTGAGCAGCGCGTTGATGGCGCGCACGCCGGTGTCCAGCGGCGTGCGGATGGGGTCGCGGTCCATGGCGTTGATGGGGCGGCGCACCATGGGTTCTTCACGCGTGTGCTGCAGCGGGCCCAGGCGGTCCAGCGGCTGGCCATGCGAGTCGATCACGCGGCCCAGCAGGCCGTCGCCCATGGGCAGGTGCAGGCCGCGGTCCTCGCTGCGCCGCCAGGGGTGGTTTTCCACGCCCCAGCGCGGCGGCAGCAGCGGTGCCGGGCGCGGCACGACGCGCGCGCCGCTGCTCAGGCCGTGCAGCTCGCCGGTGGGCATCAGAAAGGCGCGGTCACCGCTGAAGCCCACCACCTCGGCCAGCACCGGGCTCTGGCCCTCGGACAGCACCTCGCACACCGAACCCACGGGCACGCGGATGCCGGCGGCCTCGAGCACCAGGCCGGTGACGCGCAGCAGCGTGCCCACCGAGTCCAGCGGCTGCGGCAGCGCGGCGTAGGCCGACAGGTCGCCCAGGTAGCGATCCCAGCGTTGCGCGCGTTCGTGCAGGCGGTGTTCGAGCGGGGCGATGGGGATCATGGCGCCTTGTCGTCTTCCAGCGCCAGGGTCGAACCCAGCGCGGCCGCGGCCTGGGCCCAGCGCACACCGATGCGCGCGTCGATGGCGCCCACGTCGCTCTGCACCATCACGCCGCCGCGCTGGATGCCGGGGTCGGCCTGCAGGCGCGCGCCGCGGGCCTGCAGCGCCTCTTCGGCGCCTTCGGCCACCAGCGGCAGGTCCAGCGGGTGCACGTGCACCGAGATGTGCCTGGCGCTCATCATCACCGCCTGCGTGGCCTCGGCGGCGATGGTCGCCACCAGCTCGGGATGCTGCTGCAGCTCGGCGCGCAGCACCTGGCGCGCCAACTGCACGGCGCAGGCCGACAGCGCCTGCGCGATCTGCCCGTCCAGCGCCTCGAACTGGCGGTCGAAGGATTCGAGCAGCGCGCCGATCTGCGACGTGGCCTGCTGCGCAAAGCTCTGCTTGAAGCCTTCGAGCGCAGCCAGGCCGTCGCGGTAGCCTTCCTGGTAGCCGGCCTGACGCGCGGCGTGGATGCGTTCGCGCCATTCATCGCTGCTGGGCTCGGCCGGGGCGGGCGGGGCGGCCGCGGCGGCGCCGGGCTGGTTGGCGCCGAAGCTGCCCGGCTTCCAGCTGGCGAAGTCGCCCAGTTCCTCGCGCGGGATGAAGCGGGTGTAGGCGCTGCCCGCCTTCGATCCTGTCGGCGGCGGTACGTTGCGAAAGCCCGTGGGCTTGTTAGACGAACTCGTCATCGCCGCCGCCCGTCAACATGATCTGCCCCTCGTCCGCCAGGCGGCGGATGATCTTGAGCATTTCCTTCTGCTCGGCCTCGACCTCGGACAGGCGCACCGGGCCGCGCGAATCCAGGTCTTCGCGCAGCGTCTCGGCGGCGCGGGTGGACATGTTCTTGAAGATCTTCTCGCGCAGCGCCGGCGATGCGCCCTTGAGCGCGATGACCAGCGATTCGCTCTGCACTTCCTTCATCAGGGCCTGGATGCCCTTGTCGTCGATCTTCTCGACGTCGTCGAAGGTGAACATGTTGTCCATGATCTTCTGCGCCAGGTCGTTGTCGTTCTCGCGCACGAAATCCAGCACCGAGGTCTCGATGGCGTTGCCCAGCATGTTCAGGATCTCGGCCGCGGCCTTGACACCGCCCAGCGAGCTCTTCTTGCTGCGGTCGCCGCCGGCCAGAACCTTGCTCATCACCTCGTTCAGGTCGCGCAGCGCGGTGGGCTGGATGCCGTCGAGCGTGGCGATGCGCACCATCACCTCGTTGCGCTGGCGCTCGGTGAAGTGCTTGAGCACGTCGCTGGCCTGGTCGAACTCGAGGTGCACCAGGATGGCCGCGGCGATCTGCGGGTGCTCGTTGCGCAGCAGCTCGGCCACCGAGCTGGGGTCCATCCACTTCAGGCTCTCGATGCCGGTGACGTCGCTGCCCTGCAGGATGCGGTCGATCAGCAGGTTGGCCTTGTCCTCGCCCAGCGCCTTGCGCAGCACGGCCTTGACGTACTCGTTGCTGTCGGCCACCAGCAGGCTCTCGCTGGAGGCCAGGCGGTCGAAGTCGTCGATGACCGCGTCCACGCGCTCGCGCGACACCGCCTTCATGCGCGCGATGGTCTCGCCCAGGCGCTGCACTTCCTTGGGCGACAGGTGCTTGAAGACCTCGGCCGCCTCGAACTCGCCCAGCGACATCAGCAGGATGGCGGCGTTCTCCAGGCCTTCTTCTTCGGTCGCGACAGCCACGATGGGTAGGCTCCTGTCGGGGCGCTAGGCTGAGGCGCCGTTGACCCAGCCGCGCACGATGTTGGCAACGGCAGCGGGGTTTTCCTTGGCCATCACGCGCGCGGCCTCGAGCTTGTCGGTGTTGCGCGGCGCGGTCAGCGCCGGCAGGTGCTTCGGCACGTCATCGGCCACCACCTCGTCGATCTGGCTGCCCGGCGCGGGCTCGGGCTTGGCCAGCATGGCCAGCAGCGCCGGGCGGATGAGCTTGAGGATGATGACCAGCGCCACCAGCGCCAGCGCTGCCGGCGCGGCCGCGCTCTTGAGCAGCTCCAGCAGCCAGGGCTGCTGCCACAGCGGCATTACTTCCGCGGTCGGAGCGGTCTCGACGCGGAAGGGCGCGTTCACCACCTTGACCACGTCGCCGCGCTCGGCGTTGAAGCCGATGCCCTGCTGCACCAGGGCGGTGAGCTGCTCGATCTCTTTCTCGCTCAGCGGCGCGCTGCTGGTCTTGCCGCGCGGGTCGGTGCTGGCGCGGTGGTTCACGACCACGGCCGCGCTCAGGCGGCGCACGCTGCCCACGGCGTTGCGCGTGACGGTGGTGGTCTTGTCGAGCTCGAAGCGCGTGGCGGCCTCGCGGTTGGACGACACACCCGCGCCGTTGCCGCCGCCGGCCACCTGCAGCGCCTGCGACGCGGCGTTGATGGGCGCGGTGGCCGGCACCGGTGGCTGGTTGGTGGTGGCGCCGGGCACGCCGGCCGGCGTGGCGCTGCCAGGCTGGACGGACTCCTGGGTGCGCTGCTCGCGCACCGCGGGCCTGGTGTCGGCGCCCTGGTTGGGGCGGTAGGTCTCGGCGGTCTGCATGACCTGGTTGAAGTCGATCTCGGCGCTGACGCTGGCGCGCACGTTGTCGCGCCCGACCACCGGCTCGAGCAGCGCGATCACGCGCTTCAGGTGGCTGGCCTCGACCTCGCGCCGGAACTGCAGCTGCTGCGAATCCAGGCCCTGGGCGTTGTCATCGTCGCCGGCGCCCGACAGCAGCGCGCCGGTGCTGTCGACCACGCTCACCGCCTTGGCCGCCAGCTCGGGCACGCTGCCCGAGACCACGCGCACGATGCCGGCGATCTGGCTGCGGTCCAGCGTGCGGCCGGGGTGCAGCGTCAGCACGACCGAGGCCGAAGGCTTTTGCTGCTCGCGGAAGAAGCCGTTCTGGTTGGGCAGCGCCAGGTGCACGCGCGCCGACTTCACCGATTCGAGCGACTGGATGGTGGTGGTCAGCTCGCCTTCGATGACGCGCTGCATCTTCATGCGCTCCTGGCCCTGGGTCTGACCGAAGCTGTTCTTGTCCATCAACTCGTAGCCGGCACTGCTGGCGCTGGGCAGGCCGGCGGCGGCCAGCTTCATGCGCAGTTCGGGCACGCGCGCCGCGGGCACCAGGATGGAGCCGCCATCGGTGAACTTGTAGGGGATGTTGAGCTGCGTCAGGCGCTCGATGACCTGGCCGCCGTCTTTCTCGGACAGGCCGGGGAAGAGCACGCGGTAGTCGGCGTCGCGCGCGCCGGTCCACATGAAGGCCAGCACCGCCAGCAGCGCGGCCACGCCGACAACGGCCCAGGCCTGGGTGCGGCCGGGCAGGGTCTGCCAGCGCTCGCCCAGGCCGGGCGTGGCGGGGACGAGGGGGGTGGGGGCAGCGATCTGGACGGCGGAGGCCATGGGTGCGGTGTGAGCGGGGGCAGGGGTCTTCGGGTTGTGGGCCATTGTTCGACCACGGCCGGGCCGCCGGTGGCGCGAGAAGGCCGACAAACACGCACCTGATCGCGCCTTCGTCGCAGCGGCAGCTGCCTACAGTCGGGGTCATGTCAGCGGCGGGCAACCGCCCGCAACCAGCCATGAACGACTTGCGCATCAGCTCCTTCAACTTCCAGGCCGCGGTGGCCCGCGCGGGCTTGCGGCCGGACGGCATGCCGCGCAGCGATGCCGTGGCCGGCGCCGTTGAACCCGGCGGCTTTCGCACCGCCATGGCCGACGCCCTGAAGTCGGTGAGCCAGAACCAGCTGGAAGCCACGCGCCTGCAGCGCGAGCTGACGCTGGGCAACCCGCGCGTCAGCCTGGAAGAGACCATGATGGCCATGCAGAAGGCGCAGATCGGTTTCCAGGCCACGCTGCAGGTGCGCAACCGGCTGGCGCAGGCCTACACCGAGATCATGAACATGCAGGTCTAACGGCTCCCCCCCGAAGCGCCTGCGGCGCCTCCCCCCAAGGGGGGCGCCGCCAGTGGCCCGGCAGAGCCGGTTCCACGGCGGCCGCTTGGTGGGCGATGCCCGCTGTCGTCGCTCTTGCCTGCAGAAGCAGGGCCCGGCTCAGCAGCGCGGGTAGCGGCTGTCCACACCCTCGACGCTGCAGATGTTGACGCGGCCGAGGGCCTGGGTGTCCACGCGCAGGCGTTCGCCGCGGGTCGACGTGAAGAGGGCCGCGGTCTGGGATTCGCTGGTGCCGTTGGGGTCCAGGCGCACCGCCCGGCTGCTGCTCAGGGAGATGCCGGCATAGCTGCTGGCCTGCACCGCGCGCAACAGGCAGGGCTGGGCCTGGGCGCAGCTGCAGCCGGGCTCGGTGGCCACCGACCAGCACCAGGCACCCGAGTTCTGGCTCGGCTCGACGTGCAGGGCCCGGCCGCGGCGCACCGCCTCGAAGCGGGCATCGCTCAGGTCGGCGGCCAGGGCCTGGGCCGCGCCGGCCAGGCGCTGGCGCTCGATGCGCGCCTGGAAGCTGGGCAGGGCCAGCGTGGCCAGCAGCACCAGCACCGCGATGGCGATGGTCAGCTCGATCATGGTCAGGCCGGCGTGCTGCTGCTGCTTCATCGCGACCAGCACTCCGGCGACGGGCCTTCGGTGGGGAAGCCCTGCTGCACGCTCAGCGTGAGCTCCGGGCAGCGGTTGTCGCGTTGCTGCTCGCCACGCGGGGTGGCGCGCGCCAGGTAGGCCTCGGGGCCGGTGATCTGCAGCGTCAGCGCGTACAGGCCCTGCATGCTGATCGGCGCCGTGCCCTGCAGCGCCGTCAGCTCGCCGGCGTACAGGCCGTGCGCCGAGCGGTGCTGTTCCTGCGCCGCCTGCACCTTCATCAGTGCCTGCATGCCGTCCAGGCGGCCGCTGCGCAGGCCGTGCTGGCGGTAGGACGGCAGCGCCACGCTGGCCATCACCACCACGATCAGCATCACGACCATCACTTCCACCAGGGTGAAGCCGCGCAGGCGCAGCCGTGGTGTACGGTCGGATGTCATTTCAAGGACAGCAGGCGGCGCCGCTTCTGCGCCTGGTCTATCCAGCGCTGCAGCACGCGTTCGGCAGCGGCGGCCAGCGGGCTCCACTGGCAGCCCATGCGCATGCCGCGGTCGCTGCGGGTCGGCTCGCCTGGCGTGCTGGCGTGCTGCAGCAGCGCCGGGGCGGTGAAGCGCGTGTCGTTGTCCAGCTCGACCTGTACCTCGCCCAGCCGCGTGCCTTCCTGCAGCGGCGGCACGTCGTGCGGCAGCCACAGCGCGCAGCCGCCGATGCTCAGGTCGAGCACGCGCAACGCCAATTGCATGTCGGGGATCGCCGGGTGGCGCAGCCGCGCCGTGGGTTCACTGCGGCCACTGGTGCGCACACGGTAGGCGTTGCGGCGCTGGAAGCGGTAGATCTCGGCCGGCAAGCGGCACTGCAGCGCGCTGGCGTGCGGGGTGCGCACCAGCACCAGGCCCTGCAGCTCGAACTGCAGCTTGACGCTCTCGAGGTAGGCCACGGCCACGGCCTCGTCGGCGTCGAGCATGCGCGCCAGCGCCGGCGAGTCGGCGTCGGCGTTGAAGGCGATGCGGCCCTGCGTGTCGTCCACGGCCCACAGCGTGGTGCCGAAGGCCGCGCCGCCGGGGCCGCTGAGGCTGATCTGCGCCGCGCCGTCGCGCAGCTCGCGCAGCAGGCGCAGCCGCTCCTGCGGGTGGGTCACGCGGAACTCGGCCCAACGGTCGCTGGCGCCCGCGGCATCCAGATCGGCCGGCCGAGTGTCCTGGAACATATGCGCAGCTCCGTGCCCGTCAATGCAGCGTCTTGCGGCGCCCTGTCAGCGTGTCCTCGAGGTCCTGCAGCCAGGGCTCGGCCAGGTGGCGGATCTCGGCGTCGTTGACCAGGATGCGCTGCATGATGCGCGACTTGGCGCGCGCCGCGTCGAACAGCTGCGGGTCGGCGCCGCAGGCCTCGCGCGGGAGCTCTTGCGCGGCGTTCTTGAGCTGGCTGATGAGCAGCACGCAGGCGCCTTCGAGCTTGACCACTTCGTCCCAGTTGCCGGCGCGCGCGGCGGTGAGCATGTCGGCGCTGGCCCGCTCGATGGCTTCGTAGTAGTTCAGCAATTGGACGTCCATCTTGGGTTCTCGGTTGGCCAGGCGCTTGGTGTCACCTGCCTTCATGGCTGCGGCGTCTCGGCGATCGACATCCAGGCTTCGCGCAGCGGCTGGATCAGCTGATAGCACTCTTCGAGCGCGGCCTCGTCGTTACGCAGGTTGGCCTGGGTCAGGCGCAGCGTCAGGTAGCCATAGAGGTCGTTGAGGTCGCGCGCCAGGGTGCCGCCGGCGCGCATGTTCAAGCCGGCGCGCAGGCCTTCCTCGACGATGCGCACGGCGCGTCCGATCGCCATGCCCTTGAGGTCGACGCGCCCGGCGCGGATGGCGCCGCGGGCCTGGTTGACGTTGTCGACGAAGCCGTCGAACAGCATCGCCACCAGATGGTGCGGCGTGGCGCCGGCGAGCCGGGACTCGACGCCGACTTGTTGGTACAGATTGCCGCGCAGCGCGCGGACCGCAGGTGCACTGGGGTAGGAAGATGCGTACATCGTCGGGCTGCGCTGGGTGGGCTGCGGATACTGTACTTATCGGCTTTGGCGCGGGCCACTTGAGTCGCCCCGTCCGGCCTTCCCGCACGGCCGGCGCGCCGCCTTCAGCCGTTGCTACTGGCGTTGGTCAGCGCGGTCAGTTGCTGGGAGACGAAGCTCGACAGCGCGTTGAGCTTGGCCAGGTTGCCGTCCATCGCCGTGTACTGCGCCACCAGGCGTGCCTGGTAGCTGGCGATGTGGTCGTTGAAGCGTTCTTGCTGGGTGCTGTTGCGCGTCAAGCTGTCCTGCAGGCCCTCGGTGCGCGTGGTCAGCGTGCCATCCACGCCCAGCACGCTGGTGGCCAGGTTGGCGTAGCGGCGCGCGAAGCCGACGTTGGCCGGGTTCTGCGTGTCCAGCTGGGTCAGCGCCTTGCGCAGTTCGGCGGGGTTGGCCACCGCGGCATCGAGCTTGGCACTGTCCACCGACAGCGTGCCGTCGCGCTGCACGCTCAGGCCCATGTCCGACAGGTTGGCGAACACGGTCGAAGCGCCGGTGGGCGTGTTGAGCACGGCGCGCAGCTGGCGTTGCAGGCTGGTGGCCGCGCTGTCGCCCTGCAGGGCACCGGCGGTCTTGGAGGTCGCGTCGTACTTGGTCAGGTCGGCGATGGCCGTGGCCAGGCCGTTGTAGGCCTCGGCAAAGCTCTTGATCGCGGTCTTCAGGCCCTCGCGGTCGCTGACCACGGTGATGTCCACCGGCTCGGCACTCTGCTTGTGCAGCGTGATGGTCAGGCCCTCGACGACCGTGCTCAGGTCGTTGCCAGCCGAGCGCACGTCCACGCCGTTGACCGTGGCCAGGGCGTCGGCGCCCGGCTGCTTGAGCGCCATGGCCGTGGTGCCGCCGGGGGGGTCGAAGGCAAAGCGCGACAGGCCGGCGGCGTCGGCGCCGTTGCCGTCGTCGTCCAGCGCGGTGATCTGGAAGCCGTTCTCGGCGCCGGTCTCGGTGGAACGCAGCGCCAGGCGCACGCCGCTGGCGTCGGTCACCACCGAGGCGGTGACGCCGGCGTCCAGGCCGTTGATCTTGTCGCGCAGCGTTTGCAGCGTGTCGCTGGGGCTGACCGCCAGCGTTACAGGGCTGGCGCCGGCCTTGGCCGTGAAGGCGGTCTGGCCGCTGTCCCAGCTGCCCAGCTGCAGGCTCAGGGTGCCGCTGCCCACTGTTTCGGTGGCCGCGGTCAGCGGCGTGGCCAGCGCCACGGTCTGGCTGCTGGCCAGCGCCTGCACCGTGACCGCGTAGCGCCCGGCCACGGCGCTGCCGCTGCCGACCACGCTGGCCGCGGCGGCGTTGCTGGAGCTGGCCGTGGACTGCGCCCAGAGCGCGCCGCCGTTGAGCTTGCCGGCGGCGGTCTGCAGCGTGCCCAGCAGACTGCTGAGCTTGCCGTAGGACGAGACCTGCGTCTGCAGGCTGCTCGCCTGGCTCCTCAGCTGTGCCAGCGGCCGGCTCTCCACCGCCACCAGCTGCTGCACGATGCTGTTGATGTCCAACCCGCTGCCGACGCCCAAGGAGGTGATCGTGGCCATGGTTTGCTCCAGAGCGGGCCGGGCGACACCCGGCCCATGAATGAGAGAAGGGCTTCGGGGCGTGGTGTCGGCGCGTACGCCCGGCCACTCCCTCTCAGCCCCTTATCGACCGCCCGCCGCCGCACTTGATGGTGCGGCGCCGCCACGGCGCGAATGGCCTTTCGCCGGGGTCAACGCTGCAGCAGCTGCAGCACCTGCTGCGGCAGCTGGTTGGCCTGCGCAACCATCGCGTTGCCGGCCTGCTGCAGGATCTGCGCCCGCGACAGGTTGGCCGTCTCGGCCGCGTAGTCGGCATCCATGATGCGGCTGCGCGCGGCGCTCTGGTTCTCGGTCCCCACCAGCAGCGTGGCGACGACGTTCTCGAAGCGGTTCTGCACCGCGCCATAGGTGCCGCGCTGGCTGTTGACGGCATCGAGGGCCGCGTCGATGGCAGTGAGCGCGGTCACCGCGGCGCTGCCGTCGGTGCCCGAGATCTGCAGCGTCGGCACGTCGGTGCCGGTGAGGATCAGGCTGCCGAGCAGCGGCGACAGGCTGGTGTGGGTCGACCAGTCGAAACCGGCGACGGCGATCTGGTCGACGTCGGTGGTGTCGTTGGCGCCGATCTGGTAGACGGTCGGGTTGCTGTCGGTGAGGATGTCGGCGCCGTTGAACTTGGTGCCGCCCAGCGTGCGCGTCGCCTCTTGCGCGAGTTGCTTGAATTCCTCGTTCAGGCTGTCGCGGTCGGTGTCACTGTTGGTGCCGTTGGCCGCCTGCACGGCCAGCTCGCGCATGCGCTGGAAGATGTCGCCCACCTTGCCCAGCGCGCCCTCGGCGACCTGGGCCAGCGAGATCGCGTCGTTGGCGTTGCGCATGGCAACGTTCATGCCGCGCACCTGCGTGTTCATGCGTTCGGCGATGGCCAGGCCGGCCGCGTCGTCCTTGGCGCTGTTGACGCGCAGGCCCGAGGACAGGCGCTGCATCGAGGTCGACAACGATGTCTGGCTCGTGCTCAGGTTGCGTTGCGCGTTCAGAGA
Organism: Rubrivivax sp.; assembly: GCA_022842305.1. GTDB lineage: Bacteria > Pseudomonadota > Gammaproteobacteria > Burkholderiales > Burkholderiaceae_C > Rubrivivax. Next base: position 11,124 of record JALHPY010000123.1, read on the forward strand.
TGTGAGGTTGGTATTGATGGTCTGGGGCATGGCGCTGCTCCTGGTCGGGTCGGTGGTCGGTCCGCTGGCGGTTCGAACCGGCGGGGTACCGAAACGCTGCGGTGAAGATTAGCGCCGCTTGAGACCGCCCTGCGCCCGATAAGGGAGCCGTTCACCTGCCAGTTTGCCGCCATGCCAGCGCCACAAACGGCAGGGCCCGCCGCTTTCACGGCGGGCCCTGCCCGATGCCCCGGTCTGCGGTTCAGCGCAGCAGTGCCAGCACCTGCTGCGGCAGCTGGTTGGCTTGCGCCACCATCGCGTTGCCGGCCTGCTGCAGGATGTTGGCGCGCGACAGATTGGCGGTCTCCACGGCGTAGTCGGCATCCATGATTCGGCTGCGCGCGGCGCTCTGGTTCTCGCTGGCCACCATCAGCGTGGCAACGACGTTCTCGAAGCGGTTCTGCACCGCGCCGTAGGTGCCGCGCTTGGCGTTGACGCGGTCCAGTGCGGTGTCGATGGCGGTGAGCGCGGTCACCGCGGCGCTGCCGTCGGTGCCCGAGATCTGCAGCGTGGGCACGCCGGTGCCGGTCATGATGACGCTGCCCAGCACGGCGTTGATGCTGGTGTCGCTGGACCAGTCGAAGCCGGCGACGGCGATCCGGTCGACGTCGGTGGTCTCGTTGGCGCCGATCTGGAAGTTGGTGTCGTTGCTGTTGGCCAGGATGTTGGTGCCGTTGAACTGCGTGCCACCCAACGTGCGCGTGGCTTCCTGCGCCAGCTGCACGAACTCGTCGTTCAGGCTGGTGCGGTCGGACTCGCTGTTGGTGCCGTTGGCCGACTGCACCGCCAGTTCACGCATGCGCTGGAAGATGTCGCCCACCTTGCCCAGCGCGCCTTCGGCCGTCTGCGCCAAAGAGATGGCGTCGTTGGCGTTGCGCGTGGCGACGTTCATGCCGCGCACCTGGGTGCTCATGCGTTCGGCGATGGACAGACCGGCGGCGTCGTCCCTGGCGCCGTTCACGCGCAGCCCCGACGAAAGCCTTTGCATCGATGTCGACAGCGAGGCTTGGGTGGCACTGAGGTTGCGTTGAGCGTTCAGCGAGACGAGGTTCGTATTGAGGGTTTGGGCCATGATGAGTTGACTCCGAAATAGTTGATGACCACAGGCACATGCCTGACAGGCGCCGTCCGCCGGGATATATGAGGACGCACGGTGCCCATCTGCAACTCCGAGCGGTTCGGCCCTCGCGGACCTCGCCTCTCGGAACTCGCCCGGGCCTCCCGCTGCCGACGACTCTGCCGCTCCTGCCTATCAGGTGGCGGCCTCGCGACCCGCTTGGTCCGGACCCCGCGCCCACCTTGATGAGCACGTTGATGGCTTTTTCGTCAGCGCCGGAGAAACCTTTAGG
>JALHPY010000124.1 GCA_022842305.1 Rubrivivax sp.
CTCCTGCCCAAGCTGATCTCCGGCGAACTCGACGTGTCCGCCCTCCCTGAACCCCAACCCGTCGCCGCATGAACCCCGGCGAACTCACCCTGCTGCTCGACCGCCTGCTGGCGGCCAGCGATGAGCATGAGTGGGTCGAGTTCAAGCACAACAACGACGAACCGCATGCCATCGGCGAATACCTCTCAGCGCTGGCCAATGCCGCCGCGTTGGATGGTGAACCCTTCGGCTACCTCGTCTGGGGAATCCAGAACGGCAGCCGCCAGGTGCTCGGCACCACGTTCAAGCCCGCCAGCGCCAAGGTGGGCGCGCAATTGTTGGACCTGTGGCTGCACCAGTACCTGCGCCCCAAGCTCGACTTCCGCTTCGATACGTTCGACTACCGCGGCCTGCCCGTGGTGCTGCTGCGTGTGCCGGCGGCCGTGGGCCAGCCGGTGAGCTTCCACGAGGTGGAATACATCCGCATCCACAGCGCCAAGGTCAAGCTGGCCAGCCATCCAGACAAGGAAGCCCGCCTCTGGGCGCGCTTGAACCAGCGCGGCGACTGGTCGGCCGAGCTGGTGGGCGTGGCCACACTGGCCGATCTGGACCCGGGTGCCCTGGCCGACGGTCGCCAGCGCTACGCCGAGAAGAACGCGCACTTGGCAGGCGAGGTGGCGGGCTGGGACGACGCCACCTTCATCTCCAAGCTCAAGCTCAGCCGTGGTGGGCAGCTCACGCGGGCGGCGCTGCTGCTGTTCGGGCGTGACGAGGCGGCGCAGCATCTCCCGCTTCCGCCGCAGGTGTCGTGGGTGCTCAAAGATGTGGAGGGCACGGCGCTGGATTACCACCACTTCGGCCTGCCGCTGCTGCGTGTGCCTGACGCGCTGCTGGCGCGGGTGCGCAATCTCACCGTGCGCTACCTGCGGCCGGGCACGCTGTTCCCGACCGAGGTGCCGCAGTACGACGGCTGGGTCATCCGCGAGGCGCTGCACAACGCCATCGCGCACCAGGACTACGGCCTGAGCGCGCGCGTCAACGTGGTTGAGCTGCCCGAGCAACTGGTGTTCAGCAACACCGGCCGCTTCCTGCCGGGCACGGTGCAGCAACTGCTGGCCACAGACCGCTCGCCCGAGCAGTACCGCAACCCCTGCCTGGCGCAGGCCATGGTGGCGCTGAAGATGATCGACACCATCGGCAGCGGCATCCGGCGCATGTACATCGAGCAGCGCAAACGCTTCTTCCCGATGCCCGACTACCTGATCGACGCGGCGCAACAGCGCGTGGAAGTGCGGCTGACCGGGCGCATCCTGGATGAGCGCTACACGCAGGTGCTGATGCAGCAGCCCGAGTTGTCGTTGATGGACGTGTTCCGGCTGGACAAGGTGCAGAAGCGCCAGCCCATCACGGCCGACGAGGCCAGGGCCTTGCGTGTGCGCAAGCTGATCGAGGGCCGATCACCGAATCTCCATGTCTCGGCGGGTGTGGCCGACGCACTGGGTCAGCAGGCGCAGTACCTGCTGGACAAGGGCTTCGAGAAGGACTTCTACTTGATGTGGGTGTTGAAACGCCTGCGCATGGGCGACTGCAAGCGGGCCGAGCTGGAGCGCCTGCTGCTGGGCAAGCTGCCCGACGTGCTGAGCGCCGAGCAGAAACGCAACAAGGTGAAGAACCTGCTGGCCGAGATGTCGCGCAAGGCGCTGATCACGGCGGACGCCAAGCGCGGGCCTGGTGCCGTGTGGCGGCTGTTGCCAGCTGGATTGGATAGGCTCGCCGCAGAGGCTGGGGCTTAGCCAAGAACTTATCCAATTCATCGCGGCAAGATCGATCCAAGTGATTGATTCAAAATGGTTTTTTCTGGATAGAGGCAGAACTTTCGGCTCACTCCAGCCAAGGTGCGACGACTGTCGCGTGCAAGTTTGCTGGCCAGCCAATCGGCGAACTGACGACAATTCGAACTTGGCACCCCGACAACAGAGGCAAACACCAGTCATGAACGGCGCCCCCCCAAAGCTGCGCGACCCCGACATGCTCATGGTCGGTGTTGCCCTGGAACGCGCCGCACGCCGAGCGCAGCAACTGGCACTGCAGACAAGCACGCCGTGTTATGTCTGGCAAGACGGAGAGGTCGTGAACATCGGCGCACCGCCGAAAGCGCCGGCCGCGCCGCCGGCTGCCATGGGATAGGTGGCCGCCGGGATGAACTGACGGCTGGGCGCTGAATCGGGGGCAGGAGATGGTCAATTTGTCAGTTCAACCGGGGTTGATCGACGCCAAGTGCTCGATTCATAAGCGCTGGCGCCCGTTGGCAATGGTCAGTTCATCAACTGACGGCAGGGGTCAAGACCCTGCCGCCGCAGGGTTGGTCCTATGGTGACCGGTTCAGGCGTTGGCCCCGTGCAGGTGGCCCGCGAGGTGTCGGCCGGCTACGGCGAGCTGGCGCTCGTCGAGATGCCGGCCATCGACCTGCTGACCTCGCTGGGTTGGGGCTTCAAGAACCTGTACGCCGAGACCTTCGGTGAACTGGGCAGCGAGGGGCGCGAGAGCGAGTCCCAGGTCATCCTGACCCGCCGCCTACGCACGGCGCTGGTGGCGCTGAACCCAGGGCTGCCGGCCGACGCCTACGCGCAGGCCGTTGAGCAGCTCGCGCAGGATCGCTCCAAGCAGATCGCCGTCAACGCCAACCGCGACTTCTACCGGCTACTGAAAGAGGGCGTGAAGGTGAAGGTGCCCGACGAGCATGGCGGGCACAGCACCGAGACGCTGCGCGTGATCGACTGGGCCTCGCCGGCCAACAACGAATTCTTCCTGGGCTCGCAGATGTGGGTGGCTGGCGACATGTACCGCCGCCGCTGCGACCTGCTGGCCTTCGTCAACGGCCTGCCGCTGGTGTTCATCGAGCTGAAGAAGCCGGCCGTGCCGCTGAAGAGCGCCTTCGACGACAACCTGCGCGACTACCGCGGCCAGAGCGTGCCGCAGCTCTTCCACCCCAACGCCTTCATCCTGCTGAGCAACGGCTCGGACACCAAGGTGGGCACGCTCACCAGCGGCTGGGAGCACTTCTTCGACTGGAAGCGCGTGGCCGACGAGGACGAGGCCGGCAAGGTGAGCCTGGAGCGCGCGCTGCGCGGCCTGCTGGAGCCGGCGCGGCTGCTGGACTACATCGAGAACTTCACCGTCTTCGAGGAGGGCAAGGGCGGCCTGATCAAGAAGACGGCCAAGAACCACCAGTTCCTGGGCGTCAACAAGTCGATCTCGCGGCTGGTGGAGCTGCGCCGAATTGACGAAACCAGCGAGAAGCTGGAACGCAAGCGCCTGGGCGTGTTCTGGCACACGCAGGGCTCGGGCAAGAGCCTCTCGATGGTGTTCTTCACGCAGAAGGTGCTGCGCCGGGTGCTGGGCAGTTGCACTTTCGTGATCGTGACCGACCGCGAGGAACTGGACGACCAGATCAGCAAGACCTTCAAGGCCACCGGCGCCACCGCGCGCGAGGACGTGCGCGCCACCAGCGGCGAGCATCTGAAGGAGCTGCTGCGCGGCAACGAGCGCTACATCTTCACGCTGATCCAGAAGTTCAGGAACGAGCCGGGGCAGCCCTACCCGATGCTGTCGGACCGATCAGACGTGATCGTCATCACCGACGAGGCGCACCGCAGCCAGTACGACATCTTTGCGCTGAACATGCGCAACGCGCTGCCCAACGCCGGCTTCATCGGCTTCACCGGCACGCCGCTGATCAAGGGCGAAGAAGAGCGCACGCGCGAGGTGTTCGGCGACTACGTGAGCGTGTACGACTTTGCCCGCTCCATCGAAGACGGCGCCACGGTGCCGCTGTACTACGAGAACCGCATCCCCGAAGTGCAGCTCACCAATCAAGATCTGAACCGCGATCTGGAGGCGTTGCTGGAAGCGGCCGAGCTGGACGAGGCGCAGGAGAAGAAGCTGGAGAGCGAATTCGGCCGCGAGTACCACATCATCACCCGCGAAGACCGGCTGGAGGCCATTGCCAAGGACCTGGTGGCGCACTTCACCGGCCGCGGCTACCGCGGCAAGGCGATGATGGTGTGCATCGACAAGGCCACCGCGGTGCGCATGTACGACAAGGTGCAGGCGCACTGGAAGGCCGAGATCGCGCGGCTGAAGGCGGCGCTGGAGCCGGCGCAGGGCGACGCTCGCGAGGTGCTGATCGCCCGCATCCACCTGATGCAGACCACCGACATGGGCGTGGTGGTGAGCCAGGGCCAGAACGAGATCGAGGACCTGAAGGCCAAGGGCCTGGACATCGTGCCGCACCGGCAGCGCATGCTGAAGGAGAGTCTGGACGAGAAGTTCAAGGACCCAACGAGCGAGCTGCGGTTGGTGTTCGTCTGCGCGATGTGGATCACCGGCTTCGACGTGCCGACCTGCTCGACGATCTACCTGGACAAGCCCATGCGGGCGCACACGCTGATGCAGACCATCGCGCGGGCCAACCGGGTAGCACCGGGCAAGGAGAGCGGCCTGATCGTGGACTACGTGGGCATCTTCAGGGCGCTGCAGAGTGCGCTGGCCACATATGCGCGGCCGGCGGCGGGTGGCCCTGGTGGGGCCGGGGGCGCAGGCGATGGGCCGATCCTGGACAAGGCCGAGCTGGTGGCGGCGCTGAATTCCGCACTGAATGAGGTGGCCGGCTTCGCCCAGGTGCGCGGCGTAGCTTTGGAGGCCATCGCGCGGGCGCAGGGTTTCGTGCGCATCGGCCTGATCGACGACGCCGTCGAGGCTTTCCTGGGCAGCGAGGCCGACAAGAAGCACTTCCTGCAACTCGCCAGTCGGGTGTCGCGGTTGTTCAAGGCCATCCTGCCCGATGCCGCGGCCAACGAGCTGGCGCCGCTGTCTGTGCTGGTGTCGTACCTGGCCGCCAAGATCCAGGCGTTGGGTGACCCGCCGGACATCAGCGCGGTGATGAACGACGTAGAGGCGCTGCTTAACGACTCCATCGCCACCGAGGGCTATCGCATCGGGCCGGCCAGCAACCCCGAGGCGGTGGTCAACCTGTCCGAGATCGACTTCGCCGCGCTGCAGGCCAAGTTTGCCCAGGGCCACAAGCGCACCGAGGCCGAGAAGCTGAAGCGGCTGATCGCCGGCAAGCTGGCCGCGATGGTGGCGGTGAATGCGTCGCGCATGGACCTGGCCGAGAAGTTCCAGGCGCTGATCGACGAGTACAACGCGGGCAGCCAGAACATCGAGGCGTTCTTCGAGGAGCTGAAGAAGTTCGCCCAGGACCTTACCGCCGAGGAGCAGCGCGGGATCGCCGAGGGCCTGACCGAGGAAGAGCTGGCGCTGTTCGACATCCTGACCAAGCCCGAGCCGGTGCTGACCAAGACCGAGGAAGCCGAGGTCAAGAAGGTGTGCCGCGAGCTACTGGCGACGCTGAAGCGGGAGAAGCTGGTGTTGGATTGGCGGGAGAAGCAGCAGGCGAAGGCGGGGGTGATGCAGACGTTGAAGGTGGAGATTCGGCGGTTGCCGGCGGCGTACACGCGCGACGTTCGAGCTGAGAAGATGGCGCGTGCCTACGCACATGTGTACGACCACTACAACGGATCGGGCCGAAGTGAGTTCCCGCAGTAGCCCCCTTGCCGGACGGCTCCCCGTAGCGCGGTAGCGAGGCGGGCTTCGTGGCGACGTTCTGTTTGTTATCCTGAAGGTATAGGTCGATGTCAACGATGCAGTCGTACCCACTCTTGACCAAGGCGCCCGTCGCGGAGGCTGTCGTCGAGATCCGCGTGCGGCTCTCCCGACCTGTGGTTCAGGCGGACTTCAATGCCTTCAGAGATCGGCTGAAGGACCAGTTCCCCAAGGCTCAAGACATTCGCTACGTGGCTTCGCACATGCAGTTCGGCAGTGACGAGGAGCTCAAGAACGACGTTTCGACCGGCTTGATCGGTGTGCGATTGGACGATCGGGAGGGCCGCTGGGTAGTTCAAGCGAAGAGCGACGGCTTGGCTGTCAGCCGGTTGCCGCCCTACGAGTCTTGGGATGGGCTTGTTGCGACACTGCGGGCCCTGTGGCCTGTCTACGTTGAAATCTTCGAGCCGTCGACCGTCCTGCGCTTGGGCGTGCGCTACATCAACCGAGTGCCGCTTCCTGACGCCGAGAACATCGATCTGGACAGCCTACTTACTGCCGGACCAAGGATTCCACCAACCCTGCCACAAACCCTGACCCAGTTTGTGACGCGAGTCATCTTTCCCATGCCGGCTGAAGGCATCGTCTTGACCGTGCTGCAAGCGCTTGAACCCGCGCCTGGCGATGTCGCTGGGCGACGGGCACATGTTGTGCTGGACATAGACGCGGCTTGTGAGCAGACGATGACCCCGAACGCCGCCGAAATGTGGGGTCGTCTCGATTCTTTGCGGGACGCAAAGAACATGGCATTCTTCGGATCGCTCACTGAACCGACTTGGAAAGGATTCTTGTGACCAGTGCAACACTTGCTTCGCCGGGTCGCCACTTCGGTTTTGGCACTTCCAGCGTTTCCGCAGGGGTGAGTGACGCGGCGGAACATCTGTCCTTGCAGCTCAAGCGAGTGTTTTTGGACACCGTGCGCACTGCCAGTGGACAGGCGGTCATTTTGCCGGCGCAGGCGGCCCTGAGTACGAGTTATCAAGAGGCAAGTCGTTTGGCTACCGGCGGAGACGAGCAGACCGTTCCAACGTCGGCCGCAATGCGCGAGGCGGACGAACTTCTGACTGCGCTGCCGCAGTGGTGTGTTGCTCCGGTCCCGATGGTCGAGCCGTCGGGTGCGATTGCCTTTGAGTGGGATCTGGGGCCGGGCAGGTGGCTCGTCTTCGCGCTCAAGGGTACGGGCACGATAGAGCACTCTGCAATGCTGGGTCTGGGTAACGAACTGCACGGAACCAGAAACTTCGCGGGCACGCTTGGGCGGCACGAGATTGCCTTGCTCTCAGAGCTGATGCAACCCGAGGCTTGAGCGATTGGATGAGGTAGTCGATCCCGCGGAGGAGATCACTCGATTTCTCCGCAATTCGTCGCACCTGCGGCGCGGCATAGGACGGCCACACTTTGCGGCCTTCTTACCAAGGCTTCACGACGGTGACATCAGTGTCTACCGCACCTTGGGGATGGCGAAGGCGGACATCGTCGACTTGGGCGCTCGCTTCGTTGCTCGACCAGAGCTGCCATTGAAAGGCCACTGCAGCTTGAGTGCGCAGGACCTATTTGCAGAGGGCTTGGACGTGGTGCCTGCGCCTGCTCCACACGAGCGTCATGCAAACGTGTGCGGTTGGACTGCCGATCCCAAGAATCGAATCATTGCCAAGAAGCTTGCCGAGAAGGCGACTTTGGTTGTCTACGAAGACGAGTGAGCGGCTTGGCTGGTAGGTCCAAGTTCGTGTCCAAGTTCTGACATCTGCGGGGCGACACGAAGCATTCATGCGGGTTTTAGGCGGTTCGCTGCTTTCTGCATCGAAGTGACGGCGCCCGCCCGCTCCTTGTCCCACTATGCAAGCCGGAACATATTGCCGCGGCAGGTCACGCTGCGTAGCCTGGGGCCAAACCGAGGGCCCCTCATGCGCTGCATCCGCTTCATCACATCCCTGACCCGTGGCCTGCTGCTGGCCGCCGCTGCCTTGCTGGTGGCCTGCGCCGCACCCCCGCCGCCGGCCGCGCCTGCCGTGGCGCAGCGCGCGCCCGACGCGGTGTGGGGCAGTGGCCCCAACGTGTTCTCGCTGGCCACGGGCAGCCCGGGCGAGCTGGGTTTGCTGGAGGCCCTGGCCACCGACTTTGCGCGCACGCACGACGCCACGGTGCGCTGGTTCAAGGCCGGCTCGGGCCAGGCGATGAAGCTGCTGCAGGAGCGCCAGGTGGACATGGTGCTGGCGCACGCGCCGCCGGCCGAACGCAAGGCCGTGGCCGATGGCTGGGCCACTGGGCGCAAGCTGATCGGCTCCAACGAGTTCTGGATCGTGGGCCCGGCCGAAGACCCGGCGCGTTTAGCAACGGCCGCCGACGTGGCCGAAGCCTTCCGGCGCATCCAGGACGCGGGCGCGCGCTTCGTCTCGCGCGGCGACAACTCGGGCACGCACCAAAAGGAGATGGAACTGTGGCGCGCCGCCGGCCGCACGCCGGGCGGGCCCGCCTACATCGTGACCAAGGACTTCATGACGGCCAGCATGCGCCGCGCCAACGACGAGGGTGGCTACTTCCTCACCGATTCGAGCACCTTCATCGCCGAGCGCGCCCGCGTGCCGCGGCTGCGCCTGCTGCTGCGCGGCGGCGAACTGCTGCTCAACCCGTACCACACGCTGTACCTGACGCAGCCCACGGCGGGTGCGGCCACGGCGCGGCGCTTCGGCGATTTCCTGGCCAGTGCGCAGGCCCAGGCGTTGATGCGCGACTTCGGCCGCGCGCGCTACGGCGAGGCCATGTACAACGACGCCGCGGTCACGGCGCGGCTGGTGAAAGACTGAGCAAGCCCGCACGCGGAACAGTCCGCAGCGGACTGTTCCGCGCCTGGCGAAGGACCAGCGGCCTGCAAGCCGCTGGGCTGAGCCGCCGCTCAGTCGCCTGACCCGGCCGTGAGCCCCGGCTGCCGCGCGCCGGCCTTGGGCCGGGTGTAGCGCCACCAGGGCAGCGCGCTGGTCATCACCAGCACCTGGCCGGGGGCCGCGGCCGGGCGGTAGCCGGGCAGCGCGGCCAGCATTTCGGCCCAGGCCCGGCCGGTCAGCAGGTCGCGCAGGCGCAGCACCGCGGGCTGCTCGAGGTTCTGCTTGAGGCAGGCCAGGAAGTAGTCTTCCTGCACCAGCGGCAAGAAGTGCAGGCCGAACTCCAGCGCAGCGGCTTCAACGCCCAGGCCGGCGTCGGCCGCGCCGCTGGCGATGCTGGCGGCCACGGCCACGTGGCTTTCCTCGACGCAGCTGTCGTAACCGGCGATCTGTGTTGACTGCAGGCCCTGCGCCTGCATCAGGTGGTCCATCAGCAGCCGCGTGCCCGAGCCTGGCTGGCGGTTGACGAAGCGCAGCCCGGCCTGCGGCAGGTCGGCCACGCCGTGCAACCGGCCGGCGTGCTCGCGCCGCGTCATCAGCCCCTGCGAACGGCGGGCGCAGCCGATGAGCTTGTGCTCGCCCGGGTGCAGCAGCGGCTTCAGGGCCGCGGCAAACAGCGGCGCCGCGCCACTGAGCGCGGGCACGTGGAAGCCGGCCACCAGGCAGCGCCCGGCGTTGAGCGAGCGCAGGCAGTCGATGCTGCCCATGAAACGGATGTCCAGGTGCAGTGCCGACTGCTGCGCCGCGTGTTCGCGCAGGCGCGGCAGCGCCAGATCGTGGCTGGCGTGCAGGGGCAGCACCTGCTGGCGCGCGTCGCGCGCTTCGTCCAGCACGCGGGCCAGGTCGGCGCGCAGTGCGTCGATCTGCGGCTGCAGCCGCGTGCGCGCGCGCAGTTCGGCCCACAGCAGGCGCTGGCCGAAGTCGGTGAGCTGCGCCGGCTGGCCCTGGGTCCAGGTGACCAGGGCTTCGCCCAGGGTGTCTTCCCACTTGCGCAGGCTGCCCCAGGCGTAGCGGTAGGAACAGCCCAGCTGCGCCGCGGCGCGGCCGATGGAGCCGGCGTCGCGCACGGCAATCAACAGCTCTATCAGCGGGTTGCCCAGCGTGGCGCCGCGCTGGCCCGGGGCACCGAACTCGTAGTGCAGGCGCACGTCGGCGCCGGGGCCCGGGGGGCGTGGTCGGGGCGGTGCTGAAGGCTGGGTCATGGCGGGCCCTTGTTGGCTCGAGGCTGCGTGCCCCCGATGGGGCAAGGCCCGCATTGTCTTCATTCGCAGGCGGCTTCGCGCATCGGGCGTGGTGTGCAGCGCGCGCATGCGCCACCAGTTCGTCCTGGCGCGTCAGCGCCCGCGCCAGCTGCGCGGCCGACGCGCAAGGTGCCAGGGCAGGTCAGCTCACTTCGGGTGCCAGCCATCATCGTCGTCTCCTGTACGGCCGTGGCCGCGGCTATGCAAGTCCATGCAAAGGGGTCTTCCCGAAGCGCCCTTCGAGGCCAGCATTCCTGGGGGGGAACGACTGCTAATCTTCGTGACGCCTGTTCCGGATGAACCGTGCCGCGGGACAGTCAACGCAGGAAAAGGGGTCGGGTTTTCGCGCGAAACGGCGCCTTTGGCCGCGAAGACGCGCTTGGCACGAGACCTGCGAATAGCGTTCGCGCAGCGTCGAGGCCTGGTCCTCCAGGGCAGCCCGGCGAGCCCCGCCTTTCAACCCATTGCAGGAGACAAGCCATGCTTTACGCCAACCCCAATACCCCGGGCGCCAAGGTCCAGTACAAGGCCGCCTACGACAACTTCATCGGCGGGCGCTTCGTGCCGCCGGTCAAAGGCCAGTACTTCGACGTCATCACGCCCATCAGCGGCCAGGTCTACACGAAGGCCGCGCGCTCCACCGCCGAGGACATCGAACTGGCGCTGGACGCCGCCCACGAAGCCGCGCCCAAGTGGGCCGCCACCGCGCCGGCCGACCGCGCCAACATCCTGCTGAAGATCGCCGACCGCCTGGAGGCCAACCTCGAGAAGCTGGCCTACGCCGAGACCGTGGACAACGGCAAGCCGATGCGCGAGACGCTCAACGCCGACATCCCGCTCACCGTGGACCACTTCCGCTACTTCGCCGGCTGCGTGCGTGCGCAGGAAGGCGCATTGAGCCAGATCGACAGCAACACCGTGGCCTACCACTTCCACGAGCCGCTGGGCGTGGTCGGCCAGATCATCCCCTGGAACTTCCCCATCCTGATGGCCGCCTGGAAGCTGGCGCCGGCACTGGGCGCGGGCAACTGCGTGGTGCTCAAGCCGGCCGAGAGCACGCCCATCAGCATCCTGGTGCTGGTGGAGCTGATCGCCGACCTGCTGCCCCCGGGCGTGCTGAACATCGTCAACGGCTATGGCCGTGAAGCCGGCATGCCGCTGGCCACCAACAAGCGCATCAACAAGATCGCCTTCACCGGCTCCACCGCCACCGGCAAGGTCATCGCCCAGGCCGCGGCCGGCAACCTGATCCCGGCCACGCTGGAGCTGGGCGGCAAGAGCCCCAACATCTTCTTCGAGGACGTGATGGCCCAGGACGACGCCTTCCTGGACAAGGCGGTCGAAGGCCTGGTGCTGTTCGCCTTCAACCAGGGTGAGGTCTGCACCTGCCCCAGCCGCGCGCTGATCCAGGAATCCATCTACGACCGCTTCATCGAGCGTGCGCTCAAGCGCGTGGCCGCCATCCAGCAGGGCAGCCCGCTGGACACCGGCACGATGATGGGCGCGCAGGCCTCGTCCATGCAGATGGACAAGATCATGACCTACCTGGAGCTGGGCAAGCAGGAAGGCGCGCAGGTGCTGTGCGGCGGCAACCGTGCCCAGCTGGGCGGCGACCTGGCGGGCGGCTACTACATCCAGCCCACGCTGTTCAAGGGCAACAACAACATGCGCGTCTTCCGCGAAGAGATCTTCGGCCCGGTGCTGGCCGTGACCACCTTCAAGGACGAGGCCGAGGCCCTGCGCATCGCCAACGACACCCCTTACGGCCTGGGCGCCGGCGTGTGGAGCCGCGACGGCAGCCGCGCCTACCGCATGGGCCGCGCCATCCAGGCCGGCCGCGTGTGGACCAACTGCTACCACGCCTACCCGGCGCATGCGGCCTTCGGTGGCTACAAGGAATCGGGCATCGGCCGCGAGACGCACAAGGCCATGCTCGACCACTACCAGCAGACCAAGAACCTGCTGGTGAGCTACAGCCCCAACGCGCTGGGATTCTTCTGAGCGCAGCGAGGAAGAAGGCCCGGCGCCCGACTGATTTGCGCTGGGCTTCTTCTGATCGACTGATGTCGACACCGGTGGCTGGCTCTGCGGCCAGCCACCCCACAGGAGACGACCCCATGATTGAACGCGTCGTGGCCACGCCGGCCGCGCGGGCGCTTGTCGAGGCGCTGCGCGCCGAGCATGGCGCCGTGTACTTCTACCAGTCGCATGGCTGCTGCGACGGCAGCACGCCCATGCTGTTTGCACCGGGCGACATGCCCATCACCGCCGACGACAGGCAGCTCGGCAGCATCGGCGACGTACCCTTCTACGCCAGCCGCGCGCAATGCGACTACCTGCAGGGCGTGCAACTCACGCTGGACGTGGCGCCGGGCAACGGCGGCACCTTCTCGCTGGAGGACGGCTCGGGCCAGCACTTCGTCATCGGCATGCGGCTGTGGACCGACGAAGAGGCGGGCACGCTGGAGACGCCACCC
>JALHPY010000125.1 GCA_022842305.1 Rubrivivax sp.
CCTGGCGGGCGTTGTCGGCGTTCTGCTTGACGGTGGCGCCCAGTTGCTCCATCGACGCCGCGGTCTCTTCCAGTGCCGAGGCCTGCTCTTCGGTGCGCTGGCTCAGGTCCTGGTTGCCCTGGGCGATCTGCGCGCTGGCGGTGGCCACGCCTTCGGCGTTGCCGCGCACCTCGCTGACGATGCGGCTCAGCGACGCCTGCATGTCCTGCATGGCCTGCAGCAGCGCGCTGAACTCATCCATCCCGTCGTCGCGCACGGGCTGCGTGAAGTCGCCATCTCGCACACGCTCGGCGGCGGCCTGCGACACCGCAACCCGCCGGCGCAGCACCGCAGCCACATGCCACGAGAACACCAGCAGCAGCGCGATGACGCCCACCACCAGGCCGACCAGCCAGTTGCGCGTCGCCGCGGCTTCGATCTCGATCTCGTGCACGTCGGTGTCCAGGCCCTTCTTGTAGAAGGCGGTGGCTTCGCCCAGTTCGGCCAGCAAGGCGTTGCGCGCGGGAATGGCGGTGGTGGCCAGGAAGGCGAAGGCCTCGGCCTGCTCCCCCTTGTGGATCAGCGCGACGTTGCGCCCGCCCACCTCCCAGAAGTTCGCCCCCTGCTTGGCGATCTCGGCGGCGCGGCGACGCCCTTCGTCGCTGTACACGGCCTTCTCGTACTCGGCCATGGCCTGCTCGAAGTGCTGCTTGAGCTTGCCGACCTCGGCCAGCGCTGCGGCGCGCTCCTCGGGGTTGCGCGCCAGCATCGCGTGGCGCAGTTGCCCCAAGACGCGGGTGACGTCCAGCTCCATCGCCGCAGTGCGCTGCAGTTGCGGCATGCGCTGGTCACGGACGCGGTCGGCGTCATCGATGACGACGCCCATCTCGATGGCCGCGAACACGGCAATGCCGGCCAGTGCCACGGCGACGAGTGTGACCACGGCAAACAGCCGCTTGGCGATGCCGAAGGTGGAGAGAGGGTTCATGGGTTGCTCCGTTGGATCTGAGGATCGGCTGCTCAGTGCAGGGCCTGCTCGACCAGCCCCATCTCGTCGCTGGTCATGAGTTTCTCGATGTCCACCAGGATCGGCATGCGCGGGTCGATCGATCCGATCGGCAACAGCTGGTCGGACCCGGCCGCCGGGCTCAAGTCGGGCACCGGGCGCAGTTGCTCGGGCGTGAGCGTGATCAGGTCGCTCACCGCGTCGACCACCATGCCCATCACGCGCTGGCCGATGTTGAGCACGATGACGACTGTGAGCTCGTCATAGGTGGCCGACGCGAGGTTGAACTTCAGGCGCATGTCCACGATGGGCACGACGACGCCGCGCAGCTTGATCACGCCCTTGATGAAGGGCGGGGCCTTGGCAATCGGCGTCGGCTCCTCGTAGCTGCGGACCTCCTGCAGCCGCAGGATGTCTATGCCGTATTCCTCGGCGCCCAGCTTGAAGGCCAGGAACTCGCGCAGTGCCGTGGCGGCGCTGGCAGCAGTTGGGCCAGCGGGCAGCGCCCCGGCCGCGGTGGCTGTTTGAAGGCTCATGGGTTGCTCCTTGGGTGGGCATCAAGTCCCAGCGGCGTCGGTACTCAGTGCAGCGCTCAGAATGAGTTCCACTCGCCCTCGGTGCCGGTCTTGCGTGGCGCAGCGTCCGCGGTCTGCATCGGTTCTTCGGGCCGGGCCTGGGCCCTGACCTTGGCCTTGGCACCGAAGGTCGGTCGCGTCACGTTCTTCGCGCGGTGGGGTCCGCGACGCTCGGCCGCTGGGTGCCTGTTCGCCGCGTCATCGGCCTGGGCCACCGGTGCGGCAACCCGGGTCTCGCCACCCTGGCCGAGCTTGAACACCGCCACCGCCTGCACCAGTTGCTGCGCCTGTACCTTCAGGCTCTCGGCTGCGGCGGCGCTCTCTTCCACCAGCGCGGCGTTCTGCTGTGTGACCTGGTCCATCTGGCCCACCGCTTCGCCGATCTGCGCCACGCCGGAACTCTGCTCGGTGCTGGCCGCGCTGATCTCGGCCATGATGTCGGTCACGCGCTTGATCGAGCTCACGATCTCGGTCATCGTGGCACCGGCCTGATCGACCAGCGCCGAACCCTGCTCCACGCGCTCGACGCTGGCCGTGATCAGGCTCTTGATCTCCTTGGCTGCATCGGCGCTGCGCCCGGCCAGGCTGCGCACTTCGCTGGCCACGACCGCGAAGCCGCGGCCCTGCTCGCCGGCGCGTGCCGCCTCCACCGCTGCATTGAGCGCCAGGATGTTGGTCTGGAAGGCGATGCCGTCGATGACGCTGATGATGTCGGCGATCTTCTTGCTGCTGTCGTTGATGCCCTTCATGGTCGTGACGACCTGGCCCACGACCTCGCCGCCCTTGAGGGCCACCGTCGAGGCGCCTTGCGCCAGCTGGTTGGCCTGGCGGGCGTTGTCGGCGTTCTGCTTGACGGTGGCGCCCAGTTGCTCCATCGACGCCGCGGTCTCTTCCAGTGCCGAGGCCTGCTCTTCGGTGCGCTGGCTCAGGTCCTGGTTGCCCATCGCGATCTGCACGCTGCCTGTGGCCACGCCGTCGGCGTTGCTCCGCACGTCGCCCACGACGCGGACGAGGTTGTCCTTCATGGCGACCATCGCGCGCAGCAGGCGTGCGATCTCGTCGCTCCCCTCGGCGTGGATGGCCGTGGTCAGGTCGCCAGCAGCCACCGCGTCGGCCACTGCCACCGCGTGGTTCAGCGCCCGGGTCATGCCGCGCACGAGGAAGAACCCGAACAGCACCGCCAGGCCGATGCCGCCTACGATCGCGGCAATGGCCACCGCGCGGATGGTCTCGTAACGCGCCAAGGCCGCGTCGTATTCGGCCTTGGCGACATCGAGCTGCAGCTTCATCAAGGCGGCGATGCCTTCGCCCACCGGCTCGTACAGGGGCCGGACCTTCTCGGCCACGACCTGCTTGGCCGCCGCGGTGTCGTTGGCGCGCAGCGCCGCGAGCGCCGGCTTCAGGCCGTCCTGCACGAACCTGCCGCGGTTCTCGGCGAAGGCCTTGGCGAGCCTGCTCTCCTCCGCGGTCAGCGTGGTGGCCATGTAGGCGTCCCACACCTTTCCGATGGCGGCGAGGTTGTCGTCGACCTCGGCCGCGTTCTTGGCGATGTACGCCGGCTCGGGCGTCAACAACGAGTTGGCGATGAGCAGCCGGTTGCGCAGCAGCATGCGCTGGATGTCGGCGACCTGCCCCATCGGCACCGTGCGGTCCTCGTACACGGTCTGCAGCGCGTCGTCGGTCTTGGCGATGCCGTACAGGCCGATGCCACCGATCCCGAGCAACAACAGGGACATGAGGCCGATCAGCATGACCAGCCGCGTCGAGATATTGAGCTTGTTCATGAGTCCACTTCCGTTGTCAGTGATGGGTGGTGACAGACAGGCCCGTCTCGGGGCCTGTCATCTATGGAGCAAATGACGACCAGCGTTGCCTTGCGCTGGTCGACCGTGCAGATGGCCCGCAGTGGCGCGGTCCGCGAGGCGGAATTTGAGAGTCCTGTGGTCTGGAACGTCATCTCGGCTTCTCCTTCCGTCGCCGAAGATCGGCTTCCCTTGACCAGATCTCACCTGAACGTTCTGCCATGAACGTTCGATGTCAAACCATGCGTTCGGGAATCTACGGCGCCCGCCGGGAAAACTTGAGAGGATTTGAGGGGCGAACGAGCGCCAATTGCGCGGCTGCGCCGCCATGAAGCTGAAGGCGGAGACTCTCGATCTGCCTGTGGCCTGACGGCCGGCATCGAGATCTGTGCACTAATACCGGCTTGTCGCGTTCAAGCCCGCCCCCGACGCTCCGAGATCCCGGTCACTGCAACTCACAGGGTGGTAGCAGGTCAGGGCCACGAACTCGTCGAGGATCTTGATCCGATCGCTCGATGCGCGCGAAACGGGAAGCGGTCTTGCCGGTTCGATGCCTGGTCAAGGCCGATCGCGGTCGAGCGGCTTGCCAAGTGGATAGAAGATGTTCTGCACTGCATCACGGAGCTCTTCCAGGTCCTGAGGCTTGGCGATCAGTTCACGCACCCCAGCTGCCGCGGCTTGCGCGCGCAATTCCTCGTTGACATACCCCGAGACCAGGATCACGGGCAAATCAGGCAGGGCATCGCGAATGGCCCTGGCGATCTCCAGACCCGATGTGCCCGGCATGTTGAAATCGGTCACCACCAGGTCGACGCGAATCCTGCCGGCAAGCACCGCGTCGAGCGCCTCCCGCTGTTCGAAGTACGCGCTGACGCGATAGCCCCAGCGTTCGATCATCCGCTTGCTTGCGAACAACTGCGACTGGTCGTCGTCGATGTAGAGGATGTGCCGGCCGCGGCCTTCGGCGGCCGGCCCCGCTGCCTCGATCGTGTCTGCCGCGGCCGCCACGTCGTTCGTGCTCGGAAAGTACACCTCGAACCTGCTGCCCTTGCCCGGCTCGCTGTGCACGATGATCGATCCCGCGTGCGCCTGCACGATGCCATGCACCACGCAAAGGCCCAGCCCGGTGCCTTTGCCTGGCGGCCTCGTGGTGAAGAAGGGTTCGAAGATGCGACCTTGCGTCGCCGCGTCCATGCCGTGCCCGGTGTCGCTGACAACGACCCGGGCGTAACGGCCCGGCCGCAGTGAAGGATGGGGCCGCGCCGAGTTTTCGTCGAGCGTCACGCCTTCAACGCGGATGTCGATGGTCCCGGGCCGGCCTTCCATCGCTTGCGCGGCGTTGGCGCCCAGGTTCAGCAGGACCTGCGTCAACTGCGTCGAATCGCCAAGAATGGAAGGCGTATGGGCGGCGCAGTGAGACTCGATCCGCGTTCCTCCGAGCAGCCCTGCACGCAGCAGGCGAACGCCTTCCTCGACGATCGAAGGAATCGATACCACTTGGCGCGAAGTCGCCTCACGTCGGCTGAAAGACAGAATCTGTTGCACCAGGTCCCTGGCGCGGTGCCCGGCCTTTTGGATTTCCGTCAGGCTCGCCAGCGCCTCATGGTTGTAGGAAGCGTCCTGGCGCGCCAGTTCGGCATTGATCAGTATGGTGCCGATGATGTTGTTGAAGTCGTGGGCGACCCCGCCCGCCAGGGTTCCGAGCGCCTCCAATTTTTGCGCTTCGCGCAGTCGCGCCTCGAACGACGCGCGCTCCTGTTCAGCCTTCTTCCGCCCGGTGATGTCGCGGATCACGGCAAGAAGGCCGCATCGGCTGTCGTCTTTCGCGTGCAAGTGGCTCACCGAGGTCTCGACGTGGATCTCTTCGCCGCTGCGCTTCACGTGGACGTTTTCGCCGCGCCAACAGCCGGTCTCGCGCAGTGCAGTCAGCGCGGCTGCTTCGTCTTCCGGACGCAGCCAACGGTACTGGTAGATCTCGGAGAGTTGGCGCCCCAGCGCGTCGGACGCGGTGACGCCGTATTGCCGCTCGGCCGCGGCGTTGAAGTAGGTCACGCGCTGGCCGTCGTCGATGGTGACGACCGCGTCGCTCACCTGCGCGAGGATCTCGCCGCGAAAGTGGCTTGAATCGGCCTCGAGGCCTTCCAGCCGGAAGATGCGGGGGCCCGCAGAGGTTTCCACGACGAGCGCATCCACCGCACCGGTGCGGATGGCCTGCAGTGTTTCCTGCGCCTCCTCCAGTCGGGCGCGCAACTCGGCGTTTTGCGCGAGGAGCGCCGCGTCGGCGGGTGCTTCGGCGCGCACGGCGGGTCAGCGGCCGCTGTCGCAAGCCACCCGATGGCTCGCCTGGCGCAGATCCAGCCCCAGCAGGATGCGTTCGGTGTGCGACATGTCGCCGATGAAGCGGCGCAGCGGCAGCGGCAGCTTCTTGATCAAGGTCGGTGCGGCGATGATCTGCTCGCCTTCGGCCAGCGCCGGACGCTGAGAGATGTCCACGATCTCCAGGTCATAGCGTCCTTGCAGATGTTCCTCGCAGATCCTGCGAATGTTCACGATCGCGCGCTCGGAGTTCCTTGACGTGCCGGTGACGTAAAGCCGCAGCACGTAGCGCGTGTTCTCGAAGTTCGCAGCCGCGGCTGCAAAGCCGATCGGCGTGTGCAGGGCGTTGGCTTGCTTGCTCATGAGCAGTCTGCGCTAGATCGGCCGCACATCGAGACCCACGAGCACGCGTTCCTCGTTGGACAGATCGCCGATGATCTTCTTGACCGGCTTGGGCAGGCGACGCACGAGCGTCGGCAATGCGAGGATCTGGTCACCGGCCGCGAGCTTCGGGTTCTGGGTGAGGTCGATGATCTCGATCCGGTACTGCCCCGCGAGGTGCGTCTCGCAGATGCGCTGCAGATTGGCACAGGCCGCAAGCGACTTTGCCGTCTGACCGGCCACATACAGCCGCAACTCGAAGGCGACGGTGTTGCTCATCGTTTTGCCTTCTTGCCGACGCCACCGGCTTTGTCGGCTTTATCGGCGCCGCGCAACTGCGCCATGACGTCGGTGCTTTGCTGCGTGGCCCGTTGATGCAGAGACTCCCGCGCGAGACTGCTGGCCACCTCGGCGGATTCCACTTCGGCCTCGCAACGCAACGCGGCGATCTGCGCCTCGATGGCCTTCTGCCTGCTCGCGAGCTGAATCAGCTTGCGTTGGTGTTCCTCTTCGCGCAGCGCGGCAGCGGCGAGTTCCAGCTCTTCCTGCGCCACGCGCGCCGTCCCGGTGAGCACACGCTCGGCACCCAGATAGACATCCACCAGATCGATACCCTTGTCGCTGAGGACAAACTCGCGCACCTGATTGGAATGCGCCATGCCGCGCGATTTCAGCACGTAGATCGTGCGATTGCGCTCGCCATTGAATTCGACGTTGCGCAACAGCAGCCACGTGTCCATGAGCGAAGATACGCCGAGCTGCGAGTCCTCGGGCGTTTCCCCGCCGCCCGCCGTGAGGCTGGTGAAGAGCGTGGTGATCTGCTGCTGCTTGAGGAAGTCGATGAGCCGCATCAGCGTTGGCTTCACGGCTGACGCGCTGTGATCGAGCGAGAGGTTGCTGATCGGATCGACCACGACCACGCTCGGGTGAAAGCCGTTCACGGCGTCGTGCATCATCACCAGGTGCTGCTCCAGCCCCTGCAGCGTCGGGCGCGACGAGTGAATCTGGAGCAAGCCCTTCTTCACCCACGGCGCGAGGTCGATGCCGATGGAACCCATGTTTCGAACGATCTGCGCGCTCGATTCCTCGTAGGCAAACAGCAGCACCCGCTCGCCGCGGCGGCACGCGGCGTCGGCGAACGTGGCGCCGACACTGCTCTTGCCCGTGCCCGGCGAACCTGAGACCAGCACGCTGCTGCCGCGAAAGACGCCCTTGCCACCCAGCATCTCGTCGAGCCGCGTGATGCCCGTGGGAATGCGCGTCGCCGAGACCTGGTGGTCGAGCCGCAAGGACGTGATCGGCAGCACCGAAAGGCCACGTTCGCCGATGAGGAAGGGATACTCGTTCGTGCCGTGGGGCGAGCCGCGATACTTCAGTACACGCAGCCGTCGGGTGGAAATCTGCTCGTGAATGCGCTGGTCGAGGATGATCACGCAATCGGCGACGTATTCCTCCAGCCCATAGCGTGTCAGCGATTGGTCGCCGCGCTCGCCGGTAATGACGGCCGTCATACCGTGATCCTTCAGCCAGCGGAAAAGACGCCGCAACTCTGCGCGCAGGATGGCGTGATTGGGCAGGCCGGAGAACAGGGCCTCGACGGTATCGAGGACCACGCGCTTTGCGCCAATGGACTTGACGGCGTGACCGAGCCGGATGAACAGACCTTCCAGATCGTACTCGCCGGTCTCTTCGATCTCGCTGCGCTCGATGTGGACGTGATCGAGGACGAGCTTCTTCTGCGCCGCGAGTTTGTCCAGATCGAAGCCGAGCGAGCGCACATTGGCCGTCAGCTCGGCCACGTTTTCCTCGAACATCATGAACACGCCGGGCTCGCCATACTGCGTTGCCCCACGCACGAGGAATTCCATGGCGAGCATGGTCTTGCCAGAGCCGGCACTGCCACAGACGAGGGTTGGCCGACCCGCGGGCAACCCACCGCCCGTGATTTCATCCAGGCCCACGATCCCGGTAAGGCATTTGGGCAGGTTGCCGCCAGCGGGCAGAGTATTCGTCTTCAATATCGTTGGCTCCAGGGCAAACCTGTACGCACCTGCGCGACCTGTCAGGCGCCGCGCGAACACCTCATGTGGCCATCAGGTCCGGCAGCAGCATGCCATATTCCTTCTTCACCACCGCATAACACTCGCAGGCGCGCCGCTCCAGGCCTGGGCGGTCAAGCAGCGTCATGTGCCCGCGCGCGTAATGGATCAAGCCTGCCGCCTGCAGCTGCAGGGCGGCTTCGGTGATTCCCTCGCGGCGCACACCGAGCATACTGGCGATCAGCTCCTGCGTGATCACCAGTTCATTGCCTGTCACGCGATCCATTCTCAACAACAGCCAGCGGCAAAGCCGCTTGTCCAGCGTGTGGTGGCGATTGCAGGCTACTGTCTGTGCGATCTGCGCGATGAGCGCCTGGGTGTATCGAAGCAGCAGCCGCGTTACCGGCCCGTTGAGATCGAAGCCTTCTTTGATCGCCCTGGCGCTGAGGCGCAAGGCGCGGCCCGCGCTCTGAACCACGGCCCGGCTTGGCGTACTTCCGCCGCCCAAGAACGTCGAGATCCCCACGATACCCTCGTTGCCGATTACCGCCGTTTCCGCGGAACCGCCGTCTTCGAGGATGAACATCAAGGAGGCGATGGCCGTCGTCGGAAAATACACGTGACTCGATGCTCGACCTGTTTCGTACAGAATCGATCCCAGCGGAAGATCGACAGCTTCAAGCAGCGGCAGCCATGGCCGGATTGCCGCGTCGGCCAGTGCCGCCAGCAAGTGGTTCTCTCTTGCGCCAGATGCATTAATCACGATTATTCAACTGGGCAATGATTGAACGGGTCTTGGTGACTTTTCAACGGCAGCTTGATTCTGGGTCGCGCAGCGGTGATCCCTCTGTGCGATGCCGTACAGCAGCTCGGTCATTGTTTGCTTGAACCCGATCGAGCGCGGCGACAGGGCTCGACGGCTCGATGGACCGCGTGCCTGGCCTAGCCGCTGGATGGGGCAACACCTCGGCCTGCCCTGCCGAGCGCCGCGGGCGGCCTTCGAACCCTCGTGCCGCGCCGCCGACCGGGTTGGCTTGGTTGCCCGCCCCTCGCAAAGGCAGGACGCGCGTCAGTGGTAGTCGTCTTCGAGTTGGTGGCGAACGGCCAGCACGGCGACGCTGGAGTCGTCCTCGATCTCGAACAGCGCCAGATAGCCCGATCGTCCGAAAGGAACGATCAGTTCCCGCAGGAACGGGCTCTGTCCGGCCTTGCGGCATGTGAAGGGAGACGTCTTCAGCGTTGCGATGCAAGACTGCAGCGCCGCGATGGCCTGCGTCGGCAAGCTCAGGTCACCGCCCTCGCGAGACAGTTCACGTTCCAGCAGGAAATCGAAGAGCCGCTCCAGATCTGCCTCGGCATCCCGGGTCAGCCGAACCTTGAACGTCACTTGCCCTTCTTCCCCAGACGCGTGTGCGCCGCGTCGAGCTTGCGTTGCAGGTTGCCGAGCACCTCGTCGGCATCGACATAGTCACCCGTGCGCCGCGCCTCGTCGCGCGAGCGCAGTCCGCGCGCGATGAACTCAGCCTGCATTCGGCGGCGCTCGACGCTTGCGCGCACCGAGGCTTCGACGAACTGGGAGAGCGTCTCGCCCTCGGCCAGCACGGCCTCCACCTCGGCGCGGAAGTCAGGCTCGACGCGGATCGATGGGATGGTGGTCGTTTTCATCCGCGCAGTGTATCGCAATTGCGCCACACCCCGAGATCGAAGGCATCGAGTCAGACAGTGGAATGCCGGTCACGCGAGCATGCGATCGCCTTGCTGCCACAGCACATAGGACTCGGCATTCAAGCCCATCGGACGACAGACCTTCAAGTACTCGCCTGTGAGGCGTTCACCGCAGAAGAAGTAGCCCGTCACTCCCACTCGATGGTGGCCGGCGGCTTGCTGCTCACGTCATAGGCCACGCGGTTGATACCGCGCACCTCGTTGATGATGCGGCTGGAGACCTTCTTCAGCAGCGCATAGGGCAGCTCGGCCCAATCGGCGGTCATGAAGTCGCTGGTCTGCACGGCGCGCAGAGCCACCACGTATTCGTAGGTGCGGCCGTCGCCCATCACGCCCACGCTCTTGACGGGCAGGAACACGGCGAAGGCCTGGCTGGTGAGCTCGTACCAGCTCTTGCCGCTGGCCTCGTCCCTGAAGTTGCGCAGTTCCTCGATGAAGATGGCGTCGGCGCGCTGCAGCAGCGCGGCGTATTCGGGCTTGACCTCGCCCAGGATGCGCACGCCCAGGCCCGGGCCGGGGAAGGGGTGGCGGTAGACCATCTCGGGCGGCAGGCCCAGGGCCACGCCGAGCTCGCGCACCTCGTCCTTGAAAAGGTCGCGCAGCGGTTCCAGCAGCTTCAGGCCCAGCGTGGCCGGCAGGCCGCCCACGTTGTGGTGGCTCTTGATGGTGGTGGCCTTCTTCGTCTTGGCGCCGCCGCTCTCGATCACGTCGGGGTAGATCGTGCCCTGGGCCAGCCAGCGCGCGTTCTGCAGCTTCCTGGCCTCGGCCTGGAAGACTTCGACGAACTCGCGGCCGATGATCTTGCGCTTGGCCTCGGGGTCGGTCACGCCCTTCAGGTGGCCCAGGAACTGCGCGCTGGCGTCGACGTGGATCACCTTGGCGTGCAGCCGGCCCACGAACATGTCCATCACCATGCGGCCCTCGTCCAGGCGCAGCAGGCCGTGGTCGACGAAGACGCAGGTCAGCTGGTCGCCGATGGCGCGGTGGATCAGTGCCGCGGCCACGCTGCTGTCGACGCCGCCGCTCAGACCCAGGATGACCTCTTCGCTGCCCACCTGCTGGCGGATCAGGGCCACGGCTTCCTCGATGTGGTCGCGCATCACCCAGTCGGGCCGCGCACCGGCGATCTGCAGCACGAAGCGTTCGAGCAGCGCGCGCCCCTGCACGGTGTGCGTCACCTCGGGGTGGAACTGCACGGCGTAGTAGCCGCGCGATTCATCGGCGATGCCGGCGATGGGGCAGCTGGGCGTGCTGGCCATGAGCTTGAAGCCCGGCGGCAGCGCCGTGACCTTGTCGCCGTGGCTCATCCAGACCTTGAGCATGCCGTGGCCTTCGGCGGTGGCGAAGTCCTGGATGCCTTGCAACAACTTCGTGTGGCCGTGGGCGCGCACCTCGGCATAGCCGAACTCGCGCTTCGCGCTGGCCTCGACCTGGCCGCCCTGCTGCACCACCATGGTGAACATGCCGTAGCAGATGCCCAGCACCGGCACGCCCAGGTCCCACACCGCCTGCGGCGCGCGCAGATCGTGCTCTTCATAGGTGCTGGCGTGGCTGCCCGACAGGATGATGGCCTTGGGCGCAAAGCCGCGGATGAACGCGTCGCTGACGTCGTTGGGGTGGATCTCGCAGTACACATGCGCCTCGCGCACGCGCCGGGCGATGAGCTGCGTGACCTGCGAGCCGAAGTCGAGGATGAGGATCTTGTCGTGCATGGTGGGGGGGCTCACGCCATCTCAAAAAAGGGCCGGCCCGCAGGCATTGCGGGCCGGTGTCGGCAGGTGCCCGCTACATGAGCGGTCTGGGCGGCCATGGCGGCCTTCAGTCGGCGCGGTAGTTCGGCGCCTCCTTGGTGATCTGCACGTCGTGCACGTGGCTTTCGCGGATGCCGGCGGTGGTGATCTCGACGAACTCGGCACGCTCGTGCAGCTCGGCGATGGTGGCGCAGCCGCAGTAGCCCATGGAGGCGCGCACGCCGCCGGCCAGCTGGTGGATGATGGACACCATCGTGCCCTTGTACGGCACCCGGCCCTCGATGCCTTCGGGCACCAGCTTGTCGGCGTTGGGGTTGACGTTCTCGTCGCTTTCCTGGAAGTAGCGGTCGGCCGAACCCGCCTTCATGGCGCCGATGGAGCCCATGCCGCGGTAGCTCTTGTAGCTGCGGCCCTGGAACAGGATGACCTCGCCCGGCGCCTCTTCGGTGCCGGCGAACATGCCGCCCATCATCACGGT
>JALHPY010000126.1 GCA_022842305.1 Rubrivivax sp.
GCCGCGTCGAGCGCCGCGAGCTGGCGTTCCAGCGCGGCCAGCGCGGCGCGCGGGCCGGTGGGGCTTTCGGCGGCGCCAAAGCGCGCCTGGCGTTGCTCGTAGTCTTGCTGGTCGTTGCGCGCGGCGGCGTCGAGTTCGCGCTGCATGGCATCGGGGTTGCGGTACATCCTGGCCCAGGCCTGCTCGCGCTTGGCGCGCCGCGCGGCCATGGCCTCGGGCGTCATGGACGCTTCCAGCTCGCGCAACGCACCGGCGGCGCTGCTGGCGCTTTGTTCGATGCGCCGCTTCAGCGCCGCGATGTCGCCTTGCAGCAGCGGCGCCAGGGGCGCGGGTTCCAGCGCCGGGCGGCCGTCGCGCGTGGCGATCCAATAGCCGCCGTACACGTTGCCGCCGCCGGCAGTGCCGTGGATGCGCGGCTCGGGGAAGGCGCCACTGCTGCGGCCGGCATCGCCCACGCCGCGCCACCAGGCGTTGTGTTCGCGCTCGGCCAGGCTGGGAGCGTTGGGCAGCCGGTTGGTGTCCACGTACAGCATCTCGTGCGCGCCGCCCATCACGCCGAAGTAGGCGCCGTCTGCACGCCGCCGGGTGTCGCGCGGGGCGCTCCAGTACACGATCAGGTTCTGCACCAGCACCGGCCCTGCATCCAGCACGGCCCAGCTGGTCAGAAAGCTGCTGTGGCGCGCGGGTTGCGCAAACGAGGGCACGCCCTGCAGCGCGCGGAAGAACACCTCGGCCCGCTCGCGCGCAAGCTTCAGCTCGGCTGGCGACATCGGCCGCAAGGTCGGCGAACGTGCCGCGCCGCCGTAGACCGATTCAGCGTCCCAGGTCAGGACGGGGCTCATGCCGGGGCCGTCGACCGGCTGGCCGGGGGCGGCATGGGCGGCGGCCGGCAGCGCCAGCATGGCAACGGCTGCAGCGGCTGCAACCAGGGTGGCGGCGGGCGCAGGGTTCATGCGCCGCACGATAGACCGCCCCGCGTCACGCCAGCGTCACGCGGGGCGGTGGCAGCCCGGCGGCGGCCGGCTTACGGCCGGTCCATGACGACCACGCGGTCCTGGGCGGGGAAGGGTGGCGCAAAGCCGAACTGGCTGTCGACGATCAGCAGCCGGCCCCGGGCGAGCTTGGCGGTGGTGAAGGTGCGGTTGGCCGGCGTGGGCGTGACCGAGACGAGCCGGGCCGAGGCCCAGTCGCCGGCTAGCCGGAGTTCGCTGATCTGGCGCGCGAAGTTCTGCACCACCCACATCTTGTGCCCGCGCAGCACGATGCCGTCGGCGTTGACGAGCGACGCAGACCCCAGCTCGACCGGTGTGACCTCCTTGGTCGCCAGGTCGATGCGCCACAGCCGCCCGGTGGTGCCCTGCGCCACCAGCAGGTAGCGGCCGTCGGGCGTGGCCACGATGCCGCCGAGGTTGAAGCCCGGCAGAACCACCGGGATGGTGGCGCTCGCGTCCAGCCACAGCGTGGCCTGCCAGGTGCCGCCGGTGCCCTGGGCGACGCGCCAGATCCGGGGCTGGTTCGAGTCGGTGAAGTAGGCCGCACCGTCGGGGGCCACCCAGACATCGTTGAGGAAGGTGCCCGCCGGTGTGGTCAGCGACGCCAGCGTGGCGCCGCCGGGCGACACCACCCACAGCCGGCCGCTGGGCCCGCCGGCGATGAAGACCCGGCCCATGTCGTCGACGTCGATGCCGCGCGCCGTGGTGCGGCCGTCTGCGCCACCGGGCAGCCAGACCTCGAGCGCCTTCTCGTCCAGGCGTCCGCGGTAGATGCGCCCGCCGTCGTTCACGCCGCTGACGTAGAAGGTTTCACGCTGCTGGTCGTAGCCGATGCCTTCGAGCAGGATGCCCGCGGCGGGCAGGTCGTAGCCCTTGTCCGCTGCGTCGCGGTCCCGGCCGGGCTGTGCGTGGACGATGGGTGCGGCCAGAGCCGCGCTCAGTGCAAGGGCCAGGGCGCTTCTACGGGTGAGGCTGTGCATGGGTTCTCCGGTTGCAAGCGGCCGCATCCCGGCCGTGGCGACACTGTAGGAGGCCGGCCCCGTTCGGACCATTCGTGCCGCCACGTGCGCACTGCGTAGATATACGGAGCAGCGGGCCTGTCGAAGCGAAAGCAGCCGTGCCCTATGGGCTACGCCGCGCCATCCACCCACGCGCCGTAGCGCCGGATCAATTGCGCCAGCGAATCGACCTGCAGCTTGACCGACAGGTTGGCCCGGTGCGTCTCCACCGTGCGCGGCGACAGGCCCAGGGCGCGGGCGATTTCCTTGTTGGTGAGGCCGGACACCACCAACCCCAGCACTTCGCGCTCGCGCTCCGACAGGGCTTCGGCCCGCGCGCGAACCTCGCGGTCGGCGGCCAGGCGCTGGCGTGACAGGCCATGCGCGCGCACGGCCTTGTGCAGGGCCTCGAGCAGCTCTTCCTCGTCGACCGGCTTCTCCAGAAACTCGGCCGCGCCCGCCTTGAAGGCGCGGCGGCACATCTCCACGGTGCCGTGGCCCGTCAACATGATCACCGGCTGATCGACACCCTCCGAACGCAGGGCCTCGAGCACCGCAAGGCCGCTGGTGCCGGGCATGCGCACGTCGAGCACGATGGCGCCGATGGCCTCGCGGTCGAAGCCGGCCAGGAACTGCTGCGGATGCTTCCAGCCGGCGACGCGCAGGCCCACGGTGCCGATCAGCAGCGCCAGGCTCTCGCGCACCGCATCGTCGTCGTCGACCAGCTGGATCAGCGGCGAGACGGGGTTCACGACACGGCCTCCGCCAGCGGCAGCGCCAGCCGGAACTCGGCCCCGCGCGGCTCGGCGTTGCGGGCGCTGAGGCTGCCCTGCATCGCCTGCGTCAGGGTCTCGCACAGGCTCAGGCCCAGGCCCAGGCCGCCGCGGCGCGTGGTGTAGAACGGCTCGAACAAGCGCGGCAAGGCTTCGCTGCTGATGCCGGGGCCGCTGTCGCGCACGGTGAGCACGCCCTGGTCTCGTTCGACCGCCACATGCAGCAGCAGCCGGCGCTGCGCCAGGGGTGTGCCCTCGAGCGATTGCAATGCATTGCTGACCAGGTTGTGCACGATCTGCTCCAGCGCCACCGGGTCGGCCTGCACGGGCGGCGCCTGGCCTTCCATCAGGGTCACCACGCCGCGGCGCTGCGCCTCGGGTTCGACCAGATCCAGCACCTGGCGTGCAACGGCTTCCAGGTGCACGGCCTGGGTCGACGGCGTCGAGCCGGGGGCCTCGACCAGGCGCCGCAGCCGGGCCACGACGTCGGCCGCGCGGCGCGCCTGGGCGGCGACCTGGCCCATGGCCTGCCGTGCGGCTTCGAGCTCGGGCGGATCGTCCTCGATCAGCCGTCGGGCGGCCTGCGTGTTGGCCATCACGGCGGTGAGGGGCTGGTTCAGTTCATGGGCCACGGCGGCGGCAAGCTCGCCCATCGCATTGAGCCGCGCCACCTGGCCGACGCGCAGCAGTTCCTCGGCGCGGCGGCGCGCCCGCCGCCCCTGCTGCCACGCGTTGAAGACGCCCACCCCCAAGGCCGCCAGCAGGGCCCAGGCCGACAGCACCAGCCAGGGCCACTGGGCCGGGCCGGTGGCGCGGCGCAATTGCAGATCGAAGGGCTGGCTGGCCGTGGCCAGACGCTTGGTGAAGACGAAGCCATCGGTCCATCCCGCGGGCTGCTCGTCGACGGCCTGCCCGGCCTGGATGACCAGCGCCTGGTCCGCGTGCACCAGCATCACGCTCACGGGCCCGGCGCGCGCGATCGGCCAGTTGTCCCAGGGCACCAAGCGCTGGACGTCGATGACGAGTGCAAAGCTGGACGGCAGCCCGGCGCGCACCAGGGTGAACTGCAGGGCCTGCGCATCGACGCCGGCAAGCTCGGCCTGCCCCGAGGCATGGGAGCGCGCATGCGCGCTGCGCAGCGCGGCATAGGGCCATGCCTGGCCCGGATCGAGCCGCAGCACTTTCGCGACCTGGGGTTGCACGGCCGACAGGCGCTGCTCGGGCGTGTCGCGCCCGTCGATGGCGGGGCTCAGCAGCACCAGCGTGGCCAGTATCGCGTCGTGCTGCACCGCCCGTTGGCTGAGCAGGCGGTGGGCGATGAGCGCGTCTGTCTGGAACGCGTCCCGCCGCTGGGCGATGTCCACGCGCACGATGGCCAGCGCGCCGCTGACCACCAGCAGCACCCAGACCAGGAACCAACGACCCCGACGCAGCCATTCATCGCGCATGGCGTGGATTGTGGTGCGCTGTGCGTCGGGCCCGGTCGACTTGCTCGGCGCCTGGCGGTTCGACGGCCGCCACGGGCATCGGTGCCTGCCCTTCGCCGACCCCGCGGCGGCTGCGCACTTACAGCGCGCGCACCACCCGCAGCATGGCAAAGTCGCCCGGCACCGGCTCCACCGTGAAACGCAGCTTGCGCGCCAGCGCCAGCATGGCCGCGTTCTCGGCGATGACCCAGCCTTCCATGGTCTGGTAGCCGTCGCGCCGCGCCCGCCGCAGCAGGCTGGCCAGCAGCACCGGCGCCAGGCCGCAGCCGCGCCAGTCTTCGGCCAAGGTGATGGCGAACTCGCAGGTGCGGGCGCTGTCCTCACCGTTGTGCACGTACTGCGCGGCGCCGACGATGTCGATGCCGTCGGCGGCCGGCACCGTGGCCACCAGCGCGCAGTCGCGCCCGGGCTGCGGGTGCACGCCGCGTTCGAGCGCGGCGCTGCTCAGCTCCTTCTTGTGCGCCATGAAGCGGGCATAGCGCGACTGCGGCGACAGGCGCTCGAAGGCCTGCACGATCTCGGGCGCGTCGGCGGCCTGGATGGCGCGCAGGCGCACCTCGCGGCCATCCCGGCACCTGAAGCGGCGCGGGCGAAAGGGGGGCTGCACCGTGGCCAAGTGCGCCCTAGCGGATGGTGCCTGCTGGCGGGCTGTCGCGCAGTTCGCGCCGCAGGATCTTGCCCACGCTGGTCTTGGGCAGCGGCTCGGTGCGGAATTCGATGACCCGCGGCAGCTTGTAGCCGGTGAGGTGCTGCCTGCAGTGCGCCAGCAGTTCGGCCTCGGTCAGCGCCGGGTCCTTGCGCACCACCACCACCTTGACCGCTTCGCCCGACCGATCATCGGTTATGCCCACTGCGCCGGCCTCGAGCACGCCGGGGTGCAGGGTCAGCACGTCCTCGACCTCGTTGGGGAAGACCTTGAAGCCCGAGACCACGATCATGTCCTTCTTGCGATCGGTCAGGCGAAAGCCGCCGCGCTCGTCCATGCTGCCCATGTCGCCGGTGCGCATCCAGCCTGTGGCGGTGAAGGCCGCGGCGGTCTCCTCTGGGCGCTTCCAGTAGCCCTTCATCAACTGCGGGCCGCGCAGCGCGATCTCGCCCACCTGGTCGGCGGCGACGGGCTGGTCGGCGTCGTCCAGGATGACGGCCTCGGTGCTGGGCAGCGGCACGCCGATCTGGCCGCTCCAGGCCTGGATGGTCACCGGGTTGGCGATGGCCACCGGGGCGCTTTCGGTCAGGCCGTAGCCTTCGACCAGCGGCACGCCGGCACGCTGCATCCAGCGTTGCGCCACCACCTGCTGCACTGCCATGCCCCCGGCCACCGCCAGCTTGAGCGGGCGCAGATCCACGCCAGCAAAGCCCGGCGCGTCGAGCAGGGCGCGGAACAGCGTGTTGACGCCGATGATGGCGGTGAAGGGCGTCTGCCGCAGTATGCGGATGAAGCCGGGCAGGTCGCGCGGGTTGGCCACCAGCACCGCCTGTGCGCCCTTGCTGAAGAACGACAGGCAGCCGGTCAGCGCAAACACGTGGTACAGCGGCAGCGGCAGCACCACGGTCTCTTCGCCCTCGTTCAGCTGGGGCGCCACCCAGGCGCCCACCTGCAGCACGTTGGCCACCATGTTGCCGTGGCTGAGCATCGCGCCCTTGGCCACGCCGGTGGTGCCGCCGGTGTACTGCAGGAAGGCCAGGTCCTCGTGCCCCAGCGCCACGTCGTCCAGGCGCTGCGTGCGGCCTTCGGCCAGCGCGCGCCGCAGGTCCACCGCGCCCGGCAGCCGCCAGGGTGGGACCATCTTCTTCACGTGCTTGACCACGGCATTGGTCAGCAGGCGGCGGGGCGTTGGCAGCAGATCACCCACCTGCGTGGTGAGCACCACGCGCACGGCGGTGGAGGCGATCACCTGGTCCAGCGTGTGCGCAAAGTTCTCCAGCACCACGATGGCCGTGGCACCGGCATCGGCCAGCTGGTGCGCCAGTTCGCGCGGCGTGTACAGCGGGTTGACGTTGACCACCACCATGCCGGCGCGCAGCGCGCCGAACAAGGCCACGGGGTACTGCAGCAGGTTGGGCAGCATCAGCGCCACGCGGTCGCCGCGCCGCAGCCCGGCCTTGTGCTGCAGCCAGGCGGCGAAGGCGCGGCTGGCGGCGTCGAGCTGGCGGTAGCTCATCACCGTGCCCATCGAACCGAAGGCCGGGCGTTCGGCAAAGCGTTCACAGCTGAAGGCCAGCAAGTCCTTCAAGGAGGCCCAGCGCGTGCAGTCGATCTCGGCCGGCACGCCGGGTGGGTACTGGGCTAGCCATGGCTTGTGCATGTGGTTGGCTCCGTCGCGGGGTCGCGGATGTCTGACCGGCGTGCGGCCAGTATGGGTGCGGGCCGGCGCCCGGGATTGCGCGAAGACAACTGCAGTGCGGGCAAGTCTGCACCGGACGGCAGCGATGACCTCCCGGCGCCCGTGTACCGCGCGATACTTGGCCCGATGCTGACCACGCCCTTCGGCACCGCCAGCGAGCTGGGCCGGCTGCAAGAGATCGCCGCGGTGTTCATACGCCACGGCCTGGGCGACACGGTGCGCCGGCTGGGCCTGGCCGATGCGCTGGCGCGCGCCGGCCATGTGCTGCATTTCGACAACGCCGACGCGCTGGCCCGGCTGCAGCCGCCCGAGCAGTTGCGGCGCGCGCTCGAGGAACTGGGCCCCACCTTCGTCAAGCTGGGCCAGATCCTGGCCGGCCGCGCCGACCTGCTGCCGCCCGAGTGGATCGCCGAGTTCGCCCGGCTGCACAGCCGCGTGCCGGCCGTGCCCTGGAGCGAACTGCTGCCGCAGTTGCGCGAAGACCTGGGCGGCGAACCCGACGCCGTGTTCGCGCGCTTCGATGTCGAGCCGCTGGCCGCAGCCTCCATCGCCCAGGTGCACCGCGCGCGCCTGCACGACGGCACCGAGGTCGTGGTGAAGGTGCGGCGCCCGGCCATCCGCGAGGTGATCGAGGCCGACCTGCGCCTGCTGCAGCGGCTGGCGGTGCTGGCCGAAGCGGAATGGCCGGCGCTCAAGCCCTACCGGCCGCGCCTGGTGGTGCGCCAGTTCGCGCGCTCGCTGCGGGGCGAGCTCGACCTGGCGGCCGAATGCCGCCACGCCGAGCGCGTGGCCGCCAACCTGGCCGGCCTGCCCGAGATCGTGATCCCGCGCGTGCATTGGGCCCACACCGGCGAGCGCGTCAACGTGCAGGACTTCATCGACGGCGTTGCCGGCGAAGACCTCGACGGCATAGACCGCGCCGGGCTGGACCGCAAGCTGCTCGCGCGGCGCGGCGCGCACGCGGTGCTGAAGATGATCGTCGCCGACGGCTTCTTCCACGCCGACCCGCACCCCGGCAACGTCTTCTACCTGGCGGGCAACCGCATCGCCTTCATCGACTTCGGCATGATCGGCCGCATCTCGCCGCGGCGCCGCGAAGACCTGCTGCGGCTGCTGCTGGGCCTGGTGGAGCGGCGCCCACGCGCGGTGGCCGAAGTGCTGCTGGACTGGACCGGCCACCCGCCCACGGCCGACCCGGCGGCGCTGGAAGACGAGATCGAGACCTTCGTCGACCAGTACCACGGCGTCGCGCTGGCGCAGCTCAACCTGGGCCGCATGCTGACCGAGCTGACCACCGTGCTGCGCGAGCACCGCCTGGCGCTGCCCGCCGACCTGGCGCTGCTGATCAAGGCCTTCATCTCGCTCGAAGGCATGGGCCGCGGTCTGGACCCGGGCTTCCACATGGCCACCGAGGCGCTGCCGCTGCTGCGCCAGGTGCTGCGCGCGCGCTACCAGCCCAAGGCGCTGGCCGCGCGCGCCGGGCAGTTGCTGGGCCAGGCCCTGGCTGACGCCGGCAGCCTGCCGGCCGATCTGGCGCGGCTGCTGCGGCGGGCGCGCGAAGGCCGCATCCAGGTGGGCATCGACATCGCCCACCTGCGCCGCGCTGCCGACCAGATCGACCGCGCCGCCAACCGGCTGGCGCTGTCGCTGGTGGTGGCGGCGCTGATCATCGGCTCGTCCATCGTCATGACGGTGGGCGGCGGCCCCACGCTGCTGGGCCTGCCGGCCTTCGGGCTGCTGGGCTTTGCCGGCGCGGTGATCGGCGGCCTGGCGCTGATGCGCTCGGTGTGGCGCGTCGGCCATCGGCGCCCGGACGACGATGAAGCCTGAGGCCGAGGTGCTGGTGCAGTCGCTGCAGCGCCAGCTGGGCGCCGACGGCAGCACGGTCGAGCGCATCGAAACCCCCAGCGCCTGGGTGCTGCTGGCCGGTGACGACGCCTGGAAGATCAAGAAGCCGGTGCGACTGGGATTCCTGGACTTCGGCACGCTGCAGCGGCGCCACCACTTCTGCGAAGAAGAGCTGCGCCTGAACCGCCGCCACGCACCCACGCTGTACCGCGGCGTGGTGCCCATCAGCGGCACGCCGCAGGCGCCGCAACTGGGTGGTGCCGGGCCGGCCATCGAGTACGCGCTGCAGATGCGCCGCTTTCCCCCGCGCGCGCTGCTGAGCGAGCAGCTGGCGGATGGCCGCCTGGTGCCGGCGCACCTGGACCGGCTGGCGCTGCACCTGGCGGCCCTGCACGCCCAGGCCGACGTGGCCCCGGCAGGCAGCCCCTGGGGCGGCGCCGACGAACTGGCCGGCCAGACCCGCGCCCTGCTGCGCCGCCTGGCCGCGCGCGGCGCGGTGGTGGCCGATCTGCAGACCTGGCTGGATGAGCAGTTGCCGAAGCTTGTGCCGCTGTGGCAGCAGCGGCAACAGATGGGCAGCGTGCGCGAATGCCACGGCGACCTGCACCTGCGCAACGCCGTGGTGCTGGGTGACGAGGTGCTGGCCTTCGACGGCCTGGAGTTCGACCCGGCGCTGCGCTGGATCGACGTCTGCGCCGACATGGCCTTCATGGCCATGGACCTGCTGGCGCACGCGCGGCCGGCCCTGGCCTGGCGCTTTGTCAACGCCTGGCTCGACGCCTCGGGCGACCACGCCGGCGTGCCGCTGCTGCGTTTCTATCTGGTGGAGCGCGCGCTGGTGCGCGCCCTGGTGGGCTTGCTGGGCGCACCGGCCCCGGCACCCGAGCCAAGCGCCACCCAGTACCTGGCGCTGGCGCGGCAGCTGGCCCTGGCGCCGCCGCGGCCGCGCCTGCTGGTGACGCATGGCTTGTCCGGCTCGGGCAAGACCTGGCTGACCCAGGCCCTGCTCGAGCAGACGGGCGCGCTGCGCCTGCGCGCGGATGTCGAGCGCAAGCGCCTCTTCGGCCTGGGCGCGCTGGAGGCCTCGGCGGCGCAGGTGCCCGGCGGCATCTACGGCGCGCAGGCCAATGAGCGCACCTATGCCCAACTGGCCGCGCGCGCGCGGCTGCTGCTGGGCGCCGGCTACCCGGTGATCATCGACGCCGCCTGCCTGCGGCACGCCGAGCGCCAGCGCCTGTGCGCGCTGGCCGCCGACTGTGGCGCGCCCTGCACGCTGCTGGACTGCCAGGCCGACGCCGCCACGCTGCGCCGGCGCGTGCGCGCACGGGCCGCGCGCCGTGACGACGCCTCCGAGGCCGACGAGGCCGTGCTGGCAATGCAAGCCGGCGTGGACGAGCCGCTGACGGCAGCCGAGCGGGCGCAGGCGATCATGGTGCGCACCGACCAGGGACCTGACGTGGCGGCGCTGGCCGCGCGTTGGCTGGCCGCGGGCGCGCCCGGCGCCTGATCGGCGGCCGCCCTGCGGCCACCGCTTGCCGTGGATCAACACGGGCGGGCTGCCTTCGTCGCAACATCGGCAGCGGCGCCCCGCCTTCGAGAAGGCTCGCCCGGCGGGGCCTGACTTCAACAACCAGAGATCCACGCCCGTCATGCTCAAGCCTGCCCTGCTCGACGAATCCGTCACACCGGCCGTCGCCGAAGAAACCCCGACCCAAAGGCTGGACCGCCTCACCCACGTCCAGCTGGCCAAGCTCAGCGGCGGCCTGTCGCCCGTGTCGCAGGCCCTGGCCCTGGCCGACTGGGCCTGGCACCTGGGCGTGTCGCCGGGCCGTCAGCTCGAGCTGGCCACGCTGGCCGGTCAACTGGCCGCCGACACCCTGGGCACCGCCCCGGGCGAGAACAAGCTGCCCGCGGGCAACGCCGACGACGACCCGCGCTTCCGCCACGAGGCCTGGGGCAAGTGGCCCTTCAACGTGATGCGCGCGGGTTTCCGCAACTCCGAGGCCTTCTGGCGCGAGGCCACCACCGTGCCCGGCATGACCGCGCACCATGCCCAGATGACGCGCTTCTTCGCGCGCCAGTGGCTGGGCATGATGGCGCCGGCCAACTGGATGCCCACCAACCCGGTGGTGCTGCAGGACATGGTCGAGTCGCGCGGTGCGCACCAGCTGCAGGGCACGATGAACTGGCTGCGCGACATCGCCGGCGAACCCGACCCGGCGCCCGAGCAGCCGCTGCCGCGCTACGAGGT
Source organism: Rubrivivax sp. (assembly GCA_022842305.1). Lineage (GTDB taxonomy): Bacteria > Pseudomonadota > Gammaproteobacteria > Burkholderiales > Burkholderiaceae_C > Rubrivivax. The sequence goes on from JALHPY010000126.1 coordinate 10,695, forward strand.
CGGCCGCGACGTGGCCATCACCCCGGGCAAGGTGGTGATGCGCAACAAGCTGATCGAGCTCATCCGCTACGACGCGCAGACCGCCAACGTGCACCCCGAGCCGCTGCTCATCGTGCCGTCGTGGATCATGAAGTACTACATCCTCGACCTGTCGCCGCACAACTCGATGGTGCGCTACCTGGTGGAGCAGGGGCACACGGTCTACATGATCTCCTGGCGCAACCCCGACGCCGAGGATCGCGACCTGACCATGGACGACTATCTGCGTCTGGGCGTGTTCGAGTCGCTGCGCCGCATCGGTGAACTGTCGGGCCAGGATCAGCCGGTGCACGCCATGGGCTACTGCCTGGGCGGCACGCTGGCGGCCATCGCCGCGGCTGCCTTGGCGCGCCACGGCGGCGTGACGGGCAGCGAGGCCTTCCCGCCGCTGAAATCGCTGTCGCTGCTGGCGGCGCAGGTCGACTTCTCGGAGCCGGGCGAACTGGGGCTGTTCATCGACGAGAGCCAGCTCCGCTTCCTCGAAGACACCACGCGCGGGCCGGGATACCTCACTGGCGATCAGATGGCCGGTTCCTTCCAGTTCCTGCACTCGCGCGACCTGGTCTGGACGCGGCGCATGCGCGAATACCTGATGGGCGAGCGCGAGCAGCCCAATGATCTGATGTCCTGGAACGCCGACACCACGCGCATGCCGGCGCGCATGCACCGCGAGTACCTCACGGCGCTGTACCTCAACAACGCGCTGGCGCACAGCAACTACCGCGTCGAGGGCCATGCCGTGTCGGTGGCCGACATCCGGCTGCCGGTGTTCATGGTGGGCACCGAGCGCGACCACGTCTCACCCTGGCCGTCGGTCTACAAGCTGCACCACCTGTGCGACGCCGAGATCACCTTCGTGCTGACCAGCGGCGGCCACAACGCCGGCATCGTGTCCGAGCCGGGGCACGCCAAGCGCAGCTTCAAGATCGCCACCCGCGGCGCCGACAGCCCCTGGCTGCAGCACCAGCAGTGGGCCGCCCAGACGCCGCGGCAAGAGGGCTCTTGGTGGCCGTCCTGGCACGACTGGCTGGCGCAGCGCTCGTCGGCGCCGCAGCGCCCCAAGGCGTTGCCGGCCAAGGCCGCGCTGGGCCCGGCGCCCGGTGAGTACATCTTCATCCGTTACCAGGAAAGCGGGTCGAAGCGCGCCTGAGCGCGCTAACCTCGGCAATCATGTCCCCAGCGCCATCGCCCGGCAGCCAGCGGCCCGGGAAGGTGGCGCTCGCCTTCGACGTGCTGGCCGCCACGCGCGCCCGGCCCGAGGCGCTGGCGGCGCGCCAGGCAC
>JALHPY010000127.1 GCA_022842305.1 Rubrivivax sp.
GACTTGAAGCTCATCTCGTTCACCGACTTCACCTCGCGCAACCTGATGATCACCATCGGTGAACAGGCGGCCCGGCGCGCCTTGCCCGAAATCAGAAGCAAGTTGCGCCTGGGTTGAAATGGCACGCCGGCCGGCGCTCAGGAATCAAGATTTGACAATACTTCTTGCAGATGTAAGCGCCCGCTGACAAAGCACTGCTTGCGCCCCATCTTTGGGCAGCAGCTTGAGTTTTGGGGGCCGCTCCTGTAACATAGCGGTTTGATCTTTCAGGGTTCACCCGTGTTCTGGACCGGTCTGGTCCTGCCGGCCAAGGGGCTGCGGCGGGCATTGTTCAAGTTGGGGCTCGCTGCGGCAGTGGCCTCTGGCTTGGCCACCGGCCCGGCTTTGGCAAGACCACCTGCACCCGAAATGCCCGCGGTGGCCCTGGCCAGCCTGCCGGCCGAGGCGCAGACCACTCAACGCTTGATTCTCAACGGTGGCCCGTTTCCGTTTGCCAAGGACGGCAGCGTGTTTGGCAACTTCGAGCGGCGACTGCCTCCCCGGCCCCGGGGGCAGTACCGCGAATACACGGTCATCACGCCCGGCGCCAGAAACCGGGGTGCCCGGCGCATCGTCTGCGGCGGCCTGCCTCCTGCCCGCCCGGAAACCTGCTTTTACACCGGCGACCACTACGCGAGCTTCCGCCGCATTGAACCATGACCGCCGGCACTGATCTTTCACATTCCCATCGCTACGCAAGGAGGATCGCGACCATGGAGTTGCAGACCATCCGTCCCAACCTCGTACAGGCCATCCGCGCCTATCGGGTCGACGACCTGATGCAGTCGGCCGAAGATGCGGGGCAGCATTTTCTCTACGCCAACCTTTCCGGCGCGCAGACCAAGCAGGACGTGCTCGACGGCATCGCCCAGGCCTTCCTGTTTCCGGCCCACTTCGGCAAGAACCTCGACGCCCTGTACGACTGCATGACCGACCTCGTGCACAAGGCCGGCCAGCAGCCAGGCTTCGTGGTCGTGCTCGAACAACTGCCCGACAACCCGCGCTTCGACCGCGAAGCCCGCGAGCAATTGCTCGAGGTCTTCCGCGACGCCGCCGAGTTCTGGGGCGAACGACGAATACCGTTCAGATGTTTCTATTCTTTTCAGTAGCCCGCTCCCAGGAAATCGGGTCATGGGAGCGGGCTACTGAGGTGGCCCAGACGACTGCTGCTGCGAAGCCGGCGGTCAAGGTTGTGCCCAAGAACGGCACCAACCCCAATTTCGGCATGAACATGCCCTTGATGAGCAGCGCCTTCGACACGGCGGCCTGGCTCAGCGCCGCTTAAGGCCTTTTGGGCTGATCGGCAGCAAGGCCCCCGGCGACGGGGGCTTTTGTCTTTCAGGCGCGGCGCGCCAGCGCCAGGTACTCCGCCACCGGCACTTCCTCGGCGCGGCGCTGCAGGTCGAAGGGCGTGTCCACGCCCTCGGCTTCCAGCCAGCGCCCGAGCGTGTGGCGCAGCAGCTTGCGCCGCTGCGAGAACGCGGCCGTGACCAGCGCCGACAGCCGTGCCGCGTCCACCGTGGGATCGGCCGGCATAGGCTCCATGCGCACCACGGCCGAATCCACGCGCGGCGGCGGCTCGAAGGCCGTGGGCGGCACGTCCAGCACCGACTCGATGCGGTAGCGCCACTGCAGCATCACCGACAGCCGCCCATAGTCCTTGCAGCCGGGGGCTGCGGCCATGCGCTCGACCACTTCCTTCTGCAACATGAAGTGCTGGTCCTGCACCACCGCGCAGGCCTGCAGCAGGTGAAACAGGATGGGCGTGGAGATGTTGTAGGGCAGGTTGCCCACCACGCGCAGCGCGCGGCCGGCGGCCAGCGCCGTGAAGTCGACCTTCAACACGTCGGCCTCGATCACCGTCAGCCCGGCCTGGCGGCGCAGGCGCACGGCCAGGTCGCGGTCGAGCTCGATCACGGTGAGCGCGCCGCAGCGCTGCAGCAGCGGGCCGGTGAGCGCGCCCAGGCCGGGGCCGATTTCCACCAGGGCCTGGCCTGGCTGCGGCGCGATGGCGCGCACGATGTCGTCGATGACCGCGTCGTCGGCCAGGAAGTGCTGGCCGAAGCGCTTGCGGGCGATGTGTTTCATGGCGCCGGGCGCCGCCGCCTCATTGCGGCGGCTCGCGCAGCTCGAGGTAGGCGCGCGCGCGCAGTTCCTTGGTCCATTCCAGGTAGGCCTGCTCGAACTTCTGTTCGCGCAGCTGGTTGCGCGCCTGCTCGCGCAGTTGCTTGGGCTCCAGCGCGGTCTCGCGCCGTTCGAGCACCTGGATCAGGTGCACACCGAAGCGCGACACCACCGGCGCCGACAGGCCGCCCACGGGCAACTCGTTCATGGCCCCCTCGAACTCGGGCACCATCACACCGGGCGAGGACCAGCCCAGGTCGCCGCCGCCAGCCGCCGAGCCGTCTTCGCTGAACTGGCGCGCGATCTCCTCGAAGCTCTTGGCCCCGCTCTCGATCTGGCGCCGGTACTCGGCCAGGCGGCGCGTGGCCAGCTCGGGCGTGAGCTGGGGCGAGGTGCGCAGCAGCACGTGGCGCGCGCGCGTCTGGGTGATGCGGCCCAGCGCGGCTTCCTTGCGGTCCAGCACCTTGAGGATGTGGAAGCCTGCACCGGTACGCAGCAGCGTGGGCGTGACCTGGCCCACCGCCAGGCCGCGCGTGGCCTCGACAAAGGCATCGGGCAGGCGCGACAACGGCCGCGCGCCGAGCTCGCCGCCGCGGGCGCGGTTGGCGTCTTCGGACACCTGCTTGGCCACCTGGTCGAAGGGCTCACCGCCGCGCACACGCGCCAGCGCGGCTTCGGCCAGCGCGCGCCGCGGCGCCTCGGCCGCGGCATCGGCGCCTTCCGGCACGGTGACCAGGATCTGCGCCAGGTTGGTCTCGGCGTCGGCGTTCACCGCCTGGCGCTGTGCATCTAGCATGCGCTCGACCTCTTCGTCGCTGACGCGGATGCGCTGGTAGACCTCGCGCTCGCGCAGCCGCTCGATCAGCAACTGGTCGCGCAGGTTGGCACGGAAGCGGCCGTAATCCATGCCTTCGGCACGCAGGCGCTGGCGCAGCGCGTCCATGGAAATCTGGTTCTGCAGCGCGATGCTCTGCACGGCGCGGTCGAGCTCGGCCTCGTCGATGCGCATGCCGCTGTCGCGCGCGCTGGTGATCATGGCGCGCTCGTCGATCAGCGAATCCAGCGCCTGGCGCCGCAGTTCGGCCGCGGGCGGCAGGCGCGCGCCGCTGCGGCCGGCCTCGGCCTGGGCGCGCTCGATGCGGCGCTCGACCTCGCCGGCGGTGACCAGTTCCTGGTTGACGACCGCGGCGATGTAGTCGCCGTTGCGCAGTTCGCGCTCGGGCGCGGCCTGGCCCGCCGCGGGCACCAGCGCCGCAAGCGTGAACAGCGCGACCGCAGCCAGGGCGCGGCCCGTCGGCAGGGGCCGGCGGTGGAAAGACAAGGTCATGGCGAGGGCGTCGGGTTGGGCCGGGGCTGGGCAGACGGTGCTGGCGGCGAGGCGTCGTCGCCGCGTTCGTCGCGCAGCAGCCGGTAGCCGGGGATATTGTCCTTCAAGACCTTGAGCGGGTTGGAACCGAGGCGCGACAGCCCCACCAGCTCCAGCTGCAGCAGCAAGCGCGTGGTGGCCTCGGTGCGGCCGGTGGACAGCTGTTCGGCGACGATGCGGCCTATCCAGCAGCCGGCGTCGTACTCGGCACCGATCACCGCATCGGTCATGCGCCGGTCGCGCAGGCTGTAATTGATGCGCCCCACCGAATACCAGCTGCCGCCGCAGCCGCTGCCGCCGCTGCTGCCATTGACTTTGGCCTTGCCACCGAACACCGGCCACTGCCAGCCCAGCTCCATCTGCTCGGACAGCCCGCGCGCCAGGCGGTAGGTGGCGCTGACGGTGCGGAAAGGCCCGGGCGAGTAGCGCGCGCCCACGATGGAGCGCACCGAGCGCTGGATGTCGGGGCTGTACTGCAGCGCGGCGTCCAGCGTCCACGCGGGCAGCACGCTGGTCGAGCCCACCAGCAACGCGTCCGACAGGCGCTGCGTCAGCGGCTCGCCGTCGGGCGAGCCGTCGGCCTGCGGTGCGATGCGTTGCGTGCGCATCAGGTAGCGCTGCACCAGGCCCACGCGCAGCGCCTCGGCGCCGCTTTCCGCGTCCACCAGGCGCGTGGTGAAGCCGGCGGTGATCTGCTGCGCGTCGGACACCCGGTCCACGCCAGAGAAAGCGTTGTCGGAGTACAGCGAGACGAAGTTGAAATCCTTGGCCGCCGAGTCGTAGTTGGGCAGCTGGCTCTGCTCTCGGTAGGGCGTGAACACGTACAGCAGGCGCGGCTCCAGCGTCTGGTGCAGCGCGCGGCCGAAGGCTCGGGTGCTGCGTTCCAGCTCCAGGCCGGCGTCCAGGCTGAAGCTGGGGATGATGCGCGCCGCGCGCTGGCTCGCGCTGCCCGGCGCCAGACCGGCGTAGCCCGCGGCGTTGACCGACAGCCTCGGCACCAGCCACCAGCCGGGCTCGCGCAGTGGCCGGCTCAGCTGCGCCAGCAGGTGCACGCGTTCGCCGGCCACGCGCGCCGTGTCGCTTTCCTGGTTCTGCGGCAGCGTGAAGCGGTTGTATTCGGTCTCGGCCGCGTACTCCCAGCCGCCGCCTTCGCCGGCCAGGCGCAGGCCCAGCTGCGGGCTGCGTTCGTAGGGCGCGGTGACAAAGCTGTCGGCGGCCTGCGCCAGCTGCCAGCGCAGGGTGCGCGCGTACACCAGGCCCTGGCCGCCAGCGGCATCGAAGGACCATTCGGCGCCCAGGCGCGCCGGCAGCAGGCGCGGCGTGAAGCTGCGCACGGCGCTGGGGAAATCCTTCCACCACTCGGCATCGGACACGCGCGCCACATCCGCCCCGTAGCGCAGCCCGCTGAAGGCCTGGCCCTCATGCTGCCAGCGCAGGGCGTTGCGCGAGCGCCCGGCCACGCGGTCGCGCAGCAGCCAGTCCAGCGTCAGCGTGCCTTCGAGCGAGGGCTCCAGGTAGCGCAGCTCGGTTTCCAGCCCCAGGCCGCGTCGGGCCATCACGCGCGGCGCGGCCGTGAGGTCGCGGTTGGGCGCGATGTTCCAGTAGTAGGGGACCGAGGTGCTGACGCCGCTGCGGTTGTCGATGTTGATCGACGGCGGCAGCCAGCCCGAGCGGCGCGTGTCGTCCAGCGGAAAGCTGAAGGTGGGCAGCGCCAGGATGGGCGCGCCCAGGAAACGCAGCACCGCGCCTTCGGCCACGCCCTCGTTGGCCTCGAAGTCCAGCGTCACGCTGCGCGTGCGCAGCACCCAGTCGGGCTCTTCGGATCCTTCGCGCGGGCAGCTGGTGTACTGCGCCTGGGTGGCGCGGGCGCGGCCGTTCTCCATGAAATCGATGCGCTCGGCGCGGCCGCCGGCCCCCAGGCGCGCGAACTCGAAACTGGGCTCTAGGAAGAAGCCCTCGAAACGCTGCACGCGCAGCTCCAGGGCCGGGCCGGAGTAGACCGCGCCGTCGCGCGCCGCGCGCACGTGGCCCTGGGCCCGCGCCAGGTCTTGCGCCATGTCGTAGGACAGGCGGTCGGCGCGGATGTCCAGCGTGCCGCGGCGGAACTCGACATCGCCCTCGGCCACGGTTTCCAGGTCGGGCTGGCTGGAGATGCTGCGCGCGCGCAGCACGATGGGCAGCTGGCGTGCGGCGTCACCGCGGGGCAGGGGCTGCAGCGCGGTGCTGGGTTGCAGCTGCAAGGGCTGCGGTGCAGAGGCGGCCCGGGCTGGCGGCAGCGCCACGACCTGTGCGCTGACCTTGGCGGCCAGCAGGCCGGCAGCCAGGGCCAGCGTAGTGATGCGCATGCGGGGAGCGGGGGGGGGGGCGGACCCTTTTGTCTCGGGGGCAGGGGCTGCCGACCCCTTTGTAGAATCCATTATCCATGAGGGTTGCAGCCGCCAGCGTTACCTGGGCCGATGCCGCGCGCCAGGTCGCTTTCGAGCGCTGGCTGGCGGGCGTCGCGCCGCGCCATGGGCTGGACCCCTCCACCCTGGCCCCGGCCTCGGCCGACGCCAGTTTCCGCCGCTACCTGCGCCTGCAGGGCAGCGCCGGCAGCCTGATCGTGATGGACGCACCGCCGCCGCAGGAAGACGTGCGCCCCTTCGTGCACGTGGCCGGGCTCATTCAGGCGGCCGGGTTGCATGCGCCGCGCGTGCTCGAAGCCGAGCCGGACCTGGGTTTCCTGCTGCTCGACGACCTGGGCCAGCAGCCCTATCTGCAGGCGCTGCAGGCGGCCGACGGGCCCCAAGCCGAGCGCCTGATGCGCGCTGCACTGGATGCGCTGGTCACCTGGCAGCTGCGCGTGCCGGCAGCGGCGCTGCCGCCCTGCGACGAAGCGCTGCTGGCGCGCGAGCTGGCGCTGTTCCCCGAATGGTGCGTGCAGCGCGAGTTCGGCATCACCTGGACTGAAGCCGAGCAGCAGACCTGGCAGCGCGTGTGCCAGCGCCTCATAGCCAGCGCGCTGGCGCAGCCGGTGGTGGCGGTGCACGCCGACTGGATGCCGCGCAACCTGATGGTGTGCGAGCCGCTGCCGGGGATCCTGGACTTCCAGGACGCGATGGCCGGCCCCATCAGCTACGACCTGGCCTCGCTGCTGCGCGACGCCTTCATCAGCTGGCCCGAAGAGCAGGAGATCGACTGGGCTGTGCGCTGGTGGACGCAGGCGCGCCGCGCCGGGCTGCCGGTGGACCCCGACTTCGGCGAGTTCTGGCGCGCGCTCGAATGGATGGGGCTGCAACGCCACCTGAAGGTGCTGGGCATCTTCTGCCGCCTGAAGCACCGCGACGGCAAGCCGCAGTACGCGCAGGACCTGCCGCGCTTCTTTGCCCATGCCGGGCGCGTGGCGCTGCGCTACACGCCGCTCAAGCCGCTGCTGCGCCTGCTCGAGCCGCTGTCGGGCGCGCGCGTCGACGCCGGCTTCACCTTCTGAACCGGCCGCCCCTCGATGGACCTGATCCCCTTCCTGATCGATTTCATCCTGCACGTCGACCGCCACCTGATGGAGTTCGTGCAGAACTACGGCAACTGGGTCTACGCGCTGCTGTTCGCCATCATCTTCATCGAGACCGGCGTGGTGGTCATGCCCTTCCTGCCGGGCGATTCGCTGTTGTTCGTGGTGGGCGCGCTGTGCGGGCTGGGGCTGATGAGCCTGCCGCTGGCCATGCTGCTGTTGACGACCGCGGCCATCCTGGGCGACCAGTGCAACTACAGCATCGGCCGCTACTTCGGGCCCAAGGTCTTTGGCTGGCCGAACTCGCGCTGGTTCAACCGCGACGCCTTCGACCGCACCCACGCCTTCTATGAGAAGTACGGCGGCATCACCATCGTCATCGCGCGCTTCATGCCCTTCCTGCGCACCTTCGCGCCTTTCGTGGCGGGCGTGGCCGAGATGACGCGCAGCACCTTCACGTTCTACAACGTGGGCGGCGCGGTGCTCTGGGTCTGCAGTCTCACGCTGGCGGGCTACCTCTTCGGCAACCTGCCGTGGGTGCAGAAGAACCTGTCGATCATCATCTGGCTGCTGATCGCCGTGCCGGGCCTGATCGTCGTCATCGGCGCGTTCAAGGCCAGGCGCAGCAAGGCCTGATCGGGCACGCCGGCACAGCGCCCCGGCTCAGGGGCAGGCGGCGATGACCTGCGACACCGCCGCCGTCAGCCGCTTGGCGTAGGGCACGTGCAAGAACTCGTTGGGCCCGTGGGCGTTGCTCCTGGGGCCCAGCACGCCGCAGACCATCATCTGCGCGCGCGGGAAGCCCTGCGCCAGCATGCTCATCAGCGGGATGGTGCCGCCCTGGCCGATGTAGCCCACGGGTGCGCCGTACTGCGCCTGCGAGGCGGCGTTCAGCGCCTGCTCCAGCCAGGGCGCCAGATCGGGTGCGTCCCAGCCCGTCGCGCCCAGCGCCCCGGCGCGGCCGTCGGGCTGGAAGGTCACACGTGCGTTGTAGGGCGCGTTGTCCTCCAGCAGGGTCTTCAGCCGCAGGCTGGCCTGGTGGCCGTCCACCAGCGGCGGCAGGCGCAGGCTGAGCTTGAAGGCGGTGTAGGGCCGCAGCACGTTGCCGGCGCTGGCCATGTCGGGGAAGCCATCGACGCCGGTGACGCTGAGCGTGGGCCGCCAGCTGCGGTTGAGCAGCACCTGCACCGGGTCGGTGGTGGTGGGCAGCGTGGGGCCGCCGTCGGCGCCGCAGGCCCAGGGCAGGCGCTTCCAGACCTCGTCGCCCAGGATGGCGGCGGTGGCCCGTGCCTGGTCCACGCGCACGGCGGGAATGGCGCAGTGGAAGCTTTCGGGCAGCAGCTGGCCGGTCTTGCTGTCTTCCAGCCGGTCCAGCACCTGGCGCAGGATGCGGAAGCTGCTGGGCACCACGCCGCTGGCATCGCCCGAGTGCACGCCTTCGCTCAGGATCTCGACCTTGAGCACGCCGCTGACCATGCCGCGCAGGCTGGTCGTCAGCCACAGCTGGTCGTAGTTGCCTGCGCCGCTGTCCAGGCACACCACCAGGCCCACCTGACCCAGGCGCGGGCCCAGTGCGGCGATGTAGGCCGGCAGGTCGGGGCTGCCGCTTTCCTCACTCGTCTCGATCAGGCCCACGCAGCGCGGCCGCGCGATGCCCTGCTGGTCCAGTGCCTCGATGGCGGTGATGGCGGCGTACACGGCATAGCCGTCGTCGGCGCCGCCGCGGCCGTAGAGCAGGCCGCCTTCGTACTTGGGGGTCCACGGGCCCAGGTCCTTGCGCCAGCCGTTGAACTCGGGCTGCTTGTCCAGGTGGCCATACAGCAGCACGGTGTCGGTGGCGCCGGCCCGCGTAGCCGGGATGTCGAAGAAGACCAGCGGCGTGCGGCCTTCGATGCGCAGCACCTCCAGGCGCAGGCCGGGCAGGCGGCGGCCTTCGACCCAGGCCGCGGCGTCGCGCACCACGCGTTCGAGCAGCCCGTGCTCGGCCCAGGCGGCGTCGAACATCGGGCTCTTGGCCGGCACGGCGATGTAGTCGGTCAGCGCGGGCAGGATGCGCTGGTCCCAGGCCTGGTCGGCGTGCGCGGCCAGGGCGGCAGCTTCGGCGGGGCGGATGGGGGCGTTCATCGTGGCGGGCTCCTCAGGCGGGGGCAAGGCGGGCCAGCCAGCGCATCAGATGCTCCAGCACCTGCGCGCGTTCGGGCTCGTTGAAGATCTCATGGTAGAGCGTGGGAAAGACCTGCGCCGTCAGCAGCCCGGCCGGCGCCGCGGCGGCAAAGGCGGCGCTGCCGGCCGGCGCCACGCAGCGGTCGGCACCGGCCCACAGCAGCAGCGTGGGCACTTGCCACTGCGGCGCGCGCTGCAGCACCAGGCGCCCGCCATCGACGATGAAGCGCACCAGCCGTGGCGTCACGCGGTCGTGCACCAGCGGGTCTTGCACATAGGCGCGCACCACCGCCGGGTCGCGGCAGATCCAGGCCGGCTTCAAACCGTTGCTGAGGGCCAGCCGCGGCGCCAGCGGCGCGGCCACGGCCAGCAGTGCCTTCTGCGCCGCGTTCAGGCCTGGGTCCAGCGCGGGCGACGACAGCACCAGCCCGTCCACCGCGCGCGACCAATCGGCCACCGGCGCCAGGCCGCCGGCGACGAAGCGCGCCGCGATCAGCCCGCCCAGGCTGTGGCCCAGCAGCACGTGCGGGCCGCCCTGGCGCACAGCGTCCATCACCACCGCCAGATCGGACAGCAGCGCCGCGCTGTCGGGGATGGCGCCGCGCGGCCCGGCGCTGCGGCCGTGGCCGCGCAGGTCGTGCGCCACCACGCGCCAGCCGGCGGCGTTGAGCGCAGCGGCCAGGGCCTCGTAGCGGCCGCTGTGCTCGCCCAGGCCGTGCACGATCTGCACCGTGCCGCGCGCCGCGCCCGCCGCGGGCCAGTGGCGCAGCGCCAGCGCCAGGCCGTCGCGCGCCGTGACGCTGGCCGGGGTCATGGCCTCAACCGGCGGCGCCCGGCATGCAGAAGAAGTTGAGCTTGTTGCCGTCCAGGTCGCGGAAGTAGCCGCCGTAGAAGCCTTCGCCGCGCGGTCCGGCCGGGCCTTCGTCGGTGCCGCCCAGTTCCAGCGCCTTCTTGTACAGGCGGTCCACCTGCTCGGGGTTCTGCACGGCAAAGGCCACCATCACGCCGTTGCCCACGGTGGCGGGCTGGCCGTCGAAGGGCAGCAGGATGCCCAGGCTGGGCTGGGCCCAGCTGGTGCCCCAGACGATGCCGCGGCCGAGGTCCATCAAGCGCTTGGCGCCGACTTCGGCCAGCAGCGCGTCATAGAAGGCCGCGGCGCGCGGCAGATCCTTGGTACCCAGGGTCACGTAGCCGATCATGTCGGTCTCCTCCTGCAAACCGCCCGACTGGCGGCGCGCCGCAGTGTAGAGCGCGCAGGCTGGCCGCGGGCGCTTCGATAATCGGCTCCCGCGCTGCCGGAGCCACCGCATGAACCTGGTCCATCTGCTGCTGCGCCAGGCGCGCGTGGCGCCATTGCGTCCCGCCCTGTTCCACGGCGCGGATGCCTGGGCCACGCACGCCGAATGGGCCGCGCGCAGCGCCGGGCTGGCGCAACGTCTGCGCGACGCCGGGCTGGCGCCGGGCGAGCACGTGCTGCTGTTCATGCGCAACCACCCGCGTTACCTGGAGCTGCTGTGGGGCGCCTGGTGGGCCGGGCTGGTGGTGCTGCCGGTCAACGCCAAGCTGCACCCGCGCGAGGTCGAATGGATCATCAGCGATGCGCAGGCGCGCTGGGCCTTCGTCACGGCCGACGTGGCGCCCGAGCCGCTGGCCGGGCTCGAACGCCAGATCGACATCGAATCGGCCGCGGCCGATGCCCTGCTGGCCCCTGCCGACGACGCGCTGGCCGTGCCGGTGACAGAGCGCGCGCCCGATGACACGGCGTGGCTGTTCTACACCAGCGGCACCACCGGCCGGCCCAAGGGCGTGATGCTGACGCACCGCAACCTGATGGTTATGGGCCTGACCTACTTCGCCGACGTGGACGCGGTGGCGTCCACCGACACCATGGTCTACGCCGCGCCGATGTCGCACGGCGCCGGCCTGTACGCCATCCCCCACCTGATGGCCGGCGCGCGCCACGCGGTGCCGGCCTCTGGCGGGGTCGACCCGGCCGAGCTGTTCGCCTTGGGCTGGCAGCTGGGCCCGCTGTCGACCTTTGCCGCGCCCACCATCGTCAAGCGCCTGGTCGACCATGCCGAAGAGGCCGGGCTGGATGCGCAACGCTGCGCCGCGGCCTTCAAGACCATCGTCTACGGCGGCGCGCCCATGTACCTGGCCGACATCCAGCGCGCGCTGCGCGTGATGGGCCCGCGCTTCGTGCAGATCTACGGCCAGGGCGAAACACCGATGGTGGCCACGGCGCTGTCACGCGCGCACATCGCCGACAGCGGCCACCCGCGCCACCTGCAGCGCCTGGCCTCGGTGGGCGTGGCGCAGACCCCCGTGCAGTTGCGCGTGGCCGATGCCGACGGCAACGCCCTGCCCACAGGAGAAGTGGGCGAGGTGCTGGTCAAGGGCGACAGCGTGATGGCCGGCTACTGGCGCAACCCCGAGGCCAGCGCCGCGGCCGTGCGCGCGGGCTGGCTGTTCACCGGCGACGTGGGATGCCTGGACGCCGACGGGTTTCTGGCGCTCAAGGACCGCAGCAAGGACTTGCTGATCAGCGGCGGCTCCAACATCTACCCACGCGAGGTCGAGGAAGTGCTGCTCACCGCCCCCGGCGTGGCCGAAGCGGCCGTGGTGGGCGCGCCCGACCCCGAGTGGGGCGAGGTGGTGGTGGCCTTCGTCGTGGCGCGGCCGGGCAGCGCGCCCGACACCGCGGCATTGGACGCGCACTGCCTGGCGCAGATGGCGCGCTTCAAGCGGCCCAAGCGCTACATCTGGGTGGACGAGCTGCCCAAGAACCACTACGGCAAGGTGCTCAAGACCGCGCTGCGCGCGCGG
>JALHPY010000128.1 GCA_022842305.1 Rubrivivax sp.
GGTGCTCGACGCCATGCCCGCGCGCCCGGCCGTGCCCGCGCTGCCGCACCGCGGCACGCGCGCGCCGGCCGATCTGCAGGCGCGCATCGCCCACCTTACCCGCCACGTCACGGCCCCCCGGAGGTAGCCATGCAGCAACCCACCCCCGTAGAGACCGACGCGCCCGCGCAGCGTGGCGACACCGGCTACGCCCCCATCACCGTGCCCGCGCGCGCGCTGGGCGGCGAAATGCTGCGCTACCTGGCCGACGTGGTGGCCAGCCAGGTGCAAGAGTCCGGCATCAGCCCCGAACAGGCCGCCGCCATCGGCGAGACCACGGCAGAGCAGGTGCGCGACAAGTTCGGCGGCCAGGTGCTGTACGTCAGCAAGGGCAGCAGCCTCAAGGCCCGCCAGCGCTGGGGCCGCATCTGGGCTGAGTTCAACGGCACCAACCACGCCGAGCTGGCCAGCAAGTACGGCATGGGCGTGCAGGGCATCTACCGCGTGCTGGCCATCATGCGCGCCGAGTTCCGGCGCACGTCGCAGCCTGATCTGTTCAACCCCCAACCCGAGGACAAGACATGAATGCTCGTCACAAGAACTCTCTGGCCGCCGCCCCGGCCATCCCCCCTGGCCATGACGACGCCGACACCGACGCCGCCACCCAGCGCGTGATACCGGCCGCCGGCGCCCCGGCGCCCAAGACCAACGAACCGAGCAGCGTGTTCGCGCTCGGCGGCAATCCCGCGCCCACCAATCCATTGGGCTGGCAGCGCCCAGCAACGCCCGCCGCGTCCGAAAACCCGCAGCAGATTTCGGACAGCAAGGCAGGCAAGAGCAAGCGCGTCAGGCACAGCACCAACATCGACCTGGCCGCCATCACCATCGAAACCGACGTGCCGCTGCCCGACGTGAAGACCGGCAACCAGGCCGTCTATCCCGAGCTGTGGAACAAGATGCCTGCCGGCAGCATGGTGCGGCTCACCGACCGCCAGGCCAACGGCCTAATGAGCCACGTCAAGAAGGTCGGCGGCAAGGCCGCCAAGCGCAAGCTGGACAACGACGTGACGGGCGTGTGGAGGCTGGCGTGAGCGGCCCCGATCGCACCGCCGACGACGAATGCGACGGTTGCGGATCCACGCCCTCCGAGCGCGCGCGCCTGGCGGCTGGCAGCCCAAGCGACGACGTGCCCCTGGGCCTGAGCAGCTGCCCGCACTGCGGTGCCTGCAAGTGCGCCATGTGCGACCTGGGCGACGACGTCGAATGCGGCAACTGTCCGGACGAGGCTTAGGCAATGGCTGACAGCACCACCCTGGGCTACCTGCTGTACCTGCTGGACCACAACGGCCCCCAGACCACCGACGCGCTGGCCGACGCGGTGATGCTGGGCAACCGCCTGGTGTGGGGCCTGCTCAAGACCGCGCGCAAGACCGGCCAGGTGGCCTACGACGGCCACCTGTGGGGCATCAACCGCGACTGGGTGCCGCCGGCCCCGCTGGCGCAGCCCGCGGGCCTGTCGTGCCAGCGCTGTGATGACGGCTACGTGGTGGTGGCCAAGTACCCCACGCTGCGCGACGCGCAGGCGGCGCACCAGGTGCTGGCGGTGGGCGCGACATGACCCACCTCATCATCGACGCCAGGGACTACGACAACTGGCAGAAGCACCACTCCGGAGGCCTGCTCATCCCCGCCGACAAGCGCCCCACCGTGCTGCAGGCCGACCGCGCTGCGGGTGAGCGCGAGGCCTTGCGCCTGGCATCGGCGTACATGGGCGGCTGCTTCGTCCTCTTCGCGCCGGTGGCCATTGCCAAGCGCATGCCCGAGGCCTCGCACGTCAACCTGAAGGGCGAGCCCATCTACTACCGCAACGTGGCGCGGCTGATCCCGACGCTGGATCCCGAAGACCACAGCGACATCCCGTTCTGAGCTGCCGAATGACCGTCGACCAACTTCGTGAAGCCCTGGCCGCCATGCCCGGCCACCTGCCTGTGCACCTGGCCGTGCGGGCCGATGGCAGCGGCGGCGGCGCCGACACCGACTACCTGTACACGCTGGAATGCGTGGTCGAGAACCTCAGCTCTTGGGGCAACGCGGCCGTGATCTATCCGAACTACAAGCCCACGTGACGCCCACCAGTGTGGCGCACAACGAAAGGAGAGTATGGGAACGAAGGACTGGACCGCCGCAAGGCTGCTGGAGTGCTTGAGCGACAACCTGCCGCTGAGCGCCGACCAACGCGCCACCTTGTTTACCTTGGTCGTTGACCGCGAGAAAAGCGAAAGGACAGTGATGGAAAGAACCAAAGTGTTTGAAGCGATCGACAGCGAGCGCTACTACCAAGACCGCAAGTGGGGCGCGCTAGCCGAGCGCCCGCACGAGGTTGGCGGCTGGCTGGCGCTGATGGATGTGCACCTGCACCGCGCCAAGGCGGCGTGGGCCGGGGCGAACAACGACGCCGAGGCGCTGGAGGCATTGCGCAAGGTTCTTGCCATCGGCGTGGCCTGCGCCGAGCAGCACGGCATCCCGAGCCGGTCGCGCTCCCAGCCGGTCAGCGAGCGTATGCGCGCGGGTGGGTTCCACCGCACGCAAGGCGCGTGAACCCGAGCGCCCTGTGAAGCTCATCGCCATCCTGGCCCTGGCCGCCCTGGCCGACCTGGCCACCAGCGCCCACGCCCAGACCACCGTGCTCTACAGCCGCCTGGACACCCCCCAGGCCCTGCGCGCCCTGGCCCTGGCCCGCGTGTACGACCGCGCGGGCATCGACCTGGCCGTGCAGCCCGGCGCGCAGTGGCGGCCCACCATCGCCGCGGCCATCTGCCGGTCACGCGCGGTGCTGGTGCTGTGGTCAGCGCACGCCGCCGCCTCGGCCGAGCTGGCGCAAGAGCTTGCCACCGCCCGCCAGTGCCGCGCGCGCCTGGTGCCGCTGCTGCTGGACAACACCCCGCTGCCCGCCGGCCTGGCCGAGCTGCAGGCGGTTGACTGGCGCTGAAGCCGCGGCGGGGGCATCCCCCGCCTGGATGAGACCCCCTTCAGGGCCGCTTCACACCCCGTTCACCCCGGCGCAGAATGGCCCCGCACTTCCAGGAACCACCGCCATGAACCGCACGCTTGCCGCCCTGGCCCTTTTCACCGCCCTGGCCGCGCATGCCGCGCCCGACCTCGACGCCTGCGTGTACCCGTCCACCGGCGTGGCCATCGAGCCCAAGCTGTGCCAGCACCTGCGCAGCAGCGCCGCAGGCCAGCCCATCGCCGATGACGCCACCTGGCGCCACCACCGCCAGCAGGCGGCCCTGGCCGCGCAGCAGGCGCAAGAGCAACGCGCCACGGCTGCCGCGGCCCAGCAGGCGCAACGCGCCGAGCAGCTGCGCCTGGCGCGCGAGGCCGCCGCGGCCGAGAACGCCCGCCGCGCCGCAGAGCACCAGGCCGCCGAAGACGCCCGCAAGGCCGCCGACGATGCCGCCGTGGCCCGCTGGCGAGTGCAGGAAGGCGAGCGCCAGGCCGCCGCAGACCAGGCGCAACGCGAGCGCGAAGAAGCCGACCGCCTTGAAGAGGCCCGCATGGACAAGCTGCGCAAGCAGTGCGGCGCCGACTTTGGCCGCCCGCGCGTGGGCATGACGCTGGCGCGCGCCCGCCAGTGCGTGGCCGACCTCGAGCTCTACGCCGACAACGGCGTGGCCAAGGTCTACCGCTCCGGCCGCCTGCACGTCACCGTGCGCGGCGGCACCGTGGCCAGCTGGGTGGCCTTCTAGCCCATCCTTTCGCCTGGGCGATTAACGCCCCGCCCCGCGCGCGCGTAACGATGCGCGCATGCACAACCTCCGCCTACTGATCCCCGCCCTGCTGGGCTTGTCCAGCATCGCGGCCAGCGCCACTCAGCTTGACATGGCGCCCATGCGGCCGCCCGGCAGCGGCCCCGCCCGCCGCGCAGGCCGCACATCAGTGGCGCAGCACCGCCGCCAGGCCGCCAAGCGCCGCAACCAGCAACGCCACCGCGCGCTGTGCAAGCGCGCGCGGGCATAGCGTGGGGGACAACCGCATGTGGCTGCAGATCGATCTGTGGCAGGCCGTTGGCCTGCTGGTCACCATCCTGGGCGGCTTCTTCGGCATGGCCCAGTTGCTTCTCAAACAGAACCAGAAGCACCTGGACGAGAAGTTCGCCGCCAACGCCCGCGCGCACTCGGTGCAGGAAAGTGACAGCCGCCGCATCGAGCGCGAGCTGATGGAGCTCAAGGCCGAGCTGCCGCGCGACTACGTGCGCCGTGAAGACCACACCCGCGTCATCGGCGCCATTCAGGTCTCCATCGACAACCTGCGCCTCACCATCGAGCGCGCCATCATGCAAAGGCCGCCGCAATGAGCATCGACCCCGCGCGCGTCCGGCGCGAAGACATCCGCTGGTACCTGCTGGTGGCCGCCAACGTCAGCCGCCCGCAGGGCAGCTACCTTGAGAGCATGCTGGCCATCGTGCGCAGCGTGTACGCCGACGCCTCCGAGCTGGAGATCAAGCGCGAGCTCGACTACCTGGAAGAGCGCGAGCTGGTCAAGATCGAGCGCGACGGCATGGACCGCTGGTTCGTGCAGCTCACCCGCCACGGCATTGACCTGGTGGAGTACACCACCCCGGTGCAGCCGGGCATCAGCCGCCCGCGGCCGGGGGGCTGACCGGTGGGCGAGCGCAGCAAGATCACCGGCCTGCCGCAGCACGTGCGCGAAGAGCTCGACGCGCGGCTCATGCGCGAAGGCTTCAGCGGCTACGTGGCGCTCGAGCACTGGCTGCGCGCGCAGGGCTTCGACATCGGCAAGAGCAGCGTGCACCGCTACGGCAGCGCGCTCGAAGAGAAGGTGGCCAAGCTCAAGGCCAGCGCCGAGCGCGCCCGCGCGCTGGTTGAAGCCAGCCCCGACAGCGCCGACCACATGGCCCAGGCCACCATGCGGCTGCTGCAGGACAAGCTGTTCACCGTGCTGGAGAGCATGGAAGACGTGGACCCCGAGAGCGTGGACCTGGTCAAGCTCAGCCGCGCAATGGCGCCGCTGGTGCGCGCCAGCATCGCCGCCAAGCAGCACGCCGACGAGGTGAAAGAGCGCCTGGCCGAAGCCGAGAAGAAGCTCGACGCCGACGCCCAGGCCGGCCGCATCCCCGGCGTCACGGCCGAGGCGCTGGCGCAGATCCGGGCCATCTACACGGGCGCCGTCGTCGGCCCCGGCTGAGGGGCGCGCATGGGCATGGTCAGGCTGCTGGACGGCCGCGAAGTCGACGCCGAACACGAGGCCGCCCGCCACGAGCTGGAGGCACGCGCGATCGCCAAGCTGCACACCCTGGCCGAGCGCCGCGCCTGGCTTGAAAACATCGAGCACCAGCGCGGCACCGAAGCCGCCAAGCGCCTGCGCCACACCATCATGCTGCTGTGGTCCAAGAAGCCATGACCAAGCCCCTGCTCTACGCCTACCAGCGCGACTGGTTCCTGGATCGCAGCCGCTTCAAGCTGGGCCGCTTTGCGCGCCAGACCGGCAAGACCTTCACCACCACGCTGGAGATCGTCGACGACGTGTTCGAGGCTGAGGCCGCCGGCCGCCGCAGCCCCTGGGTCATCCTCAGCCGCGGCGAGCGCCAGGCCGTGGAGGCAATGGAAGAAGGCGTCGAGCGCCACATCAAGGCCTACAGCTTTGCGGCCAAGAGCATCGCGCGCGAAGACTTCGACTTCTACGATGAAGACTCGGGCGTCAAGCGCCGCGGCCTGCAGCTCATCTTCCCCGGCAAGACCAAGATCACCGCGCTGCCCGCCAACGCCGACACGGCGCGCGGCTTCAGCGCCAACATGTTCTTCGACGAGTTCGCGTTCCACGCCGACAGCCGCAAGATCTGGGCGGCCGCCTTTCCGATCATCAGCGCCGGCTGGAAGGTGCGCGTCACCAGCACGCCCAACGGCAAGGGCAACAAGTTCTATGACCTTGCCACCACGGCCGACCCCATCTGGGTCAAGCACGTGGTCGACATCCACCGCGCCATTGCCGAAGGCCTGCCGCGTGACGCCGAAGAACTGCGCCGCGGCCTGGACGATGACGACATCTGGAGCCAGGAGTACCTGCTGCACTGGCTGGACGAAGCCAGCGCCTGGCTCAGCTTCGACCTCATCAACAGCTGCGAGCATGACCACGCCGGCGCGCCCGAGCACTACACCGGCGGCCCCTGCTACGTGGGCGTGGACATTGGCCGCCGCAATGACCTGTTCGTCATCTGGGTGGACGAGCTGGTGGGCGACGTGGCCTGGACGCGCGAGATCATCACGATGAAGCGCGCCAGCTTCGCCGCGCAAGACGCCGCGCTGGACGACGTCTTCAACCGCTACCGCGTGCTGCGCTGCTGCATGGACCAGACCGGCATGGGCGAGAAGCCGGTCGAAGACGCGCAAGCACGCCACGGCAGCATGCGGGTGGAAGGCGTGCTCTTCACCGGCCCCAACAAGATGCACCTGGCCACGCTGGGCAAGCAGGCGTTCGAAGACCGCAAGTGCCGCATCCCGCTGGGCGACAAGGCCCTGCGCACCGACCTGCACAAGCTGCGCAAGGAAAGCAGCGCCACCGGCGCGCCGCGCTTCGTGGCCGACAGCGACAGCGAAGGCCACGCTGACCGCGCCTGGGCCTGCTTCCTGGCCAAGAACGCCGCCGACCGGCCGCCTGTGCGCATGGAACACCAGAGCACCGGCGCCAAGCGCATCAGCAACGATCTGGCCGACTTCGTAGGGGGTTGAAAGTGGCGTCAATACTGGGGGCCAACGGCCAGCCAATCCTGCAAGAGATCGCCTCGATCGAGCGCGACATCAACCGCGTCTTCTACGGCCGCACGCTCACCAACACCGACGACACGCTCATCAGCCGCGGCGGTGGCAAGGGCCTCAAGATCTATGACGAGCTCAAGCGCGACGCCCACGCCGGCGCCGTGCTGGCCAAGCGCAAGCTGGCCGTCACCTCGCGCCCGTGGAAGGTAGACCCGGCCAGCGACAAGCGCGTGGACAAGCGGGCCGCCGAGCTGGTGCAGCAGGCGCTGGAGCACCTGCGCTTCAACCACCTGTGCAAGCGCCTGCTCGAAGCCACGCTCAAGGGCTTTGCGGTGAGTGAGGTACTGTGGGAGCTGCGCAGCGGCATGGTGCTGCCCGCGCGCGTGGTGGCGCGCGACGCGCGGCGCTTCGTCTTCAGCATGGAAGGCGCGCTGCACCTGCGCACGCCCAGCAACATGGTCGAAGGCGAGCCCATGCCCGACCGCAAGTTCATCGTGCACCGCCGCGGCGCCGATGACGACAGCCCCTACGGCACCGGCATCGGCGGCATGCTGTTCTGGCCGGTGTTCTTCAAGCGCAACACCATCACCTTCTGGCTCACCTTTGCCGACAAGTTCGGCAGCCCCACGGCGCTGGGCAAGTACCCCAACGGCGCCAACCCGCCCGAGCAGGCCAAGCTGCTGGCCGCCCTCAGCGCCATCGCGCAAGACGCTGGCGTCATCGTGCCCGAGGGCATGACCATCGAGCTGCTCGAAGCCAGCCGCAGCGGCACCGTGGACACGTACGAGAAGCTCGTGCGCTACATGGACGAGCAGATGAGCAAGGCCGTGCTGGGCGAGACGATGAGCACCACCGCCGCCGCCACCGGCCTGGGCAGCAACCAGGCCGGCGTACAGAACGAAGTGCGGCTGGAAGTGGCGCAAGACGACGCCGACGAGCTGTGCGAGACGCTCAACGACACCCTGGTGCGCTGGATCGTCGAGTTCAACATGCCCGGCGCCGGCCTGCCCCGCGTATGCCGCGACTTCAGCGAACCCGAAGACCTGGTGCGCCGCGCCACGCGCGACAAGACCCTGCACGACATGGGCTGGGAGCCGTCCGAGGACTACATCCTCGAAACCTACGGCGAGGGCTGGACCCGCAAGGCCCCCGCCGAGCCCCAGGATGACCCCGCCGCGGCCCTGTTGGCCGCCGCCGGTACCAACACCGCTGCAGACCCTGCCGATGCCGCAGAAGACCCGCAATTCGCCGAAGGCAAGCCCCTGCAGCAGGCGCGCGGCTTCAACGCGGCGCGGCAGCAGGCGCTGGTGGACGGCGCCGACGCGCTGGCCGGCCAATGGCGCACCTTGATGGGCCGCCGCGTCGAAGACCTGATGAGCATGCTCGACGAGACCGGCGACCTGGTGCAGTTCCGCGAACGCATGGCCCAGCTGGTGGACGCCGAGCCCGACCCCAAGGCCGTGGACGCGATCGCGCGCGCCACCTTTGCGGGGCATGTGGTGGGGCGTGGCAAGGCGCCGGCCAAGCGCAGCATCGCCGAGCGCCTGGCAGCGCTGGTCAGGCGGCGGCAGGGGTAGCGGCATGGCGCCCGATACCTGGACCTGGCGCAGCACCTTCCGCGTCAACGCACCGCGCACACAGCGCCAGCGCCTGGCCCATTGGCTGCGCCGCCTGGCCGCGCGCATCGACGGCCTGCACAGCCTTGGCATCGAGGTCTACAGCGAGCCCGAGCTGACCCTTGCGCAGCAGCGGCAGTGCATCCTGCGGGGCCTGGCCCTGACGAACCGTCTGCTGGACATCTCCGCCCGCGACGAAGCCGTCGAGGCGCTGTTCCAGGCCCGCAATCAAGCCCTCTTCAATGACCGCTGAAGCCCGCTTCGACCTGCCGCCCGAGAAGGCCCTGGCCTTCTTCCGCGGCAAGGGCTACGCCACCAGCTTTGCCTGGCAAGACGTGTGGCAGCAAGAGCACGACGCAGCCTTCACCGTGGCCAAGATGATGGACGTGGACCTGCTGCGCGACGTGCGCCAGGCCGTGGACAAGGCCCTGGCCGAAGGGCAGACCTTCGAGATGTTTCGTCAGCAGATCGAAGGCCGCCTGGTGCAGGCCGGCTGGTGGGGCAAGGCCGAGATGACCGACCCCGCCACGGGCGAAACCAAGCTCGTGCAGCTGGGCAGCCCGCGCCGCCTGCGCACCATCTTCCGCACCAACCTGCAGACCGCCTACCAGGCCGGCCACTGGGCCGAGATCCAGGCCACCAAGGCCGAGGCGCCCTACCTCATGTACGACGCCGTGGACGACGACGCCACCCGCGAAGAGCACGCCGCCTGGGACGGCACCGTGCTGCCCGCCGATGACCCGTGGTGGCGCACCCACATGCCGCCCAACGGCTGGAACTGCCGCTGCGGCGTCATCCAGCTCAGCGCGGCCCAGGCGCAAGAGGCCGGCTTCAAGCCCACCGACCAGGCCCCCGCCAGCCCCACGCGCGAATACGTCAACCCCCGCACCGGTGTGGTCGAGCGCGTGCCCGTGGGCATAGACCCCGGCTGGGCCTACAACCCCGGCGCCAGCCGCGCAGACCTGCTGCAGCAGCAGCTGGACGACAAGCGCCGCCTGTTCCAGGAAGGCCAGTAGCACCGTGAGCAGCAAGCGCCGCATCCGCCGCCGCAGCTGCACCCGCAAGGTGCGGCACCTGTCGCCCGAGGCCGGCCAGGCCGCCGTGCGCGTGCTGCACGCCCGGCACGGCTACGACGGGCGAATGGACGTGTACCGCTGCCCCTTCTGCAACGGCTACCACGTGGGCCACGCCAGGGGGCAACGTGGCCGCTGACATGCGCTTCGACCTCAAGGACCAGGGCGTCAGCGCGGCCCTGGAAAAGCTGCGCCTGGCGCTGCCCTTCAGCGGCGACATGAGCCCGGCCATGCGCAGCATGGCGCGCGTGCTCAAGGCCGGCGCACAGTTGCGCTTCCGCTCGGCCAAGGCGCCCGACGGCCAGCCCTGGACCAAGAGCCGCCGCGCCGCCGAAGAAGGCGGCCAGACCCTGAGCCTGACGCGCCGCCTGCGCAACAGCATCACCACCAGCGCCACCAGCACCACGGCCGCGGTGGGCACCAACGTGGTCTACGCCGCCATCCACCAGTTCGGCGGCGTCATCCGGGCCAAGAAGGGCCCCTTCCTGTCCATCCCTGTCACCCCTGCCGCGCGCAACGCCGGCAGCCCCACCCGCATGCCCGGCCTGCGCGTCTGGCAGACCCTCAAGGGCCAGTTCGTGATGGGCAGCGAAGACGGCACGGTGCACTTCCTGCTGCGCCGCCAGGTCACCATGCCCGAGCGCCCCTTCCTGGGCGCATCCGAGGCCGACAGAACCGAGCTTGTGAGGGTGCTGCAAGAGCACCTTCAAGGCGTATGGAAGCGGTGATGAAGCCGCTGAAAAGACGGGGCGACAGCCCGGGGTGTTGGAGCACCCCGAGCCGCCGCCTTCACGCAGTCGCCTGCGATCAAGCCAAGGCCCCGCTACCACCCGGGTGGCGGCGGCAGTGTACGCACAGGAGACCCCGTGATCGCACAGCCCATCATCCCCTGGATAGGGGGCAAGCGCCGCCTGGCCAGCCAGATCCTGGCCACCTTCCCAGAACACACCTGCTACGTCGAACCCTTCTGCGGCGCTGCAGCAATCTTCTTCGCCAAAGAGCGGGTGAAGGCCGAGATCCTGAACGACATCAACGGCGACCTGGTCAACCTGTACCGGGTGCTGCAGCACCACCTCGAGGAGTTCGTGCGCCAGTTCCGCTGGGCCATCAGCAGCCGCCAGCTGTTCGAGTGGGCCAGGATGACGACCCCGGCCACCCTCACCGACATCCAGCGCGCCGCCCGCTTCTTCTACCTGCAGAAGCAGGCCTTCGGCGGCAAGGTCGACGGCCAGAACTTCGGCACCGCCACCACGGCGCCGGCCCGACTCAACCTGCTGCGCATCGAAGAAGACCTCAGCGCCGCGCACCTGCGCCTGAGCGGCGTGACCGTGGAACACCTGCCCTGGGACGAGTGCTTCCAGCGCTACGACCGGCCGCACAGCCTGATCTACATGGACCCGCCGTACTGGGGAACGGCCGGATACGGCGTGCCGTTCGAGCTGCCGCAGTACGCCCGCATGGCCGCCCTGATGCGCGGCATGAAGGGCCGCGCGGTGGTCAGCGTCAACGACATCCCGGCCATGCGCGAGGCCTTCGCCGGCCTGCCGATGGACCGCGCCAGCATCCGCTACACGGTGGCCCGCGGCGGGCGCCGCGGGGGCGATTCCGGCGAGCTGATCATCCGCAGCTGGGGGGCCTAGACCGGCTTGGCAGGGGCAAGAAGTGACAGCGCGCGTCGCACTTCGCGTCGCACTTCGCGTCGCACTTCGCGTCGCACTTCGCGTCGCACTTCGCGTCGCACTTCGGGTTCAGCCGGAAAGTCGCTCCCGTAGCCACCCCTCGAAGAATCAAGCACTTAGCTCGATTCCGGGGCGCTGGCCGCGTCGCACTTCGCGTCGCGCTTTCCGCCGAAGTGCGACGCGCCGTTCAAGCGCCAGATGGCCCCCGTTTCATAGGTGAAGCCGAGCCAACCCTGGTTCACACCGCGCTCAACCGCCCCGCCACGCCGCCTCAAACCATGTGTCGCGAAAGCCCGACGCCCGCCAGCCCAATTCCCGAACGCAAGTCCTTGATTCCACGGCCATTTCCCGGCCCGTTCCACCCCTTCCCGCCCGTTCCCGGTTTCCCTCAGACCAAGCGTCGCCTCACAAGTTCGCGCAGCGCGCGGTGCCACTGGCCGCGGTGCAGCTCGATCTGCCCCACGCCCTGGTGCACCTGCGCCAGCAGCACCTGCAGGCCGCGCGGCGTGGCGCGCAGGCGCGCCCGCTCGTAGGTCTGCAGCGCTTCGTCGAAACGGAACTGCCAGCCCAGCAGGTTGGCCAGCGCGACATCCGAGCCTATGGACGACTCGGCGTCGCCGGTGCGCGCAAAGCGCAGCGCGGCCCGGCGGAAGTGCGGCTCGGCTTCGGCGTGGCGGTCCTGACGGAAGAGCACGCTGCCCAGGTTGTGCTCGACCTTGCCGGCCGAGCGTTCATCGCCCGCGGCGATGAACTGCGCCAGCGCCCCTTCGGCACAGGCCCTGGCCGCCTGGACCGCCGGCATCGCCGCGCTCGCCCAAGGCCGCCTGCCCGATGCGCTGCAGCACCTGCAGGCCGCGCAGGCGC